>SHVP01000021.1 GCA_009694165.1 Alphaproteobacteria bacterium
CGGCCGTGGCTGCGTCCGCCGCGCTTGGGCGCGGGACCGGCGACGCCGCGTTCTACCGCGCGAAGATCGCCACCGCACGATTTTTTGCCGAGCAGCTGCTGCCGCCCGCCGCGGCCTTGCTCGGCCCGATCACGCGGGGTGCCGCTGCGCTCTACGCGATCGAGCCCGATTTGATGCGGGCATAGACTGCGGGCTTCGCCCTGCCCTGACGAAGGGAGAGGCTCCCCAATGGCGTCAGGCTGCCAAGGCGTGTCATGACCGCTCCCGTTACCCTCGACGTCAAGAACGCGACCGGCTGGATCACCTTGAATCGGCCGCAGGTGCTGAACGCGCTCAACGAGGAGTTGGCGGAGGCGCTGATCGACGTGAGCGGCCGCGTCGAGCGCGATCCCGCTATTCGTTGCGTCGTCGTGCAGGGGGCCGGCGATCACTTCTGCGCCGGCGGCGACATCACGATGTTTCGTGCCCTGGCTGGGCTTAGCGGCGACGAACGCTATCGCAAAGAACGGCGCCTGCTGCAGGTCATTCACATCGCCATCCTCAGCTTGGCGCAGATGCCCAAGCCCGTTATCGCCAAGGTGCAGGGCGCCGCGGCGGGGATCGGCCTGTCGCTCGTCTTGCTGTCGGATCTGGCCGTCGCCGCGGACGACGCCAAGTTCACGCTCGCCTACAACCAGATCGGCCTGTCGCCTGACGGTTCGTCGAGCTTCTTTCTCCCGCGCATCGTCGGGCTGAAGAAGGCGATGGAGATCGCCTTCCTCGGCGAGCGCCTCGATGCGCCGACCGCGCAGTCCCTCGGGATCGTCAATCGCGTCGTCTCGCGCGCGGACCTCGACCGAACGGTGGCCGACCTCGCCGGCCGCTTGGCCTCGGGCGCCACCCAGGCCTTTGCCCGCACCAAGCAGTTGATGCAGCGGTCAGCCTATTCGACCTTCGCCGACCAGCTGTCGGCCGAGGTCGAACACTTCGCCGAGTCGGCGGCCACCGCTGACTTCGTCGAGGGTGTCACTGCCTTCCTGGAAAAGCGTCCGGCCAAATTCCAGGGTCGTTAAGAGGCCAGGGGGCCGCATCCCGCGGGCCGCATTGGCCGCGGGCCCTGAATGGCGCTAGCATGCCGCCAAGGGGAGAGTTGACGATGTTGTGGAGTAAACACTACCCGGCGGCGGTCGATTGGAACGCGAAGATTCCGCTCAAGCCGCTCTACGCCTTGTTTGACGACGCAGTCCATCGCTTCCGCGATCGGCCGTGCGTCGATTTCCTCGGCCGTAAATACACCTACGGCAAAATCGGGCGGATGATCGACCATGCCGCGGCGGGCCTGCAACAGCTCGGCGTCGGCAAGGGGATCCATGTCGGCCTGTTTCTGCCCAATTGCCCGCAATACATTGTCAGCTACTTTGCCATCCTCAAGGCCGGCGGCACGGTGGTGAACTTCAGCCCGCTCTATTCCGAGCCGGAGCTGCTGGCGCAGATCGAGGACTCCCATTCCGACTACATGGTGACGCTCAATCTGAAGGCGCTCTACCCGAAGATGGAGTCGATGCTGGCCAAGAGCCGGCTTAAGAAACTGATCGTCGGCACGATGCCGGAGGTGTTGCCGTTTCCGAAGAACGTTCTGTTCCCCTTGGTCAAGGCCAAGGACGTCGCCAAAGTGCCGAACGACGCCGAACACTTGTCGTTCAGCGAATTGATGAACAACGACGGGCGGTTTTTCCCTGCCAACATCGACCCCGCCGAGGATATCGCGGTGTTGCAATACACCGGCGGCACCACCGGCGTCTCCAAGGGAGCGATGCTGACCCATCGCAACGTCTATGCCAACACGGTGCAGGCGGCGATGTGGTTCACCGGCGCCGAGCCCGGGCGCGAACGCATGATGGGCGTTCTGCCGTTCTTTCACGTCTTCGCCATGACCGTGGTGATGAACTACAGCATCCATATGGGTGCCGAGATCATCATGCATCCGCGTTTCGACTTGGTGCCCGTGCTCAAGGACATCGACAAGAAACGGCCGACGATGGTGCCGGGGGTGCCGACCATGTACACCGCCATCATCAATTACAAGGACCTCGACAAGTACGACCTCACCTGCATCAAGGCGTGCATTTCCGGCGGCGCGCCGTTGCCGCTCGAGATCAAGCAGCGCTTCGAAGGCCTGACCGGCTGCAAGCTGGTCGAGGGTTACGGTCTCACCGAGGCCTCGCCGGTGGTGTGCTGCAATCCGCTCGAGGGCGTTAATAAGGAAAATTCGATCGGCCTGCCGCTGCCTGGCACCACCATCATCATTACCGATCGCGACGATCCGCACCGCATCCTGCCCCAGGGCGAGGTGGGCGAGATCTGCATCGAAGGCCCGCAGGTCATGAAGGGGTATTGGCGGCGGCCGGAGGAAACCCGCAAGGTACTGATCGATGGCCAGCTTCACACCGGCGACGTCGGCTATCTCGATCCGGACGGCTATACCTTCATCATCGACCGCATCAAGGATTTGATCCTGGTCAGCGGCTTTAATGTGTTTCCGCGCACCGTCGAAGAAGGCATCTATCAACATCCGGCCGTCGAGGAGGCCACGGTGATTGGCATTCCCGACGACTACACCGGCCAGGCGGTGAAGGCCTTCGTCAAGCTCAAGTCCGGGAACCATCTGACCCCCGACGAACTGACGGCCTTCCTGCGCGAACGCATCGGCCGGCATGAGGTGCCCAAGCACATCGAATTTCGTCGGGAGTTGCCCAAAACCCTGGTCGGCAAACTGTCGAAGAAGGAACTGGTGGCCGAGGAAAAGGCCAAATACGAGCGCGGCAAGAGCCAAGCCGCGCAGTAGCTGCGTGGCATCAGGCAGGCCGTCGGCCGTCTATTCGGCGGCGTGCGCCGGAGCGGTCGCTTTTGGTTTGTGCTCGTCTTCGAGGGCGCTCAAGCGTTTGGCCACGTAGCCCATGGGCTTGGTGAAGCGGGCGAGCATCAGGTAGAGGACCGGCACCACGAACAGGCTCAGCAAGGTGGCGAAGCCGACGCCGCCGATTACCGCCGTTCCAAGCGCCTGGCGCGCTTCCGAGCCCGCCCCCGAACCAAACGCCAACGGCGCCGCGGCACCGGCTGTCGCGATCGAGGTCATGAGGATGGGCCGCAGGCGGATGGTCGCCGCTTCCAGCACGGCGTCGCGAATCGAATTGCCGGCGTCGCGCAGCTGGTTGGCGAACTCGACGATCAGGATGGCGTTTTTCGCCGTCAGGCCGATCAGCATGATGATGCCGATCTGGCTGTAGATGTTGAGCGACTGGCCGGCCAAACGCAGCGTGATCAGCGCACCGGTGATGGCGAGCGGCACCGATAACATGATGATGAACGGGTGCACGAAACTCTCGAACTGGGCGGCGAGGGCCAGGAAAGCGATCACCAGCGCCAGCGCAAACGTGAAATAGAGGGCGCCGCTCGATTCCTTGAACTCGCGGGTCTGGCCGCCGAAGGTGACCCGCGCCGCCGGCGGCAGTTCTTCGCCGGCGATACGCTCCAGATACGTGACGGCGTCGGCTAGCGTGAAATTCGGGCCGAGCGACGCCGAGACGGTGATGGCGCGCAACCGGTCTTCGCGCTTCAGTTCCTTGGCCGCGGCCCGTTGTTTCGTCTTCACCAGGCTCGACAGCGGGATCAGTTGGCCGCGGGCCGATCGAATGTAGATACTGGAGAGATCGCCCGGGCTGGAGCGTTCGTCGAGCTTACCCTGCAGCACCACGTTATAGCGTTTGCCGTCGCGATCGAACGTGGTCGAGAACGACGAGCCGAGGAACGTCTCCAACGTGCGCCCGATGTCGTCGATCGATACGCCGAGGTCGGCGGCGCGGTTGCGCTCGATCTCGATCCTCAGTTCCGGCTGGTTCTCGCGGTAATCGGAGGCCAGATCGACGAGTCCGGGGTTCTCCTCCGCCCGGGCGATGATGCGGTCGCGCCATTCGACCAGCGTTTCATAGTTGGGGCCGCCGATGATCAGCTGGATGGGCGCACCGAAGCGGTTGCGGCCCAGGGTGGCCGGATTGACGGCGAAGGCTCTTACGCCCGGAATGCCGGCGATCTGCGGGAAGATCTCGCGCACGATGTCCTGCTGGGTGCGCGTCCGCTCCTCCCATGGCGCCAGTTGCACCAGCGAAAATGCCTGGTTGACCGGACCTGGCCGCCCGAACGAGGGAGCGATCTGCGACACGATGGACAGCGCCTCGCCCTTGTTGACGAGCGGCATCAGGCGCTGCTCGACCAGGCTGACGTTGCGGCGGGTGAAGTTGATGCTGGCGCCGTCCGGCGCCGATACCGACACGAAGAACGTACCGCGGTCTTCGACTGGGGCGAAGTCCTGCGGAATCGACTGAAAGAGCTGGACGGCAGCGGCCGAGAAAGCGACGGCGATAGCGATCATGACGACCGGCATCCGCAGTGTTCGGTCGATCGCCCAGTGATAGCCGCGATGAAGCGCCTTGAAGCCGTGCTCGCTCATGCGGAACAGCCAGCCTTCGTCTTTCGGCGGGCGCAACCAGATCGAACACAGCATCGGCGTCAGCGTGAGGGCGACAAAGGCCGAGAACATCACTGACGCGGCGACGGTAATGCCGAACTCGCTGAACAACCGGCCGGTATTGCCGGCCATGAACGAGATGGGCACGAAGACCGAGATCAGCACGACGGTCGTGGCGATGACCGCGAACGCGATCTGGCGAGTGCCGAGCAGGGCCGCCAGCAAGGGCGGTTCACCTTCCTCGATGCGGCGATGAACGTTCTCCAGCACCACAATAGCGTCGTCGACGACGAGGCCGATAGAGATGACCAGGGCCAACAGGGTGAGGATGTTGATCGAGTAGCCGAGGGCGGCGAGAACGATGAAGGTAGCCGTGACCGAAACCGGAATGGCGATCGCCGGAATGGCGGTGGCGCGTAGATTGCGCAAGAAGACAAAGTTGATCGCGATCACCAAGCCCAGCGAAATGCTGAGCGCGACGTAGACCTCTTCGATGGCGCGCTGGATGAACAGCGACTGGTCGTAGGAACGGTTGACGGTTACGCCGGGGGGCAGGGTGGGCGTGATCTCGGCGACCGCTTTCTTGACGCCATTCGCCACGTCGAGTGTGTTGGCCCGTGACTGCTTGACGATGCCGATGCCGACCGAGGTCTTGCCGTTGACGCGATATTCGGTGCGGTCATTTTCCGGCGCCAACTGCACCTCGGCGACTTCGCCCAGGCGTATGAAGAAACCGCCGCGTTCGGCGATGACGATGTTGCGGAATTGGTCTTCCGAGGACAGCGTCGATTCGGTGCGTACGGACAGCTCGCGCTGGGGTGCTTCGATGCGGCCCGAGGGCAGCGCGATGTTCTGCTTCTTGATCGCCTGATCGACGTCGGCGACGGTCAGGGCGCGGGAGGCGAGGGCTCGCTTGTCGAGCCATATCCGCATGGCGTAGTCCTTACCGCCGCCGATAAGGATCTGGGCCACGCCGGGCACCGTCGACAGCCGGTCGGAGACGTAGCGCTGGGCATAGTCGGTCAACTCCATGATCGACTGTCGATCGCTGGTCAAGGTTACCCACATGATCGCCTGGGCATCGGATTCGGTCTTCGCCACGCGCGGGGTGTCGACCGAACGCGGCAGCAAGCGGACCGAGCGGGCGACCCGGTCGCGCACGTCGTTGGTCGCGCTTTCGATGTCGCGCGAGAGGTCGAATTCGATGGTGATGGCGGCCGAATCTTCCCGGCTCGACGAGATGATGCGGGTAATGCCTTCGATGCCGGCAATAGCGTCTTCCAGCACTTGGGTCAGTTCGCTCTCGATGATTTCGGCGGACGCGCCCAGGTAGACGGCGCTGACCGACACGATCGGTGGATCGATATTGGGTAGCTCGCGAACGGTCAGGCGAAAAAAGGCGAAAACGCCGAACAGGATTAGGACGGCGCTCACCACCGTGGCAAAGACCGGCCGTTTGATCGAAAGGTCGGAAATGACCATCGGGTCGGTCCCTAGCTGGTTGGGCGGGCGGGAGGGCCCTGGCCCGGGGCACCGGCGGGCGGTGTACCGCCCGGGCGGACCGGAACGCCATCGCGGATCTTGAGGACGCCACCGACGATGACCGTCGTGCCGGCGGGCAATCCGCTGCGAATCTCGATCTTGCCGCCCGCTTGCTGGCCGATGGCGATCGGCATCTCCTTGGCCTTGCCGTCGACGACCGTGTAGACGATGTGGCGCTCGCCGGCGGAGACGACCGCTTCTTCCGGCACCAGCACGGCGTTGTCGCGGGTCTCGACGATCAGGCTCGCCGTCATAAACATGCCCGGCTTCAGCGCGTCGTCGCGGTTGGGCAGGTCGGCGCGGAGCTCGACCGAACGGGTGGCCGGGTCGACGCGGGTGCCGATCGTGGTCACGGTGCCGGGGAACGTCCGTCCCGGATAGGCCGGGGTGCGCGCCTCAAGTTTGGTGCCGACCTTGATCGCGCGTAGCGCCGATTCCGGCACGCGAAAATCTACTTTCATGCTCGTCGTATCGTCGAGCGTGGCGATTTCGACGCCGGGCGTCACCATAGCGCCGACGCTGACGCGGCGCAGGCCGACCTTGCCCTCAAATGGCGCGCGAATAGAATAGTCCGCCAGCCTCGCTTCATCGGCCATGATCCGCGCATTGGAGGCGCTCAGTTGGGCCTCGAGGTCGTCCACCTTCGCCTGGGCGACACTGCGCATCTGCAGCAGGCGCTGGGCCCGCTCGAGCTGACGTATGGTGTTTTCGCGCAGTGCCCGGTTCTCTTGTAGCTTGGCTTCCAATTCGTTGGAGTCGAGCTCCACCACCACCTGCCCGGCCTTGACGCGCTGGCCTTCGGTGAACGTAAACCGGCGAATAAGACCGCCCACCTTGGGCGTCAGGGTAACCGCTTCGTTGGCCCGCGCCGACCCGACGGCTTCGACGATATCGCTGATCGTCCCCACCTCGCTGCGCACGACCTCGACGACGACGGCCCGAGCCTGGGGTGCCGCGCGCTGGGGCGCCGACTCGCTTTTCTGCTGCGTGTAGTACCAAGCCCCGGCGCCACCGGCGGCAAGCACAACCACTACCAACGCCTGGGTGACAATACGCACAACTACCCTTTCTGCTGACGGTTGACCGCACCGGCGACCGGCGGGCTAGCTATGCTAGAATCCCCCCGCTAGCCGCGGAACTTCACTCACCTCACGTATTGGCGAGACCACCGCCCATGGCGACCATGCTTGTACACCACAACGCCTGCCTGGCCCATGATCCGGGAGCCTACCACCCGGAGTCGCCCAAGCGGTATCAGGCGGTTATGACGGCGCTGTCGGCCAAGGCCTTCGACCCGCTGGTCCGGCGGGAGGCGCCTGCCGCCGACCGCGACGTTCTAGCCCTCGTCCATCCAGCGCGCTTCATCGATCAGGTTCTGGCGGCGGTACCAAAAAAAGGAGCCGTCGCCTTGGACGCGGACACCGTGCTGTCACCGGGGTCGGGGGAAGCGGCGCTCCGCGCTGCTGGCGCGGTGGTGGCGGCGGTCGATGCGGTCATGGCGGGCGAGGCGACCAACGCTTTTTGCGCCGTGCGCCCGCCGGGCCACCATGCCGAGCCTACCCGCGCCATGGGCTTCTGCCTGTTTAACAGTGTCGCCGTAGGCGCCCGGGCGGTGCGCGCCCGCCACCGGTTGACACGGGTGGCGGTGGTCGATTTCGACGTTCATCATGGCAACGGCACCCAGGCGGTGGCGTGGGACGACGAGCACTTCTTTTACGCATCGACCCACCAGTTTCCGCTTTACCCCGGCACCGGCAGCCGTGAAGAGCGCGGCGTCGCCGACAACATCGTCAACGTGCCGCTCCGGCCCGGCAGCGGGTCGCGCGAGTTTCGTTCGCGCGTCAGCGGCGAACTTCTGCCGGCGCTCGAGCGTTTCGCGCCAGAGTTCCTCTTCATCTCGGCCGGTTTTGATGCCCACCGCGAGGATCCGCTGGCGCACCTTCAACTCGAGGACGGCGACTACGCCTGGATCACGACCGAGCTCGCCAAGGTCGCGCGTCAGTGCTGCGCCGGACGCATCGTCGCCGCCCTCGAAGGTGGCTATAACCTGGATGCGCTCGGTCGCAGCGTCGCCGCCCATGTTGAGGCGTTGATGGCGGCGACGTAGGTTTCTTGCCGCACCCCGGGGCCGTTCCTAAGATCGGCGCCCCGCAAGATGGAGGAAAGCATGGTCGGCGCCCCGGCTACCAAAGACAGTGAGCTGCCGCCGGACATCCGGAAAATGAGTTTCGAGCAGGCGTTGTCCTCCCTCGAAGAGATCGTCCAAAAGCTCGAGGCGGGCGACGTATCCCTCGAAGATTCGATCGCCATTTATGTGCGCGGCACGCAACTGCGTCGATACTGCGAAGAAAAACTTCGCGCGGCCCATGAAAAGATCGACAAGATCGTGCCGGGCGCGGATGGCAATGTCGGCACCGAAGCCGTCGAGATCGAATGAACAATGTCGACCTTGAGGTCGTGTTGCGGCACGTCGGCCGCGACGTCGATCGGGTGTTGGCCGACATCATTCCCACCCACGAGGGATTGGAAGGGCGTCTGTTCGAGGCCATGCGCTACGCGACGCTGTCGGGCGGTAAGCGATTGCGGCCGTTCCTGGTGGTGGTGTCGTCGGAGTTGTTTGCGGTGTCGCGTGAGCGCGCCTTGCGCGTCGGGGCCGCGGCTGAGATTGTCCATTGCTATTCGCTCGTGCACGACGATCTTCCGTGCATGGACGATGACGACCTGCGGCGCGGCCGGCCCACGACGCACGTGCAGTTCGATGAGGCGACGGCGGTGTTGGCCGGCGACGCCTTGCTGACCCTCGCGTTCGAGGTTCTATCCGACCCAGCTACCCACGAACTCGGCGAGGTCCGCGCCGAGCTGGTTCACCGCCTTGCCGTCGCCGCCGGCGGCCTCGGCATGGCGGGTGGTCAGATGATCGACCTGTTGGGCGAAGAGCAGGAGCTGCTGCCGGCGCAAATTACGCGGATGGAATCGATGAAGACTGGCGCCCTGATCGGTTTTTGCTGCGAGGCTGGCGGCATTCTCGGGGGCGCGGCGAGCCCGTTGCGTGCGGCGCTGCATGGGTACGCCCACGACATCGGCCTTGCCTATCAGATCGTCGACGACCTGCTCGACCTCGAGGGCGATCCGGTCGCGATGGGAAAGCGCGTGCACAAGGACGCGGCGGCGGGGAAAGCGACGCTGGTCCGCGTGTTGGGCGTCGAGCGTGCCCGGCAACACGCGGAAATGCTGGCTTCGCAGGCCATCCACCATCTTCAGCCCTTTGGCGAACAGGCCAGACTTTTGCGCGCCGTGGCTGGATTTGTTATTAACCGTCGGGCTTAGGCTTAGCGCGGGCGGCCGAGTACGGTCGCCCTGACCACGGAACCGTGTGGTGTCCATTAAGACCCCGCTGCTCGACACGTTGCACCTGCCGGCCGACCTGCGTCGCCTGCCGGTGGAATCGCTGCGCCAGGTTGCCGACGAATTGCGGGCGGAAACGATCGACGCTGTATCGCGCACCGGCGGACATCTCGGGGCCGGTCTCGGGGTCGTCGAACTCACGGTCGCCCTTCACTATCTGTTCGAAACGCCTGACGATCGCTTGATCTGGGACGTCGGCCATCAAAGCTACCCCCACAAGATTCTCACCGGACGACGGGATCGCATTAGCACCCTGCGTCAGGGGGGCGGCTTGTCGGGATTCACCAAGCGGGCAGAGAGCGAATACGACCCATTCGGTGCGGCGCACAGCTCGACGTCGATCTCGGCGGGCCTTGGTATGGCGGTTGCCCGCGACCTCGCCGGACGCAAGAACCACGTCATTTGCGTTGTCGGCGACGGCGCCATGACCGCTGGCATGGCGTACGAGGCCATGAACAACGCCGGGTCAATGGATACCCGCCTCATCGTCATCCTGAACGACAACGACATGTCGATCGCGCCACCGGTCGGCGCGATGAGCGCCTACCTGTCGCGGCTCATCTCCTCGCCGCAGTATCGCACCCTACGCCAGACGGCTAAGCGAATCGCCCATCGCCTGCCGGCGCGCATCGAGCTCACGCTCGCCCGGGCCGAGGAATACGCGCGCGGCATGGCCACCGGCGGCACCCTGTTCGAGGAGCTGGGCTTCTACTATATCGGCCCGATCGACGGCCACGATTTCGGTCATCTGCTGCCGGTTCTGAAAAACATCCGCAATAGCGAGACGCCAGGGCCGGTGCTTCTGCACGTCATGACCGAGAAGGGCCGCGGCTATCCGCCGGCGGAGAAATCAGACGACAAGTACCACGGCGTCAACAAGTTCGACGTGATCACCGGCGCGCAGGCCAAGGCCAAGTCGAACGCCCCGCCGTTCACCAAGATCTTCGCCGACGCCTTGATCGAGGTGGCGGAACGCGACGAAAAGGTGGTAGCGGTAACTGCGGCGATGCCGTCAGGAACCGGCCTCAATTACTTCGGCGAACGCTTCCCCGAGCGGTGCTTCGACGTCGGCATCGCCGAGCAGCACGCGGTGACCTTCTGCGCCGGCTTGGCGGCCGAAGGATTGCGGCCGTTCGCCACCATCTATTCGACGTTCCTGCAGCGCGCCTACGACCAAGTCGTGCACGACGTGGCCATCCAGCGGCTGCCGGTACGCTTCGCGATCGATCGGGCTGGTCTGGTCGGCGCCGATGGACCGACGCATGCCGGGGCGTTTGATCTTGCCTTTCTGTCCTGCCTGCCCGGCTTCGTCGTCATGGCGGCGGCGGATGAAGCCGAACTGAAGCACATGGTGGCGACCGCGGCGGCGATCGATGACGGTCCCAGTGCGCTGCGCTACCCGCGCGGCGACGGCTTTGGCGTGACCCTGCCGGCGCAGGGGTTGGTGCTGCCGCTAGGGCGCGGGCGGGTGGTGCGAGAAGGCTCGGTGGTCGCGCTGTTGTCGCTGGGTGGACGCCTCCATGAATGCCTGGCCGCCGCCGACGAACTGGCGGCGCGGGGTCTCGCGACGACCGTCGCCGACGCCCGCTTCGCCAAGCCGCTCGACGAATCGCTAGTGCGACAGTTGCTCGCCCATCACGAGGTCTTGCTGACGGTCGAAGAGGGCTCCACCGGAGGCTTTGGCGCCACGGTTCTGCATTTCCTGGCCCGCGCCGGACTGCTGGATTCGGGGGTGAAGATCCGTACGTTGACCTTGCCCGATCGGTTCATCGACCAGGACACACCCAAGGCCATGTACGACGCGGCCGGGTTGAATGCCCCGCAAATCGTTCAAGCGGTTCTGGGGGCGCTCGGCAAAAGCGACGCGCAGGCTCCGGCGCGCGCCTAGGGGTCGTCGCTGTCCTTGGGCGTGCTGTCCGCCTCCAGGGGCGGTTCCTCGCTCTCGGGTGCGATGGTCGCGGGGACGCCGTTGGGGAACGCGGTTTCGAACTGCATCTTCAGGGTGATTTGGACCGCTTCGGGGATCGACGGCCACAATTTGTCGAGGTTGGCCCGCGCCGGCGCCGACCCCAGGATGAACGCCAGTCCATAGTACTCGTAGGCCAGCGGGTAATCGGGAGCCCGCCCCCATCCCGACGCGTAGGTGTAGCCGAGAATTTCGAGCGCGCCGCCGTCGCGGTCCTCGAAGCCGCGCCGTTCCAGGGTGGCGATGTCCGCGCCGGTGGGCGGCGTGTGAGCGAGCTTGGCCGCGAGGCGGAGACAATCGTCGTCTCCGATGCTCTTGGGGATCGGCTTGGTTCGCGTGCCCCCGCCGTGCGGCCGCGCAACGGCCGCTTGCCGCCGTTCTCTTTCGCCCGCCGGTCGGCGATCAACTTTGCCATCGCCGCTTCTCCGCACCAGGTGGGCGGTCCATTGGCCGAACACAGATAGGCACGAAGGCTCGCGTTCACCTTCTTCCAGTTCAGGTTCTGACCCACGACCGGTGATTTTGCCGCCGCAGTGGACGGTTCGGCCGCGCCAGCGGGGAGCGCCCCTGCCATCGCCGCGAACACAACCCCTATGAGGAACAGCTTGGCCAACATGCACCTATCCGAGGTAGTAACTTTGGCGGAATTGTGACCGGCGGCCGGCAGAAATCCTAGCGCCGCGACGGGGAGCCTAGGACATGGTTCGTAAGAGACGGGAGCGCGCGGACCGTGCCTTGGTGGAACGGGGACTCGTCGAGTCTCGCCACCGGGCCGCGGCGTTGATTCTGGCCGGCAAGGTGTTCGTCGGTGATCGGCTCATCGCCAAGGCGGGAGAGCCGATTGCCAGCGACGATACCCTCGAACTGCGCGGCGCCGATCATCCATGGGTGTCGCGTGGCGGCGTCAAACTGGCGACGGCACTCGATCATTTTGGCATCGATGTCGCCGGGCGCATCGCCCTCGACATTGGGGCATCGACGGGTGGTTTCACCGACGTGATGCTCGCCCGGGGCGCCGCGCGCGTCTACGCGGTCGATGTTGGCCATGGCCAACTGGCGTGGAAGCTGCGCCACGATCCCCGCGTCGTCGTGCTGGAACGCACGAATGCCCGTTACCTCGACCGGAGCGCGATTCCGGAAGCGGTCGAGGTCGTCGTCTGCGACGCCAGTTTCATCGGCCTCGCCGTGATCTTGCCCGCGCCGCTGGAGCTGACGGCGCCCGGCGCATTCCTGATCGCCCTCATCAAACCACAGTTCGAGGTCGGCAAGGGACGGGTGGGCAAGGGCGGCGTCGTGCGCGATGCGCAACTTCATCGCGAGGTCTGCGAGAGCGTGTCGCGCTGGCTGGCGATGCAAAGCGGGTGGACCGTTCTTGGCGTGATCGACAGTCCGATCACCGGCCCGGCCGGCAACAAGGAATTCCTCATCGTGGCGCGCCGGGATGGCTAACGCCGGGCCCGGGTCAGCGGCTCATTCATGTAACCGTCCCGCGTCTGCGGCAACGAGCGACCCAGGATCTTGCCGGCGATGAAGTTGCGCAACACCTGAACGGTTCCGCCGCCGATAGTGAACATGCGGGCGTCGCGCAGCATCCGCTCGACCGCACAGTCGCGGGAGTAACCGCGTGCCCCGAAGATCTGCAAGGCGGCGTTCGTCACTTCGATCGCCATTTCGGCCGCATAGATCTTGGCCACCGCCGCGTCCGTCGGATCGGGGAAGACGCCGCCGCCGGTCGCGGCTCGGTAGATCATGGTGCGGGCGAGCGTCGTCTTGAGGTGCATGTCGGCCAACATCCATTGCAGGCCTTGAAACTCGCCGATCGGCCGGCCCAATTGCTCACGCTCGAACGCGTAGTCCCGCGCCAGATCAAAGGCGCCCTGGCCGAGGCCCAACGCCACCGTGGCGGCGCCGACACGCTGGCCGTTATAGGCATCCATGGGGTCGGCGAAGCCCTTTGCGGTTCCCCGCGGCGAGGGCAGGCGCATCGACTCGGCGACCGCCACCTGGGCAAACAGGATTTCGGTTTCCGGGAGCCCGCGCAGACCCAGGGTGGCCTCGCGCCAGCCGACGATGGGTCCATCAGCCTGGTCGCGCACGACGAGGAAACCGTCGATGCCGTCCTGCTCGCCCCGTTCGTCGAATACGCGGGCGAAGACGAGATGCAATCGCGAGACGCCGCCGCCGGTGATCCAATGCTTTTTCCCGGAGAGGACGTAGTGATCGCCCTGGCGATCGGCGCGCGTCGTCATCTCGGTCGCGGCGCTGCCGGCTTGCGGTTCGGTGATGCAGATGGCGGGCTTGTCGCCGGCGAGGACCAGATTAGCGGTCAGGCGCTTTTGCGGCTCGGTGCCATAGGCCATGATTGCCCCGATCGCCCCCATGTTGGTTTCGACCGCGATCCGACCGGTCACGCCACATGCCTGGGCCATTTCGTCGATGACCAGAACGGCATCGAGGTAGCCGAGACCATGACCGCCATAAGCCCGCGGGATGGTGAGGCCGACCAACCGCTCGCGCACAAGGGCGCGGACGTTTTCGCACGGATAAGTTTCGCTGCGATCGGTCTCGGCGGCGCGGGCCGCAATCTCGCCGCGGGCCAACGCACGGGCGCGTTCCTGCAACTCGCGTTGGGCCCTGCTCAACTAGAAATCCACGGCGACCTCCGATCCGGTTCCGGCGAGTATAGCCAGCTTGCCTAGGCCGGGGCGCTGCACCTACGATCATCGGCGACAAGGAATCCATAAAATGCCGATCGATTGCTACGGACTCGAGATGACGGCCGACTCGCAGGAAGCCGCCGATCGGTACAGCGAGACGATCACTGCCTATCTCGAACTCGATCGCGCAGCCGGCGACCGCCTGAAGGCGATGATGGCGGCCGACCCGGACATGATCCTCGGTCATTGCCTGCGCGGCTATTTCTTCAAGCTCTTCGCTGTACCGGCGCTCGAGGAGCGCGCGAAAAAATCGCAGGGTCAAGCGGCCGACGCGGTACGCCGGCGGTCGGCCAACGACCGCGAGCGGCTCCATGTCGCCGCGCTCAAGGCTTGGTGCGAGGGTGATTACCGGCAAACGGTGGCCGAATGGGACGCCATCCTGACCGTTTGGCCGCGCGACATTCTGGGGCTGCGGCTGGCTCACTTCGTCCACTTCTACATGGGGGATGCCGCCCGCTGCCGCGACGTTGTGGCGCGGGCGTTGCCCGACTGGCCGAGCGGCAGTCGCGACGCCTCTTATCTGCGCGGCATGCACGCCTTCGGCCTAGAGGAATGCGGCGACCACGCGGCGGCGGAGGACGTCGGACGCCGGGCCTTGGCCGCCCAGCCAAAGGACATCTGGGCGGTTCATGCGGTGGCGCATGTTCTCGAGGCGCAGGGGCGCCATCGCGAAGGAATCCGTTGGATCGACGAGACGGCGCCGTATTGGCGCGACGCCAATAACTTCGCCTATCACGTCTGGTGGCACCAAGCCCTGCACCACTACGAGCGCCGCGAGTTTGACGCTGTCCTGGCGCTGCACGACAGCAAGTATCGTTCCGATCAGTCCGACGAATATCTCGACATCACCAATGCCTGCGCGATGCTGTTGCGCCTGGAAGATCGCGGTGTCGACGTTGGCCATCGCTGGGCGGAGCTGACGGCACGGTGCGAGGCGCGCGCCCAGGACGGGCTGATGGCGTTCGCCGACGCCCACTACGTCATGGCGCTGGTGGCGGGTGGCCGCGAGGAAAAGGCGGCCGAAATGGTTGCGCGTATGCGCGAGCGCCCCGTCGCTCACCGACATCAGCCGCTAGCCAACCACGATGTCGGTGCGCCGCTCGCCGAGGCGACGATCGCCTACCGTCGCCGCGAATACGAGAAGGCGGTCGGCCTGCTGTTGCCGATCCGCGAACAGCTGCCGCGAATCGGTGGCAGCCATGCGCAGCGCGATGTCTTTGCCTTGATGCTGATCGAGGCGGCGCTCAAGTCCAAGCAATGGGCGATCGCCCGGGCGCTGTGCGCCGAGCGGGTGGCACAAAAACCCAACAGCGCCATCGCCTGGGCTAATCTCGCCCTCGCCCTCGACGCCGGGGGGGACGCGGCCGGCGCGGAACGGGCTCGTGGCCAAGAACGAACCGCCCTCGCTGCCTAGCCGGCGCGTTCTTTTCGCCAAGCCGACGCGGCGCAAGCAGCGACGGCGCGCTCCGCCGGCCCTCGACCCCGGTCCAATCGACGTTACCGTGCGTGACCTCAGCCACCGCGGCGAAGGCGTGGTCGACACGCCGCTCGGTCGGCGCTTCATCCCGATGACCCTACCAGGAGACCGAATTCGGCTGGTTCGCGCGAAGACGGACCGGCTGTCCGCCGAGGTCGTCTTCGCGCTCGACCAGGTGCTGGAGCCGTCGCCGCACCGCGTTGCCGCCCGCTGCCCGCATTTCGGCACTTGCGGCGGTTGCGCCGTGCAACACCTTGAGGACGCAACCTATCGGTTGTGGAAGCGCGAACAGGTCGTCTTGGCGTTGGGCCAACACGGCATCCGCGATGTCGCCGTCGCTCCGCTCGTCGGCACGACGCCGGGTACGCGGCGGCGGGCGTCGCTGTCGTTTCGCCGTCGCGGCCGAACCGCTGTGCTCGGTTTTCGGCGTCGCCAGGCGCACGACATCGTCGATGTCGAACGCTGCCCCGTCTTGCGTCCGGAACTGACGCAGTTGCTCATCCCGCTGCGTGCCCTGATCGGCGCCCATTTTCCTGACGGCTTGGTCGGCCAGGTCGATCTCACCCTGTGCGAGGGCGGCATCGATGTTGTCGTCGCCGACTTGCCGCCGCCCGATCGGCCGTTGCGCGAGGTGCTGGCACGGTTTGCCGGGCAGCACCGGGTGATCAGAGTGGCGTGGCTGGGGCGCCACGGCTTTGTCGATCTCGTTGTACAGCACGGTCCGCCAACGGTTCGTTTCGGCGGCACCGCGGTGGCCATGCCGCCGGGGGCGTTCCTGCAGGCCACCGAGGAAGCAGAAACCGAACTGACGCGCCTGGTCGTCGATGCCGTCGGCTCGAGCGAACGGGTGATTGATCTGTTCTGCGGCCTCGGGACCTTCGCGTTGCCGTTGGCGCGGGGCGCGGCGGTACACGCCGTCGATGGCGACGCGGCGATGGTGGCCGCGCTGAAAGCGGCCGCCGCTCAGGCGCCCCGATCGGGCCCGCCGTTGCGCCTGACGGTCGAACAAAGGGATCTCGCCCGCCGGCCATTCCTCGCCGCCGATCTCAAACGGTTCGCCGCCGTGATCCTCGATCCGCCGCGCGCCGGTGCGCCAGAGCAGGCGGCGCAGCTTGCTGGTGCACGGGTGCCGTTGGTGATTGCGGTATCGTGCAACTCGGCGACCTTCGCCCGCGACGCCCGCACTTTGGTCGACGGCGGCTATCGACTCGATCGCGTCGCGCCAGTCGATCAGTTCCTGTGGGCCCCCCACATCGAACTGGTCGCCGTCTTTTGTCGTCCTTGAGCGTTTAGCGGGCCATCGCGTGGTATTCGGGATTGGGTGCCATGTCGACGCCCGCCGCGACCCGGTTGGTCATATTGAAGAGGCCGATGATGTCGCAAATGTCCCAAATATCGGCGTCGCTGAAGCCGGCATCGCGCAGTCGCTGACGATCGATTTCGCCGACGGTAGCCGAGTCGGTGGTGAGGCGCTCGACGAATTCGAGCATCGCCCGGTGACGCCCTGACAATGGGGCCGCGCGGTAATTCATGACCAGCTGTTCGCCCAGCACTGGATCGCCCGACAGCTGGCGGGCGGCCGCCCCGTGGGCGACTTGGCAATAGAAGCAGCGGTTCAACGACGAGACCACCACCGCGATCATCTCCCGTTCGAGCTTGCTCAATCCCGAATCGCCCAGCATCAGTTCGTTGTAAAACGCGGCAAACGTCCGCAACTTGCGCTGATTCCACGAATAGGCGCGCAGCACATGGGGGACGAGACCGAGCTTGTCTTCGCATTTCTTGAAGTAGGCTTGGTGATCGGCGTCGAGTTCGGTGCGGACTGGCTCGCGCAGGCGCAAGGCATGGATAGGACTGGGCTGGGACATCGTTCCTCCACGAATAGGCGTCAGCCGGCCTGGCCGCGATGACGCAGCAGGTGGTCGGCCAGGACACAG
The DNA here is from genome assembly GCA_009694165.1 of Alphaproteobacteria bacterium. The sequence continues at coordinate 17,549 of SHVP01000021.1, forward strand.
GCCATCATGGCCTCACCCACCGGCACCGAGCGAATGCCGACACAGGGGTCGTGGCGACCCTTGGTGACGATCGTGGTGTCGTTGCCGCTGCGATCGACCGTCCGCCGCTCGCTCAGGATCGAGGAGGTTGGTTTGACGGCGAAGCGGACAACCACGTCCTGCCCGGTCGAAATGCCGCCGAGGATGCCGCCGGCCTGGTTGGCGAGGAAGCCGACCTGCCCGCCCACCATGCGCATCTCGTCGGCGTTTTCCTCGCCCGACAATGCGGCGGCGGCAAAGCCGGCACCGATCTCGACACCCTTGACGGCATTGATGCCCATCATCGCCGCGGCGAGATCGGCGTCGAGCTTGCCGTAAATCGGCGCACCCAGGCCGGCGGGAACGCCGCTCGCCACCACCTCGATGACGGCGCCAGCAGACGAGCCGCGTTTGCGGACATCGTCGAGATAGGTCTCCCACGTCGCCGCTGCGGCGGCGTCGGGGCACCAGAAGGGGTTGCGCTCGACTTCGTTCCAGTCCCAGCGCGACCGGTCGACGCGGTGCGGACCGATCTGAATCAGCGCGCCACGAATCGTCATCGTTGGTCCGAGCACTTTGCGTGCGATCGCTCCCGCAGCCACCCGCATCGCCGTCTCGCGCGCCGATTGCCGGCCGCCGCCGCGATAGTCGCGAATCCCGTATTTGGCGTCGTAGCTATAGTCGGCATGGCCCGGCCGGAAGGTGTCCTTGATGTCGCCGTAGTCGCGCGAGCGCGCGTCGACGTTGTCGATCATCAGGCTGATCGGCGTCCCGGTCGTGGCACCGGCAAAGACCCCCGACAGAATGCGTACGGTATCGGGCTCGCGTCGTTGCGTGGTGAAGCGCGACTGACCCGGCCGGCGGCGATCCAGCCAGACCTGGATGTCATCCTCGGCCAGGGGCAGCCGCGGCGGGCAGCCGTCCACGACAGCGCCGATCGCCGGACCATGGCTTTCGCCCCAGGTAGTGACGCGGAACAGATGCCCGAACGTGTTATGCGACATGGTGCGGTGAGGCGAACAAGTCGCCGCTCAGCAGCCGCGGGCGCGTTCCGGCGGCGGCGTCACGCTTCCTTCGTTGCCCGCCAGCACGATGGCAATGTCGGGTGCATCGACGGACTTCATGCCGACGACGTGATAGCCGCAGTCGACGTGATGAATTTCGCCGGTGACGCCGCGGCCCAAATCGCTCAGCAGGTACATGCCGGCGCCGCCGACGTCCTCGATCGTCGTCGTCCGCCGCAGCGGCGAGTTGTATTCGTTCCAGCGCAGGATGTAGCGAAAATCGCCGATGCCGCTCGATGCCAGTGTCTTGATCGGGCCGGCCGAGATCGCGTTGACGCGAATGTTGTTCTTGCCGAGGTCGACGGCGAGGTAGCGGACGCTCGCCTCGAGCGCGGCCTTGGCCACGCCCATGACGTTGTAGTGCGGCATCACCTTTTCGGCGCCGTAATAGGTCAGCGTCAACAGGCTGCCGCCGTTGGTCATCAGCGGCTCGGCTCGCCGGCAGACCGCGGTGAAGGAGAAGCATGAAATGTTCATCGACATCGCAAAGTTCTCGGCAGTGGTGTCGACGTATCGCCCTTTCAACTGTTCCTTGTCGGAATAAGCGATGGCGTGCACGAGAAAGTCGATCGAGCCCCACTTGGTGCGCAGCGCGGCAAATGTTGCATCGAGGCCGGCGTTGTCGGTGACGTCGCAGGGCAGCACGAAATCGGATCCCACCGACGCGGCCAGCGGCTTGACCCGCCTGCCCAGCGCGTCGCCCTGGAAGGTGAATGCCAGTTGCGCCCCATGCTCGGCCAGCGCGCGGGCGATCCCCCAGGCGAGCGAACGATCATTGGCGACGCCCATGATCAGGCCCCGCTTCCCTTCCATCAGACGGGCTGGCGCATTCATCGACAAACTCCGAGTGGCTGTCGCGGCAGCGAACGGCCGCGGGCGCGAGCGGGGCGACAGGCTGCGGCATGGTACACGATCAACTCGGGTCGTCAAACGAAGGGCCGGCCGCGAGCCCGGCGGTTTTCCTTGTCTTGCCGCTACTTGCGCGGGTCGTAGGGGTGGCGGGTCTCCCACGACTCGACGAAGCCGCGCAGTTCATCATCGGCCGCGTCCGGCAGCGTCACCGCGAGATGCACCAGCTGATCGCCGACCTCCTTCGCGCGCGGCCGATGCACGCCCTTGCCGCGCAGGCGCAGGATGGTGCCAGAGTTAGCGCCGCGCGGGACCGACATCATGACCGGACCATCGATAGTGGGGACCTCGATCTTGGCGCCAGTGAGCGCCTCCCGGAGGGTAATCGGCAGGTCGACGTGGACGTCGTCGCCGTCGCGACGGAACTGTGCGTGGGGTTCGACACGAATCTCAATGAGGACATCCGGTGAACGGAGTTCGTCCTGGCCGCGCAACCGGATCGTCTGGCCGTCAACGATGCCCGCGGGAATTTTGACGTCTCGCGTGCGTCCATCGGGCAGGGTCACCCGGCGAGTGGCGCCGCGAACGGCCTCGAGAAAAGTGATTCGCATGGCCAGACGTTGGGCCGCTGTCGCGCGATCGGGGCCGGCTTCGTCGGTGTCCGCCGGCCGCCGGCCGCGACGGAACCCGCCGAAAAACTGGCCAAACAGTTCCTCGGGGGATGCGCCGAAGCCAAACCCGGCACCGCCGGGTCCGGAGCGCGCTGCTCCCGGCCGCGCGCCGCCATAGGCATGGTGGAACTGCGGCCGTTCCTGACCCTGGGCGTCGATCTCACCCGCGTCGAACCGCTTGCGCTTGATTGGATCGCCCAGCAGGTCATAGGCGGCCGTGACGTCCTTGAATCGCTCCGCCGTCCGGCGGTCGCCGGGATGCATGTCAGGGTGCAGGGCCTTCGCCAGCTTGCGATAGGCCTTCTTGATCTCCGCCTCGCTCGCGGCGGGGGAGACGCCGAGCACCTGGTAGGGATCACGCATTGTAATTTGACCGGCTGCTGAATGGTCCCACCGTCAGATGGGAGCAGTTAATTGCCCGTTAAAGGGGCGCCATCGTTAGTTGCGGCGGACGGGACGCAATTGTGAAACCAGTTCCTCGGAACGCTTGATTTGGTCCTGGTCCATCACCGACTTGACCAAGCCAAGGAACTCCTTGGCGCGGACATGCCCCTGATCGCTCGACAGCAGCCACCAGGTGTGGGCCTGGATGACGTCCTCGGCGACGCCTGAGCCGTCCATGTATAAGCCGCCAACATAGAATTGGGCGTCAGCGTTGCCCGCTTTGGCGAGCGGCAACCAAACTTCGAGGGCGGCCTTGAAATACTTACGCCGATAGGCCTCCAGCCCCTCGTTCACCAGGGCTGCATCGTTGGGCTGGGCGGCCGGTGCCGAGGCGACGCGGGCAGGAGCGGGCGGTGCGGCGGTCGCCGGTGGGGGCGGGGGCTGGGCCGCGGCGGCCGGCGGCACGGCATCGTTCTCGTCCTCGACGCTAAGCCTATCGGCGCTCTCATCCTCGCGGGCGGGCGCCGGCGGTTCGGCCGTCGCAGTCGCCTTTGGCGTGCGTGCCGTTTGCTGGTTACGTGCCGCCTCGCTCGGCGCCGGAGGCGTACGTTGGGTCGCGGCTGGCGGGGAACTGCCCTCGCCGTCACGATTGGCGAAAGGGTCGTCGTCATCGTCGTCGCGATTGGGCGACACCGGCGAGCGCGGCGGCTGCGTCGCGCGATCGGCGGCGGCTGTTCGCTGGTTCGGGGGTGCCGCCGCATCGCCCTTGTCGGCATCGCCGGCGGCCGCTTCGGTTTCGCTTGGAGTCGCCCGCGGGCCGGGCCGGGCCGGGGCGTTGGCCGCCGGTGGGCGGCCGCGCGCCGCCGCGGGTGGCGTTGCCGCCGCGATCTCGTCGGCCGCGTCTTCCTCATAAAGGCGAGGATCGGCGAGATCCTGGTCGTCGCGCAGTTCTTCGATCGCCATCGGCGTGACGTTGCGTTCGGCGAAGTTGGCAAATAGCTCGAGCGCGCGCGGCGATCTCGCTTCGCCGGCCAACTGGTACCAGCCGGCCGCCCGCTGGTCGCTCTGCTTCACGCCAAGGCCGCGCTCGTACATCAAAGCGAGATTGAACTGGGCGATCGCATGGCCGTCGACCGCGGCGCGAAAGAACCACGCCGCCGCTTTCTTGGCATTTTGCGGAACCCCCTGGCCCCGTAGGTACATGTCGGCAAGGTTGCCGGCAGCGCGGGTAAGTCCGCCGATGGCGGCGCGGCGGTACCAATTCGCCGCAACCTGGAAGTCCGGGGGAACGCCGCGCCCCAAGCGGTAAAGATGACCCACGTTCCGCTGCGCGGCGGTGTCGCCGTTGCGCGCCAACGGCAGCCACTCATTGAAGGCGGTGACGAAGTCACCGCCTTCATAGGCTTTCAGACCGTCGTCGAAATCGGCTTTGGCCGGTTGCCCGGCGACCAGGACGAGGAGAGCCAAAAGGACAGCCCCGCCGGTAAGAACGCGGCGGGGCTGTCCCCGAAAGGCAGCTTGATCGTGGGGCGCTGGCTCGCTCACCCGCTGACGATCTTCCAGGTGCCGTCGGGCTGACGGCAAGCCATGCCGAAGGCCTGTTCCGACTTACCGCCGACACTCACCGTCTGGGTGAACTCGCGGCAATATTCGCCGCCCGCTTTCTGATAGGTCCGCGTCGGCGTGATCGTCCCGGAATTACCGCTGTCGGGGTTCCGCCATTCACTGGCGGCACCGATGCGGCCGGATTCCAAGGCTTGGTTGGTGGTCCGTTCCATCGTCAGGCGGTCGGCCTGATCGAGCGACTTGCCAACCTCGCCGCCCAGTAAAGCTCCGAGCAGCGCGCCGGCCGCTGTCGAGGCTAGTTGACCTTTACCCTTGCCGAACTGGGCGCCCGCCACGGCGCCGCCGACGCCGCCAAGAACGGTTCCGACTCCCTGTTTCTGGCCGACGCCTTCACACGCCACCAGCGCGAGTCCGAGGCTGGCGACAATTGCCACTTTTGCTAAAGACATTGGAGCGCTCCTCTGCGCGTTATTGGGGTTCATCGCATATACTCCTATATGTACCCGTCCGGTTTCAGCCCCAAGCCCCGCCGGCTCGTTTGCCGGTGCGAACTTGACCATTATATAGATTGAAAAAGGCCGAGGTGAATTCCAGAGCCCTGCCCGTTGTCACCGCGATTGCGGTTCGGCGGTAGGGTGGTGGGCCATTGTGGCAACCTCGTGGCGCAGGCAAGGAGTCGCGGTGAACAGCCCCCCGGCCGATCCTTTTTCCCAGCTTGAAGCCTGGTTTGCCCTGGCCAATGAGCGCGAGAGCGTCAATCCGACGGCGGCTGCGCTGGCCACGGTCCGGGCTGACGGCGGGCCGGCCGTGCGAATGGTTCTCATCAAGGGGGTGGGCCCGAAGGGCCTGGATTTCTACACCAACCTGAACAGCCGAAAGGCGGCCGAACTCGGTCGCGATCCACGGGCAGCCCTGACCATGTACTGGAAAAGTTTGGGCCGCCAGGTGCGTGTCGAGGGGAGGGTGGCGCCGGTCGAGGCTGGCGAGGCCGACTCCTATTTCGCTTCGCGGCCGCGGACTAGTCAGCTGGGGGCATGGGCGTCGCGTCAATCCGACATCCTGCCCTCGCGGCAGGCGCTCGACGACGCCTTCGCCGAGGTGACGACTGGTTATGCCAACCGACCGGTGCCGCGTCCGCCGTTCTGGTCGGGATTTCGCCTGGCCCCCGACATGATTGAGTTTTGGACCGAGCGGCCATCGCGCTTGCATGATCGACTCGAGTTTCGTCGCGTCGGCGGGGCGTGGGTGGCGCGGGCTCTCTATCCGTGAGGAACAAACGGTGGTGACAGCGACGTCCGCGACCGCTCAAACGCCGCACTCGGTGGCTCGGCTGATGCGGTTGGCGACCAATGCGGCGGTCGTGGTCGCGGTCGCTTTGATTGTGGCAAAACTCGCCGCTTGGCTTGTCACCGATTCGATCAGTATGCTGAGCACGCTCATCGATTCCGCGCTCGACGCTCTTGCGTCCTTGGTGAATCTGCTCGCCGTCCGTCATGCCTTGCAGCCGGCCGATCGCGAGCACCGGTTTGGTCACGGCAAGGCCGAGGCGATTGCAGGACTGACGCAGGCCGCTTTCATCATCGGCTCGGCGATGTTTCTCATCATCGAGGCGGGACAACGATTCATCCGGCCCGAAGCGATCAGCGCCAGCGAGGTCGGGCTGGCGGTAATGGTCTTTTCGATCGTCGCCTCGATCGGGTTGGTCGCGCTCCAGCGGTATGTCGTCGCCAAGACGAAATCGGCAGCGATCGCCGCCGATTCTTTGCATTACGTGGGCGATCTCTTCACCAATGTCGGAGTGATCGTGGCGCTTGAACTGACCGGAAGTCTCGGCTGGCTCTACGCCGATCCCATCATTGCGCTCGCGATCGCCGCCGTCGTTGTCTACAGCGCGTGGGGAATCCTGCGTGGCTCGTATAACACCCTGATGGATCACGAGCTGCCGAACGAGCAGCGGCAGCAGATTCGCGCCATCGCGACCGCCCACGCCGAGGTGCTCGATCTCCACGATCTGCGGACCAGGGCTTCCGGTCGCGATTCGTTCATCCAGTTTCACCTCGTTCTGCCGGCATCGATGTCGCTGCAGCGCGCCCACGAGGTAGCCGACGAAGTCGAAGCCAACGTGCGGTCGGCTTTCCCGGGCGCGGAAGTCATCATCCATCAGGATCCGGAAGGCCTGCAGGAAGGACATTCCGCGTTTCGCTAGGCGGGGACGGCATGTCGATCATAGAGGACCAACGCGGGACGATCGCTTTTCTGGCCGACCCTCGCACGCATGGCGGTGCCAGCGCTCGCCGGATCGACACGCACGGGGCCGTCGTCTTTCTCGCCGGCGACCGCGCCTACAAGCTGAAGCGGGCGGTGCGGTTCTGCTACATGGATTTTTCGACCGTCGAGCGGCGGCGCGCCATGTGCGAGGCTGAACTCGCCATCAATCGCCGGACCGCACCGCAGATTTATCGCGCAGCGTGGCCGGTGGTCCGGCAATCGGACGGAAGCTTGGCTCTCCGCGGCGTGGGCGACGCCGTCGATTGGGTGGTGGTGATGTCGCGGTTTGACGAAGACGGGCTGTTCGATCGACTGGCCGAGCGCGGCCGTCTGACCGATGCCTATGTCGACTTGTTGGCCCGCGAGATCGTGCGCTTCCACCGTGCTGCCGCCGTGTAGCGCGACGTCGACCCGGTTGCCGCCTTTGAACAGGTGGTGGCCATCGCGGCCGGCGAATTGCAGTCACACGCCAACCGATTGGGGCAGGACAAGGTTTCGACGTTTGTCGCGCGGGCGACGGCGGAACTCGGGCGCCGCAAGGCCCTTCTGGCCGCCCGCGGTAGCGGCGGCTTCGTGCGCCGGGTGCACGGCGATCTGCACTTGCGCAATATTTGCTTGATCGATGATCGTCCGGTGCTGTTCAACGCCATCGAGTTCGATGAGGCGTTGGCGACCTGCGATGTCCTTTACGACCTGGCGTTCCTGCTGATGGACGTTGGCCACCGGCGGCGCCGCGATCTCGCCAACCTTGTTCTCAACGAGTATGTCGCGTTGGCGGCCGATCGGTATTGGGCGGAAGCGGTCGCCTACCTCGATGAAGCGTTGGATTTTCTCCAGCCGCCGGCGCCGGTTCTCTTGGCCGTGGGTGGTCTGTCGGGATCCGGCAAGTCGACGATCGGGCGTCAGTTGGCGTCTCTGGTCGGGGCCTTCCCGGGAGCGCTGGTCATCCGGTCCGACGTCCTGCGCAAGCGTCTGCACGGTCTCGACCCATGGCAGCGCCTGCCGGCCGACGCTTATCGGCCGGAGGTCTCGGCCAAGGTCTATGCGGCTATGCATGAGCGGGTAACGAAGGTCCTCGTTTCCGGCTATGCCGCCGTCGCGGACGCCGTATTCGACCGGTCGGCCGACCGGGCCGCGATCGCGGCCCTAGCCGCCCGCGTCGGCGTTCCCTTCATCGGCATCTGGCTCGCGGTGTCGGCCGACACCCTACGGGCGCGGGTAGGGGCAAGGCGCGGCGACGCTTCTGACGCGGACGCTCGGGTGGTCGATCTCCAACTCGGTCGCGACATCGGGCCAATCGACTGGCACGTCGTCGACGGGGAAGGGACATTCGAGAAAGTCGTGGCCCGCGCACGTGCGGTGCTGGCCGCCCAAACCGGCCATTGACGCAGGTCAGGCGCCGCCCGCGATGTGCAGGATAGGCTGAAACATGCTATTATTCAGTTGGTCGCGCGGTGCAGTTTTAGGGGGGGGGGGTCATCATGGCGGTCCGCATCATCCTAGCGCCGGTCAGCGGCATGGAGCAGCCGAACACGACGCTCGATACTGCCCTTCAGGTCGGTCGTCAAATGAACGCCCATGTCGAGGCTTTCCACGTCTCGCTCGACCCGCGCGGCAGCGCCGCCTACATGGCCGAGGGCATGACCAGCAACATACACCGGGACATCATGAATGCGGTCGAACAGGAAGGAAAAGAGCGGCGCGATCGAGCTCGCCGCCGGTTCGAGGACGCCTGCAAGCGCTGCAACGCGCCGGTTACCGTCGGGCGCGCGCCGGGCGGGTTCGCCGCCAGCTTTGCCACGGCGCTGGGGCGCGAGGATGAATTGCTAGCCATGCGCGGCCGCGTGTCCGATCTCATCGTCGTCGCCCGCTCGCCCAATCAGGGGGACGCCACGCGCACCACGATAGATATCGCCGTGCTCGAGACCGGGCGGCCGGTTCTGATTGCGCCACCGCGCGCGGTCAGTGCGTTTGGCACGACCATCGCGGTCGTCTGGAACGGCACCATCGAGGCGACACGGGCGGTCGAGGCCGGGCTGCAGTTCATCACCGCGGCGCAGCGGGTCGTTATCCTGGCGCTCCCCGAGCGCCACTACGGCGGCACGGCGGTCCAGGACCTGGTCACCTATTTGTCGTGCCACGGCGTCACCGCCGAGACGGTCGACATCCACGACGTCCGGGGCGGTCGCGGCCACGCGTTGGTGCGCGGCGCGCAACAGGCCGGCTGCGACATGATGGTCATGGGGGCCTATACCCGCAGCCGACTCCGCCACCTGGTCTTCGGCGGCGCGACCTCGGAGGTTCTGGTCCAATCCGGCATTCCGGTGTTGATGTCGCACTAGCCTCTCCGCCGGCGCTGCTTGGCCGATCTTTCGGGGCCGCCGCAGACTGGGCGGCAGGAATGCAGGGAGGACGACATGCTGCGCGGTCTTATGATCGATCACCCGCTGCTGATCTCGTCGTTGATCGAGTTCGCGGCGCGCTATCACGGCGATACCGAAATCGTCACGCGAACGGTCGAAGGGCCGCTGCATCGCTATCGCTACCGTGACAGCGTCGCGCGCGCGCGGCGGTTGGCGCAGGCGCTGACGCGGCTTGGCGTCCGCCCCGGCGATCGCGTGGCCACGCTGGCCTGGAATACTCACCGCCATTTCGAGCTTTACTACGGCGTTTCCGGCATGGGCGCCGTTCTCCACACCATCAATCCGCGGCTGTTTCCTGAGCAAATCGCCTACATCGCCAATCACGCCGAGGATGTGTACCTCTTCGCCGACCTTAGCTTCGCACCGTTGCTCGAGGCGCTTGCCGGCAAGTTGCAGACGGTCGAGGGAATCGTCTGGCTGACGGAGAAGGCGCATCTGCCGAGCAGCAAGCTGGCCAACACACTTTGCTATGAGACCCTGCTCGAGCGCGAGAGCGGCGACTTCGCCTGGCCGTCGTTCGACGAGTATGCCGCAGCGGCGCTTTGCTACACCTCGGGGACGACAGGCAACCCAAAGGGCGTGCTCTATTCGCATCGCTCGACCGTTCTGCATTCGTGGGGCGTTTGCATGCCCGATTCGCTCAACCTGTCGAGCGCCGAAGTGATTCTTCCCGTCGTGCCGATGTTTCATGCCAACGCCTGGGGGCTCGCCTACGCCGCGCCGATGTGCGGGGCCAAGGTGGTGCTCCCGGGCGCCAAGCTTGATGGGCCCAGCCTGCATGAGCTGATCGAGAACGAGCGTGTCACGTTCCTGGCCGGCGTGCCCACCGTATGGCTCGCGCTGTTGAACTACCTGAATGAGAGCGGAAAACAACTGAAGAGCGTGAAGACGATCGTGATCGGCGGCGCGGCAGCGCCGCGCTCGATGATGGACACGTTCCAGCGTAAGTTCGGCGTCCGCGTCCTGCATGCTTGGGGCATGACCGAGATGAGCCCGCTCGGCGTCGTCGGCTGCCTGCTGCCCAAGCACTCAGCGCAAGACGGCGAGCGTCAGCTCGACGTCCAGGTGAAACAGGGCCGCGCGCTCTACGGAGTGGAACTAAAGATCGATGACGGCAACGGCAATGAACAGCCGCGCGACGGCAAGGCGTTCGGCCACCTGAAGGTACGCGGCCCATGGATCGCCGACGCCTATTTCAAAGCCGAGGGCGGGCGAATTCTCGACGCCGACGGCTGGTTCGATACCGGCGACGTCGCGACCCTCGACGCCGACGGCTACATGCAGATCACGGATCGGTCCAAAGACGTGATCAAGTCAGGCGGCGAATGGATCAGTTCGATCGAGCTGGAGAATCTGGCGGTCGGGCACCCGGAGGTGGCTGAAGCCTGTGTCATCGGCGTCCCCCACCCGAAATGGGACGAGCGCCCGCTGCTGCTTATCGTTCGCCGGCCGGGTAGCTCCCTGACGCGCGAGGCGATGCTCAACTATTTCAAGGATCGCGTGGCCAAGTGGTGGTGGCCCGACGACGTCGTCTTCGTCGCCCAACTGCCGCACACGGCGACCGGTAAGCTACTCAAGAACAAGTTGCGCGAGGAGTACCGCCATCATCGCCTGCCGACGGTCTAGGTGGTCGAGGGCCGGCGATAGCGGCTGGTGAGTTCGGGCGGACCGTCGCAATGCGCGCGGTCGGTTTCGACCAGATGAATCAGGTGGGCGTGCACCGACCGCGCCGCCGCCGCGTGGAGGCGCCGATCGACGTTGGCATACAGGCGGGCCACCATCTCGGCGATGAGTTCGATGCCCGAAGCGAGGCATGTTTCGATCTGGCGTTCGCGTTCCTCGCGATGGGCGATGTAGGCGCGAACGAATGGGTGGGGCTCGCGAACGGGTCCGCCGTGGGTCGGCCAGTAGATGTGATCGGAGACGTGTAGCAGCTTGTGCAGGCTGCGCAGGTAGGCCTGCATGTCGCCGTCGGGCGGTGAAACGACGGTGGTCGACCAGGCCATGATGTGATCGCCGGTGAACAGAGCCTGTTCCTCGCGCAGGCGATAGCAGACATGGTTCGAGCAGTGCCCCGGCGTGGTGACGGCCTCGATCGTCCAGCCTGGGCCCTGCAGCAGGTCGCCGTCGCCCACGCGGATATCCGGCGTGAAGGCATGGTCGGCCCCTTCCTCGACGTCGCCGCCTGTCTCTGGCCGACCCGATCCGTGCCGTCCGAACCCGTAGGTAGTCCCCCCGAGGCTGCGTTGGAGCCGCCGCGCCGCGGGCGAATGGTCGCAGTGAGTATGGGTAACCAAGATGTGACTGATCGTCTCGCCGACCAGGGCCTGGCTGATGGCATCGACATGGTCCGGCAAATCCGGCCCAGGATCGATGACCGCAACTTCGCCCTGGCCAACGATGTAGGTGCCGGTTCCGTGAAAGGTGAAGGGCGAAGGATTGCGCGCGACGATGCGGCGAATCAGGGGCGTGACGGGAGTCACTGCACCGTACTCGAAGTCGAACTGACGATTGAATGGAATGGCCATGGCAGTTCTTTCGTTGGGCCCTGCCGCGAGCATAGGACTCGCATCGAGATATCGCTACAATCCTCGCTATGGCTCAACTTACCCTCCAACAAGCCAACGCCGTGGTCGCCCGGGCGCTCGCGCATGGCAAGGAGACCGCTTGCCAGCCGCTGACCGTCGCGGTGCTCGATGCCGGCGGGCACCTCCTGGCGTTTCAGCGCCAGGACGGATCGGGGATCCTGCGACCGCAGATTGCGACCGGGAAGGCCTGGGGCGCGCTCGGCCTTGGCATGTCGTCCGCCGCGATCGCCGAACGCATGCAGAGTCGGCCGACATTTCTCGCCGCCCTTGCCGCCATGTCCGACGGCAAAGTGGTTCCCGCTGCGGGCGGCGTCCTAATCCGCGATGGGTCGGGCGAAATTCTCGGCGCCGTCGGAATCTCCGGCGATACATCGGACAAGGATGAGGCCTGCGCGTTGGCTGGTATCGCCGCAACCGGCTTGCGGGGCGACGCCGCGCGGTAGCATCGGTGCCACGGCCGGACACGGGGCGCCCCCCCACTCGACCAGGTCTGCCGAGGCAGTGGTTGTGCCGACCGGCAGTTCAACCGAGGGCTGTGGTGCCATTGGGGGACGCGTCGGCACGGTCGGACGGCCTGGAGAAAATTGTCCACGGGCGAAAGAGTTGCACGGTGACCAAATGGTTGTGCCGTTCCGCATCTCTGTATAGGAAACGGTTGATGAGCGAGGAGAAGCGGTGGCAACAGCCAAACTAACGGCGGTTCTCGCACTCGACATAGACGGTTACGACGCACTCCTTGCGTCCGACCGCGCTTGGGCGCAGCGGCAACTGCGAAACTACCTAGACA
>SHVP01000022.1 GCA_009694165.1 Alphaproteobacteria bacterium
CCTCCAAAGTGCCCCAGAACTTGTACTCATCGCCACTACAGAAAAAGCGCAGCCGCTGAACCTTGCTGGTGTTCACGGTGTATTCGCGCTTCAGATTTTGCCGATTCAGCTTGAAGTCGTAGCCGTAGACGAACGGCCCGACGAATTCGCCGTCATGAAAAAGATGAAGCGATTGCGGTGGCGCGAAGATATGGCCGCCGTGGCGGGTACTCAGCTCGTAGGGCGCCAGGAACTCGCTGATCAGAATGGAGGCGCAGAGAACGCCGAGAATGACTCCGGAAATGACGGCAAGGCGATGGCGGCGAAACTTCCACCACATCATCGTCCATTGCGATGCCATGAAGAAGCGCTCCTGCTCCGCCGTCATTTTTTCGACAACGTACGGGTCGAACGGTTCTCGACTCACATAGTGGTCGAGCGGCGGCAGCGAGCGATCGGTCATCGCGTGCCTCCGGCGCCCAGGCGAATGCGCGGATCGAGCGTGGCCAGCGCGACGTCAGACAGAAACATGCCGATGACGATGAGAACCGCCAGCTGCATCAGGAACGATCCGGCGAGAAACTGATCCTGGGCCTGCAAGGCCTGCAGCAGCATCGGCCCCGTGGTCGGCAGCGACAGCACGACCGAAACGATGGCGGCGCCGGAAATGACGTGTGGCAGGACGTTGCCGATATCGGCGATGAATGGGTTCAACGCCATGCGCAGCGGGTATTTCACCAGCAGGCGGAAGTTGGACAGGCCCTTGGCCCGGCCGGTGACCACATATTGCTTTTGCAGCTCGTCGAGAAGATTTGCCCGCAAGCGCCGGATCATGCCTGCAGTGCCCGAGGTGCCGATCACCACCACCGGCACCCACAAGTGTTCCAGGATCGACCCCATTTTGGCCAACGACCAGGGCTGGCCGAGATAGCGCTCGTCCATCAACCCGCCGATCTCGGTGCCAAAATAGCGATTGGCGAGGTAGAGCAGCACCAGCGCCAGCAGGAAGCTGGGGGTGGCCAGACCGAGGAAGCCGACGAAGGTCAGGACATGGTCCCCCATCGAGTATTGTCGGACCGCGGAATAGACGCCGATCGGAAACGACACGATGTAGGTGAAGATGATGGTCGTTACCGACACTAGTATGGTCAGCCACAGGCGTTCGCCGACCACCTCGCTGACCGGCATGTCGAACTCGAAGGAGTGCCCCATATACCCTTGCAGCATGCCGTGCATGCCATCGGGTCCCACCCACAGCCCGACCCAGACCAGATACTGCTCGAGAAACGGCCGATCGAGTCCGTACTGCTTGCGCATGAAAGCGATCTTGGCCAGCGCCGCTTGATCGCCCTGCGACTGTAGCTCGGCTATCTTGTTGGAAAGGTAGTCGCCCGGCGGCAGTTGGATGATGATGAAAATGAGGAAGCTGATCACCAGCAGGGTGGGGATCATGATCAGCAGCCGGCGAATCAGGTAGTTGAACATGACTTACCGATCGCTTCCCACGGTCGGGTCCCTCGGTACCGAACTAGCGGTCGAACCAGAACGTGTCCGGCCGATAGACCCCGAAATAGGCGCCGGGGTCCCATGAGTACATGGCTTCCTTGGGAACGTTGCGCAGCGAGTTCCGCACGATAACTGGCTGCTGGACGCCGCTGACGATGCCGATCGTCAAGACCTGATCGGCGTGAATGGCCAGCATCTCATGCCAAATCTTTTCACGGTCTTTGATCGACTGGGTGTTGTTCCAGGCGTCGTTGAGCTGCATTAGCTTAATACCGAAATCCACATCGGGCTTTTCGCCGGAGGTGCCCTTGGTCTCGTAGAATTGGCCCCACTTCGGCCACTGGTAGGCCTGCTGTGAGGTGGGGGCGAGCTCGATCGGGCTAAAATCGGCCGCCGGCCGACCGTTCCCCAGACCGGTCCAGACCGACATTTGGGTTTCGCCGGCGAAGATGCGATTGCGAAATACTTCGCGCTGCGACGACTTAATGAACAGATTGATCCCGATCTTGGCCCAGGTGTCCTTGACCAGCTGCAGAACGTCGGTCTCCTCCTCGTTCTCGCCGGCGGTTTCGATGATGATCTCCATCGGACGACCGGCGGGAAGAAGGCGAACGCCGTCGGCGGTCTTCTTGGTGAGCCCCATCTCGTCGAGCAGGCGATTGGCCTGCCGCAGGTCGAAGTTGATCCACTTCTTTTGATACTCGTCTTTGAACAGCGGGCTTTCCGGCAGCACGGTGTTGGCCGACTCGATGGCCAGGCCAAAGTAGAGCGACTGGTTGATCAGGCCGCGATCGATCGCCAAAGAGAGGGCGCGGCGAAACCGCACGTCGCGGAATATCTTGCGCCACTCCGGGTCGTTGATATTGAGGTTGGGAAACAGGGTGAGGTGCGATCCCTTCGCTTCGCGCCACAGGTAGATCTGGTAGTTGTTGCGCTTCTCGCCTTCCTTCAGGAACGGGTAGTTCGACAGCTGAATGCCCCGTGCCTGCAGGTCAACCTCACCGGCGCCGGTCTTGGCGGCGATGAGCTGCGGCGAGGCCTGCGCCATGATGACCCGGTCGATGTAGGGGAGTTGCCGACCGGCTTCGTCAACGCGATGAAAGTAGGGGTTGCGATCAAAGCGGAAACGCGTTGCCGGCGGCTTGGTGATATTCACCCATGGCTGCAGTGTCGGCAATTCCGGATTATCAAACTCGTAGAGGTTGTCCTGCTTGTTGTGGGCTGTTGCCCAGTTGCGCACGCCGCCGACCCGTTCGTTGAGTTCGGCCTCGCTCGCATATTTGGCGTGGAACTTTCTGAGGTAGTGGGCCGGGCGGAAAACGAAGAGGGGCGACGCGCCGGCCATGCGCGGCATAAAGAAGGTGTTGGGCTTGGACCAGGTGAAGCGAACGGTCGTTTCGTTGATGACCTGGAACTTCGGCGCTTCGCCGTCGACCAGCATCTCGATCGGCACTCCCGTCGGCGACAGATACTTGTTGTTGGCGACGTCTTCCCACCAATAGCGGAAGTCCTCGACGGTGAACGGGTGGCCGTCCGACCATTTGTGGCCGGGCCGCAAATGGAAAGTGAAGTCGCGTTCGTCCTTGACCTCGAATCGTTCCAGCAGGTCCGGCTCGAGCTCGAGCTTCTCGTTATAGGCGACCAAGCGGGCATAGCCATACACGACCATCAACCTGACTTCCCGCGAGCGGCCGATCAGCATGCGCAACTCGCCGCCGTGCTTGCCGGCGGCCCGCTCGCCGCCGAACTTGGCGATTGCCGGGGTTTTGGGCAGACGCTGGTCGATCGCGGGCAGTTTGCCGGCCTTGACCAGTTCCTCCAGCATTGGCGGTTCGATGAAGGCTGCCGCCGGAGGGGCGGCGGCCCCGGTCACCGCGGCCAAAACGAACGTGGCCGCGGCCAAAAGCACAGCTTGACGCCACGCTCCCTTCATGTGCGGTCCTCCCGTTTGTCGTTGTCGGCCATACGCACGAAATGGCCGCCTCCCAAATCGACCATATGGGACGGCACCGACCCGTTCAAGGTGAACGGGTCGGGCCAAGCCCCTGGGTCGGACGCCTTGCCGTCCATCAGCGCTCGCAAGTCGAGTCGCGTGTCCGGATTGGGATCGGGCACCGCGGCGAGCAATGCCTTGCTATAGGGGTGCGCCGGGTTGCGAAAGAACTCGCCCCGCGGCGCTGTCTCGACAACATGCCCTGCGCACATCACCACCAGGTGATCGGCCATGTAATCGACCACCGCAAGGTTGTGCGAAATGAACAGGTAGGTAAGGCCGAGTTCCTTCTTGAGGTCTTTCAGCAGGTTCAGCACCTGCGCTTGGATCGATACGTCGAGCGCCGACACCGGCTCGTCGCAGATGAGCAAGTCCGGCTGCAGCGCCAAGGCCCTGGCGATGCCGATGCGCTGGCGCTGGCCGCCGGAGAAGCTGTGCGGGTAACGGCGAAGAAAGTGGGCGTTGAGTCCGACCAGTTCCATCAGCTCGCGTACGCGCTCGATGCGCTCTTCGTTGGAGCCGACGTCATGAATGATCAGCGGCTCGCTGAGGATCTGCCCAACCGTCATGCGTGGATTGAGCGAGCTATAGGGGTCTTGAAAGATGTACTGGATGCGCCGCCGAAAGGAGAGCGTTTGTTCGGGGGCGAGGTGCAGAACGTCAAGTTGCTGGCCGCGATTATTGAACGTCACCTCGCCCGAATCGGCCGATAGCGCCCGCATGATGATCTTGCTGGTGGTGGTCTTGCCGCAGCCCGATTCGCCCACCAGCCCGACGCAACTGCCGCGCGGGACATCGAAGCTCACGTTGTCGAGCGCCCGCACGGCGCTAGCCTTGCCGGCGCCGAACAGCGATCGCTTGCGGGTGCGGAATGACTTGCACAGATCGCGCACGCGCAACAGCGGGCCGGCCGTGCTGGCGCCTTCGGGCCAGGGTGCTTTCTGTTTCAGCAGACTGCCGGGCTGCGCTTTGATCTCGCGAATCGGCACCAGGCGTTCCTCGCCCATGTTGAAGCGTGGAACCGCCTTTAACAGAGCCTTCAGGTAGGGGTGCTCGGCGCGCCGGAAAATATGATCGAGCGTTCCCTGCTCCATCACCTTGCCGTGATACATAACGACGATTTCGTCAGCCATGTTGGCGACCACGCCGAGATCGTGGGTGATCATCAGGATCGCCATGCCCAACTTCTGCTGCAGGTCCTTCATCAGCTGCAGAATCTGCGCCTGGATGGTGACGTCGAGGGCCGTCGTCGGTTCATCGGCGATCAGGATGGCCGGCCGGCAGACCAGCGCCATGGCGATCATCGCCCGCTGACGCAAGCCGCCCGACAATTCGAAGGGATAGGTGTGAACGGCGCGCTCCGGATTGGGAAAGCCGACCAGGCGCAACATGTCGACGGTGGCATCGTGCACCGCCTTGGGGTTGTCGCTAATGTGGAGCCTGAACGATTCGCCGATCTGATTGCCGATGGTATGCAGCGGCGACAACGACGTCATCGGCTCCTGAAAGATGATCGAGATGCGGCCGCCGCGGATCGTCCGCATCGCCTGGGCGTCGGCATCCAACTTGGCGATGTCTACTGGTCCGGCACCATCGGTTTCATAGAACAAGATCTCGCCGCCGGCAATGTGCCCGGCGCGGGGCAGGATGCGCATCACCGATTGCGAGACGACCGACTTGCCTGACCCAGACTCGCCCACGAGGGCGACGGTCTTGCCGCGCGGGACACGGAACGATATGCCGCGCACGGCTTCGATCCGCCCCTCGGGGGCGTGAAATTCGACCTGCAGATTTTTGACGTCGAGAACGTTGCTCATGGTTCGCTCGGCACCCATCGAATCAAGGCACCGAGATGCCCAAGGACTGAAGATTGCTGCGGGTCGGGGCGGTGACGCTGACGCCGCGGCCAAGCGCCTCGTGAGTCGTACGGCGGGCGATCGCATTGAATCCCGCGATCGAGGATTCGATGCGAATGTGGCGCTGTCGTCCGGACAGCCGCAGCAACAGCCAACCCGCTTCGCGGTCGCGACGGGTGGAATAGTAGCGCAGTTGGAGGTCCGTCAGGTCGTTCCAGGCCAGGAACCGGCCAAACCAGCCGCCGACTCGGACGCCAGTATCCGACAATTCGATGACCCGCGTATGACGGACGAGCGACCTTGCGGCAAACACCAGAAACAGCACGGCTAACCCTGCGAAAACGACCTCGCACACGGGAGCGAGGCCGGCCAAGAATAGCGGGCCCGCCGTGAGGAGCAAGCCAACAACGGCCCGCGCGTCGTCGGCCAAAAGTGTCCGCAGCGGATAGGCGTGGCGCGTCATGACCCAACGGGAAACAAAGTCCGCGCACCCAGCCAGCAACCGCCCAATTCGGCGGTCACGGCGAACAGTCGATCGAGGAACGCCCACGCCGCATCGTCGAGCACGCGATGGTGCGTCAGCAAACCCGTGCACTCGTCTGATTCGTCCCCTTGCCGCCGACGCAGGTGTTGCACCAGCGCCGCCAGGGTCGCCTCCTCGCCACGGAAGCGACGACCCCGCCAGTCGATTATATCGATGTGGGCATCGCGAACTGTGACTCCGGTCACTGCAGGCCGTTGACGAGGTCCCTTGGCGGACAGACCCGTAAAGCCGCATTCCGCCAGGTGCGTGGCCATCCGCTCGTCCAGGCGGTTCCACGGCGGCACCAGGACGGGCAAAAGGGCGTCGCCAAAGAGCGCCCGTGCCGTTGTCAACGCGCGGCGCAGGTCGTCGCGCATCGCGGCAAGCGGGCGATGCGGGCCGAACTCTGATTTCTTCTCGTCGGCGGGGGCATGGTTGTCGTGGTTGAGGCCGTGAACAAGCAGCGTGCTGTCCGCAGCGAGGCCCGCCAGCGCTCCCGGCAGGCTTGGCAGGCAGCGACCAGGAATCGCCGCCAGGGCCACAGGCACGGCGTGTGTGTGACAAAGGTCGAGGAGTCGTCCCAAGGGTGGCGACATTGCCTCGGTGTCGTCGTCGCGCAACCAGAAGCTGGGCTGGCGGCGGTGGTCCCGCCACCGGCGCAGCTCGCCCTCGAGCTCCCGCCAGGCGGCGCGCTCTACCACGGCACTGTCCCCGCCCATTGGCACACCAGCGCCGCGGTCAGCGCGTCCCCGCGGGTGGCCAGGGTCTGGTTGCCGGGCCCGGGCTTGGCATGGGCGCGGTCGACCGCGGCGGCCAGCGTTGCCGGCGTCAGCGCTGTTTCGTCGACGATCTCAAGCGATGTGCGTCCTGCCAGCGCGCGCACGCGCACGGTTTGTTCGGTCTCAATACCGCCCGCGTAGGGCACGATGACCGCACGTACCCGGGCCTCGAGCGTTTCCATGACGGTGTTGTAGCCGCCCTGACTGATCGACAACTCGGCGTTGGCCAGTAGTGCCGGAAAGTCCTTGCGCCCGCGCTCGACGACGATATCGTCGCTGGCGGCCAGCCGCTCAAGCCGCCCGTAATCCGCGTCGGGCAGGTGGACGCCGACCAGGATTCGCCAACGTCGGTCGGCGAGTTGTGACTGCGCCCGCGCGGCGATGGCGGTTTCGAGCAGTTGGACGCCGACCGCGCCGCCGCCCGCGGAAACGATCACCTCGCCTGCGCCTTGGCCGACATTCGTGGGGCCTCGGCCGCTGCGATCGACGACGTAGCCGGTGTAGCGAATCTTATTGGCGATCGCGTTCGCCAGGGGGAATGTCGCTGCGAAAGAAATGAAGGCCGGATCGCCGTGGACGAGGACATAGTCGACGTAACGATCGACCAATGCGCGCATCTCCTCGTTGCGTTCCGGCTTGTGTTGGCCGACGAGAATGTCGCGCACCGACGAGACGATTCGCGGTCGTGCCCGTGCGGTCGTCGCAGCGTCGAGCAGCGGCACCAACTCGAATCGCATTTGCCGCCGGCCAAAGGGAAACAGCTCAAGTGCGACGACGTGCGGTCGTACGCGCGCAAAGATGTCGACCAGCAACTCCCTGCGGCGCTGACGCCAGGCGTCGTCGATGGGGGCATCGTTTTCGTCGACCAGCTTCTTGAAGTAGAGGTCGGTCGCCCGCGTCCCCGGCAGTTGGATCAAAGTGGCGGCGCCTAGGTCGAGGCCGGGAACGGCCATGCCGCCCGAGACCACCGTCACCCCGAGCCCCTGGGCCGCCATGGCGCGGGCAATCGTTGCCGCCCGCTTCAGATGCCCGATTCCCAGAAGATGTTGCACGTAGAAGAGGACGCGGCGACTCATGGCAGCAGCGACACGTTCATGGCGACGCGATCCAGCCGGCCATCGGCCGCCACGTCGAAGACGTGCAGCGCCGCCGCCGCCAGCTTGACCGGCGGCTTGCCGAGCATGTTCCAGGCGAAGGCCTTGGCCATCAACACCCGCAGCACGCCGCGATGGGCGACGGCCACCACCCGTTCACCGGCCGCCGCCACCGAAGCCAACCAGGAGTCCAGGCGCTGCCCGACGTCGCGCGGGCTTTCGCCGCCCGGCGGTCGAAAGTCGAGCCCGCGCCCCTCATTGGCCGCCATTTCTGGTCCCAACTCGGCGCGCAGTTCGGCCAGGGAGCGCCCCTCCCATTCGCCCCACGCCATTTCGATTAAGCGGGGTTCGATGCGGGCGCGGCCGAACAGCAGCAAAGCGGTTTCGTGGGTGCGCCGGAGCGGGCTCGCCACGACGGGCAGACCGCTCCATTCGGAGGGAACACGCCAGCGCGCGACGTCGGCCCGTCCTGCCGGGCTCAGTGGCACGTCGGTGCGACCCTGGTTGAGGTTCGCTTCGTTCCAGGCGGTCGGTCCGTGACGGATGACGGCGAACTGGGTCACGGGCCCGGTTTTGGCGGTGACGGCTGGGCCCGGGCGACGGCGCGCAACACCTTGTCGAGGGCCGCCGCCGCCGCGGCAATTGTGCGTTCGCGCTCGACGAATCGCAGCGCCTGCTTTCCCATGGTGTGGCGCTCGTCGTGATGGTCGAGCAAGTGCGCCACCGCCGCCGCGAACGCTGCGGCGGAATGTTCGGGAACGAGCAGCGCGGTCTCGCCCCGGCGCACGACATCGGGAACCCCGCGCACGTCGCCCGCCACCACCGGGACACCGGCTGCCTGCGCCTCCAGGAGGGCCATGCCGTAGGCCTCGTGGACGGCGGGCCAGACGTAGAGATCGGCGGCGGCGTAGAGCGAGGGCAACTCGGCTTCGGCGACGGCGCCCAGCCAGACGATGCGCTTCCCGAACGGCGCAAAGGCGGCGGTGATGTCAGCCCGCGCCCGCCCGTCGCCGGCGACCAGAAGTTGCCAGGGACGGTCATCCAAGCGGGCGAGCGCATCGGCCAGCACGCGGTAAGAGTCGTGCTTGGGTCCTTCCCGCATCATCGCCACGGTCAGCAGCCACGGAACGTCCGCGTCGGCCGGGCTATTGAGGGCCCAATGGCGGCGATGGATCGCGCGCTCGGCATGGGCCTTCGCGAAGGGACCATGGTCGAGAAAGGGCGGCAGAAATACGTGGGGCGTCGCCGGTGTGGTGAGGTCGGCGACGCACGCCATATCGAGAAGAGTGGGACTGATGATCGCATCGGCCGCGGCAATCGCCACCCGCGTTGCTTCATGTCCGATCGACCATGGTCCGTTCGCCCGCTTGGGCGCGAAGGACACTTCGACCGCGACGTAAGGCAAGCCGAGTTCGCGTCGCATTACCGGGCCGAGCCAATCGGGGGCCTTGTAATAGACGTGATAGGTAAACCAGACGTCTGGACGCTGCGATGGATGGCGCTGGTAGGCGGCGATCAAACGTGCGGCTTCGTCGGCTGATGCCCGGATCAGCGCCGCCTGACGCGCTGGGTCGGCGGCCTTCAGATGGGTCCGCAACTCGCTCGCGATGGCGACCTCGTGGCCGGCCAAATCCAACGCCGCCATCAACAAGCGACCCATGCGGCGGTCGCCCGACGGAACGGCGCTCAGGGGCGACTTCATCGGTGCGTAGAAAGCAACGCGCATCCCTATTCTGCCGCCTGGCGTCGCCTTAGCCCAAAGCGATCGGCGAGCTGGTCGATCCCCGCCGTCATCGAGAAGTGCTGTCGCACGCGCTGCGCGCCGGCCAACGCGAGGCGGCGGCGGAGGGCCGGGTTGCCGATCAGCGCTTGCAGCGCTTCGGCCAATCGCGGCGGTTGGGCGGGCTCGACAAGGGTTCCGTGCACCTGGTGGTCGATCAGTTCGGGAATGGCCGAAACGGCGGTCGAGACGCAGGGGAGTTCCTGGCTAAGGGCCTCCATCAGCACGTTGGGCAATCCATCCCGGTCGCCGTCATCGGCGACCCGGCTGGCTAGGACGAAGAGATCGGCGGCGCGATAGAGCGGCAGTAGCTGATCCTGCGGCAGGGCGCCGCGCCATTCGATGCGGTCGGCGATCGCGAGCTTGGCGGCTAGGCGCCGCAGCCGTGGTCGTTCTCGCCCGCCACCGACATGGACAAAACGCCAATGTAGGTCCTGCGGTAACAGCGCGAGCGCCTGCAGCAGGTCCGCATATCCTTTCTTGGCAACGGCGCGACCGACCGAAAGGATGACGATCGGGTCACGGGAATCGCTGCCGGTGCGATCGGGCCTGCGATCGGTCAGGGCCGCAAATCGGTTGAGATCGATGCCGTGATAGGCGAGCCCGACGCGCCCAGGAGGGGCGAGCGCCGCCAGGTGCACGTGGTTGACGACTGTGCAGGTGACCAGCCATTGGCAGGACGCCAGTTTCTCGGCCTTCTCCCAGGCCGGAGTCGTCCAGATGTCCTTGGCGTGGGCCGAAGCCGACCACGGCAACTCGCGCAGGGCGGCGGCGTAACGGGCGACCGAGGCGGGCGTATGCAGGAAGTGGGCGTGGACTTGGGCGACCGCCGGATCCAGTTCATGCGCCAAGACCAGCGCCTGGCCGAACCGCCGACCGCGATTGGGTGTCGGGTCGCGACGGAAATCGCGCCACCACAGTTGCCAGGTCGATCGGTAGGTCGGCCAACGCCGGACGTGGCGCCACGCGCGCCAAACGCGCAACGGTTCGCGATAGAGATATTCCGGCAGATAAGAAACGGGCGCGGTGATCTCGCGGTGGATCGGGTGCACGGCGGCATCCGTCGGCCGGCGCAGCGAGACGATGCTGATGTCGAGGCCGCGCATCTCCAGGGCACGGATTTCCTGGGCGATGAAGGTCTCCGACAGGCGCGGATAGCCTTTCAGGACGAATGCGACGCGGCCGGCCACGCCAGCCTCACGCGCGGCGGAGCGTTTCCGGCTGGGCTCCGGTCTTTTCGGCGCGGCCGCGCAGCAGCCATGGGTGCACCAGACGGTGCACGCTCTCGAGCCCCTCCAGCAACCCGGGCACGACGATCTCGGACGGGCGACGTTGCTTTGGCATCTCGCGCAGGGCGTCGATCATTACCTGGCGATCGAGCTTGCCGTCGTTTTCCAGCATGCGGATGAGCCCGATTGTCTGGGCGCGGGCGGCACGAATGTATTGTTCCAGACGTGGCTCCGTGCGTGGCACGATGATCGCCCGTTTGTCGAGCGAGAGAATCTCGCAAAAGGTGTTGTAGCCACCCATGGCGACGATGCCGGCCGCGTTGGCCTCCAGACTCTCCATGTGGGCGTCGAAGGTGATCGCCTCGACCCGGCGGAGCCGGCTGGCGCGAGCTTTGAACTCCTCCTGCCGCTCTGGTTGCATGAACGGTCCGAGCACGATCAGCGCCCCATAGGGCAACCAGCCGCCGCCTTCATAGGCGCGCAGGACCCATTCAACGAGATCCTCGCCGTCGCCGCCGCCGCCCGGTGTCACCAGGAGGTAGGGTTGCCGCGTCACTTCGGGCGCCGGCCGCGGCGTCGAGATCTTGGGCACGCTGCGGCGCAAGTAGCCGGTGTAGCTCATCTTGTCGGTAACCGATTTTGGCAGCGGCATATCGGCCAACGGTTCGCAGATCTGCGGCAGACCGTAGACCCAAATCTCGTCATACAGCGTCCGCAGCGCCGGCAGCACGTTCTTGCGCTGCCATTCCGGGGCGAGCAGCGTCGGTGCGTCCATGACGTCGCGCAACCCGAGCACCAGGCGCGTACCCCGTTCCTTCAGCAGTTCGAGCGTTTCCGTCACTTCGCCGCGCAGCCCAAGCGGCTCCTTGTCGACGATAAACATGTCGGGGTCGAAGATCTCGGCCGTGTGCTTGATGATCGAAGCCCGCATCGACAGTGTTTTCTCGAAGTCAATGTGCAGGTTGAGCGTCGTGTATTCGCCGTTACGCAGCTTAATCACCCCGGGTACCCGCACGAAATCGACGCGGGCACGAAAATCGAAGCTGCCGATGATCGGCGAGCCCGACAGGATCAGGATGGACAGGTTCTTGAAACGCTCGACCAGGGAATGGGCGATGGTGCGGCAACGGCGCAAATGGCCAAGCCCCATCGTGTCGTGGCTATAGATCAGCACACGACGGTCCGATTCGACGTCAAACGGATGACCAGGCGGGGCCACGCTTTGCATGGCGGGGATGATGGCATAGGCCTCCCGGGGTCGGAAGGAATTTTTGTTTATGGTTCGGCTATTTACGGATAGATTCGCCGGCCGAACGGAAGGCCGGTAGGGGGCGCAGCGTCGGCGCTTCTCGAAGTGGAACGGGGTAGCGTCCGACATGGAAACGAGCATCTTTCGCTACATCCTGCGGTACAGCCGCAGGAATCAAATAATTCTTGTGTTGCTGGCGGTCCTGTCCTGGCCGGCGCAGTACGCCTCCTACGAACTGCCCAAGCAGATCGTCAACGACGCCATCCAGCCCAAGCGGCCCTATCCGAAGGAAGCCACCCTTTTCAAGATCGGGCTCGGCTTCAACGTCGATCAGGTCACGTGGCTGTTCGCCCTCTGCGGCGTCTTTCTGTTCATCATCTACCTCAATCAATTCTTCAAATACATCAACAACTCCTTCAAGGGCATCACCGGCGAGCGAATGCTGCGGCGCTTCCGCTACGAATTGTACGGACGGGTGTTGCGTTTTCCGCAGTCCACCTTCCGCAACATGTCGCAGGGCGAGATCATCCCGATGATCGCCGTCGAGACCGAGGCGCTCGGCGGTTTCATCGGCGACGCTTTTGCCGTGCCGGTGTTCAACGGCGGTCAACTGCTGGTGACGCTGTCGTTCCTGTTCCTCAACAATTGGCTGATGGGCATCGCCGCGGTCGCCTTCTATCCGGTCCAGCTGTTGGTCACGCCGCGTCAGCAGCGCAAGGTCAACCGGCTCGGCAAGGAACGCGTTCGGCTGGTACGGGCCATGTCGGACCGTATCGGCGAGGTCGTCCAGGGCGTCGAAGAAATTCACGTCCACGACACCTCACGATTCGAGCGCGCCGACTTCTCGCGCCGGCTCGGCGCGATCTACCGCATTCGCCTGATGATCTACCAGCGCAAGTTCGCAGTGAAAGCCTTCAACAACCTGGTCCAGCAGTTCGGGCCGCTCAGCTTCTATGCGATCGGTGGTTACTTCGTGATCAAGGGCCAGATGGAGGTCGGCACATTGCTGGCGGCCGTCTCGGCGCAGAAGGATCTCGCCGGCCCGTGGAAGGAGATCCTCAACAACTACCAGATTCAAGAAGACGCCCGCATCAAGTACGAGCAGATCATTTCGCAATTTGATCCTGCCGGCCTGCGCGACCAGCGCTTGCTCGACACCGAGCCGGAGCAGGTTCTGCCCTTGAAGGGCGACGTGGTCGCCACCAACCTGTCGTTGAAAGACGACCAGGACGTGGCGCTGGTCGACGGCGTCAACCTGCGCTTCGGCCTGACCGAACGGGTGGCCGTGGTCGGGGCCGCCGGCAGCGGTCGCGAGCACCTGGCGCAGTTGCTGGCCCATCTTGTCGATCCGACCGCAGGCTCGCTCGCGGTCGGCGGCAACGATTTGGCCAAGACTCCTGAAGCGATTACCGGTCGGCGGATGGGCTATGTCGGGGCCGGCGGCTTCGTCTTCAACGCCGCCATCGGCGATAACCTGTATTACGGTCTGAAGCATCGCCAACTGGCGCCCAATGCCGATCCCGAGGTGGTGGCGACCTATGAGCGTTTCAAGAGCGACGCCATCCTGGCCGGCAACTCGACGGACGATTATTTCGGTTTGTGGATCGACTACCAGGCCGCAGGTGTCGACGCGCCGCCGGCGTTGACGCAGAAGTCTCTGCGGGTGCTGGAGACGGTCGGGCTGACCGACGACGTCTACAATTTTGGACTGCGCGGCACGATCGATCCGAAGCGCGAGGCGCAGGTCGCCGAATCGGTCCTGCGCGCGCGTGCCGCGTTCAAACAGCGCCTCGACAGCGATCCCTCGACGGCGGCGCTGGTCGAGCGCTTCGACCCGGTCAAGTACAACGAGAACGCGACGGTCGGCGAGAACCTGCTGTTCGGCAACCCGATCGGCGACGCGTTCAACATGGACCGCCTGGGCGAGAACGCTTACGTGCTTTCGGTGCTCGACAGGGCCGGTCTCACCGACAAGATGGTACAGACCGGCTATCAGGTCGCCTCGACGATGGTCGAGTTGTTCGCCGACCTGCCGCCCGACCACGAATTCTTCCAGCAATTTAGCTTCATCAAGTCCGACGACCTGCCGGAGTATCAGGCCATCCTGTCGCGCGTCGACAAGGATCACATCGATCAATTGAAGCCCGAGGAACGCGGCCGCCTGATGTCGCTGCCATTCCTGCTGATTCCGGCGCGCCACCGGCTCGGCATCGTCGACGAAGAGTTCAAGGCGACTATCCTTAAGGCGCGCGCTGTCTTTGCCGAGAGCCTGCCGGAGGAGCTGCGCAAGTCCGTCGAGTTTTACGATTCGAGCCGGTATATCGCCGCGGCGAACCTGCAGGACAACATTCTGTTCGGCAAGATCGCCTATGGTGAGGCGCAATCCGGTCAGCGCGTCGGCGCCTTGTTGGCCGCCGCCGCCGCCGCCGCCGGCCTGCACGACACGGTGGTCCAGGTCGGGCTCAACTTCCAAGTCGGCGTCGCCGGCTCGCGCTTGACGCCGGCGCAACGCCAGCGTCTGTTGCTGGCCCGATCGCTGATCAAGCAACCGGACGTTCTCATCGTCAACGAAGGCCTGTCGGCGCTCGATCCGGCCGGCCAGATGCGGATTATGGGCAAGCTGCTCGAAGAGTTCAAAGACCGTTGTTTGGTTTGGACCATGCCCAGCCCGGACGCCGCCAAGGCGTTCGACCGGGTCGTGGTGATGCGAGGCGGGCGCGTATTGCGGGCCGGAACATTTTCCGAGCTCAACGGCTCCGGCACGGGAATCACCCAGTTGCTGGAAGAAAAAATCGCCTAGGGGAGGTGCGTCGTGAGTCTCAACGACGAAGTCGAACTCTTACGGACCATTCCGCTGTTCGCCAACATCGAGCCGTCGAAGCTCAAGTTGTTGGCCTTCACCAGTGAACGGCTGACGTTCCGCAAGGGGCAGAACTTGTGCACCCAGGGCGAAATGGGCGATGCCGCCTTTATCATCATCGATGGCGAGGCGGACGTCCTGGTCGAGGTGGGCGGTAAGGTGACGCCGGTGACCCGGGTCGGCAAACACTCGGTCGTCGGCGAGATCGCTATTCTCTGCGACGTGCCGCGAACGGCCACCGTGCAGGCGCTCACCGACGTGACTGTCCTGCGCATCTCGAAAGAACTGTTCTTCCGCCTGGTGCGGGAGTTTCCGCAAATGGGCCTCGCCATCATGCGCGAACTGGCCCAGCGTCTCGAACGAACCACATCGCAACTGACGCGCGCCCTAGGGCGCGTCAGCGAGTAATCCGCCGCGATCGCTCGTTAATCCAGCTCGAGTTTGACCACCACCGGAACATGGTCCGACGGGGTCTGCCAGCCCCGCGTTTCCGTTGCGATCCGCATCGCGCGCAGCGCCGGTCGCAACCCAGGTGACAGCCAGACGTGGTCGAGACGCCGGCCCTTGTCGGCGCGCCGCCAGTCGGTGGCGCGGTAGCTCCACCAGGTGTAGAGCTTGCGATCGTCCGGCACGAAGTGGCGGACGGCGTCGTGCCAGTCGTGCGCGGCGACCGCTGCGGCGTAGTGTTCGACTTCGATCGGCGTGTGGCTGACGACGCTCAGGAGCTGGCGGTGTGACCACACATCGTTCTCGCGCGGGGCGACATTGAGGTCGCCCACGACGATGCGGCGCCGGTCGTCGGTGAGGCCCACGCCCCAACCGCGCAACTCGCGATAGAAGGCGAGCTTGTCGGCAAATTTCCGGTTGGTCGCCGGGTCGGGCACATCGCCGCCGGCCGGTACGTAGAAGTTATGCAGCTCGATGCCGCCGGCCACCTCGGCCGCGACGTGTCGCGCCTCGCCGGCGCACCACGGCAACACATGGACGCCGGCGAGCGGCACGCGCGCCAGAATGGCGACGCCGTGATAGCCCTTTTGCCCGCGGATGGCCTGGTGGACGTAGCCGAGTTCGCTGAAGGCGCGGCGCGGGAACGCGTCGTCGATCACCTTGGTTTCCTGCAGGCACAGCACATCGGGCTGATGACGACGGAGAAATCGCCGAACGTGCGCCAGGCGGCGGCGCACCGAGTTGATGTTCCAGGTGGCGACCGACAACCGCACCGGCGGCGCTCAGAAGATCGAGAACGTGCTGCCGATAACGCCGATCGGCAGGCGGCCGCTTTCGATGAGACGGAACTTGATAGCGAAGGGATGGTTTTCGTCGCCGAGGGCGGCCAGCACCAGACCGGCCTGGTAGCTCGCCGAGACGGCGAGGCCGGACAGCGCCGTCAGGAACGAGCCTTCTTCGCCGGCCGTTTCCTCGCGGTAGCCGGCGCGGCGGGCGGCGGCTTCCACGGCACTCACCGCGCCGCCGGCGGCCTGGGTGGCGACGTGGTTCAGCGCGTCCATCAGCTCGGCCTCCTTGAGGTCGGCGAGCGCCTGCGTGACCAGCCCGGCCTGCAGTTGTTGCTCGGCCTCCCACCAGGTATCGTCCCAGCGCGGGCTCTCGGCGATATGCTCGGCCTCGCGCCAATCTATGATGGTGGCGATCGAGGCCTGCGGAAAACCGACCGCCGACACATAGGCTTCGGCGTCGATCCGCTCCTGCTTGTCGAGCGGTTCGCCTAGCCGCGTGCACCACGGCAAGGTGGCGACATGGCGTGAAAAGCGGCCAATGATGTGCAGCCGCTGGACCTTGGGGTCGTCGGCCTCGTTTTCGTCGGTTTCGGACCCTTGCCCATTGTCGCGCATGGGATCAGCGCCGCTGCGCGGCGCGTTCCTGGGCGGCGTCGCGCAGGGCCGTGAATAGCGCGACCGACAGCGAATCGTGGTCGGCCATCAGTTCCGGATGCCACTGCACGCCAAGGGCGAAGGCCTTAGCGCCGCTGGCGCTGATCGATTCGATCGTCGTGTCTTCGGCGACAGCCTCGACCTCGAGGCCGCAGCCCGGGCGGTCGATGCCTTGGCCGTGCAGCGAATTCACCATCGCGGTGGTGCCGCCCGCCAGTTGCGCCAAGGGCCCGCCGGCGCGGATGGTGATGCTGTGGGCCGGCCGGGCCACTTCCTCGAAGCCCTTGGTGCGGTCGCGGCGGTGGTCGAAGCGGCCGGGCACTTCGTGCAGGAACTGATGCAAGGTACCGCCGAAGGCGACGTTGAATTCCTGGCAGCCGCGACAGATTGCCAACAGCGGCACGCCAAGGTCGACGGCGGCACGGATGAGCGGCAGGGTCGTCGAATCGCGACGCGGATCGTGCAAGTCGCCGGGCCGCGCCGGCGGGCCGTCGTAGTGATGGGGCTCGATATTGCTGATGCCGCCGGTCAGCAGCAAACCGTCGAGACCCTGCAGCAGGTCGCCCGCGTCGAGGTTGTCGCCGAGCGCGGGAATGATCACAGGATGAGCGCCGGCCACCCGCACCAGGGCGTCGATGGTGCGCTCGCCCGATCCATGCAGCGCCATGCCGCGCCGAATCTCGACGACTCCAGCGGGGATGCCGATCAGCGGCTTCGATGTACAGGGACGGGTCATGGTCAGGACATCGCTACTCCCGGGCCGACAAACAAGTCCGGGAAACGGGCGTGAATTAGAAGGTCAAAATCGCGGCCAAAGCAAGGCACTCCTAGCCGCCCCGGCGGCGCCCCGGCAAGCCGGTGCCGTCCCGGAACGGGTTCGGGTCGTCGAATTGGAACAGTTTGCGGTCCAGCGGCGTGTTGATCCGCAGGTTCGACAGCGCCACCGTGGTCACCTTCCCCTGTGGGTCGCGGACCCGCCATTGGCGGAGCTGCAGGGGTTGGTCGGAAAAGACGATAGTGACGCTGCCGTCGTTCGGGTTCTTCTCGCTCGCCACGGTCACCGCCAGCAGCCCGGAGCGCCGCTCCATGCCCTCGAGGCGGATGTCGTCGCGTTCGAACGTAAAGCGGTCGTCGAGCAGGAAGGCGAGCGGCGACTGGCCGATCGGCAGGTAGGTCACCTGGTCGAGCTGGGCATCGAAGAACACCAGGGTCCGCCCGGTGCCGACGATTAACACTGGCGATGGCGGGGCGTATTCGAACCGCAGCCGGCCCGGACGCTCAAGGAAGAACGTGCCGGCTGCCATGCCGCCGTCCTCGGTCATCTGGGTGAAATCGGCCTGCAGGCTGCGAATCGAGTTGAGCAGATCGGTGACGCGGCCGAGATCGGCGCGTTCGGCGGGCGGGCGCGTCGCCAGATTGGCGGCCAGGGCGCCGGGCGCCGCGGCCAGGCCGAGGCCGACCGCGAGCGTGACGAGCGCGTGACGACGGGTCGCCTGGCCGTGCCGTTCCAGGTCGTGGAGCCGGTTGTTGTCCGTCATCCTAATCCGAGTTGCGAACGACGCGTGCCAGCACGGCGCGTTTGCCGACATGGTTGGCCGAGCTGATGATCCCTTCGGCCTCCATGCGCTCGATGATGCGCGCGGCGCGGTTATAGCCGATTTGCAGGTGCCGCTGAACAAAACTGGTCGAGGCTTTGCCCTCGCGGCAGATCAGGTCGACCGCTTGATCGTAGAGCGGGTCGTCCGACCCCGCATCGTTGCCGAGCGGACCGGGAGCGTCCGTCTCTTCGGTGACGCCGTCGAGATACTTGGGCTCGCCCTGGCGGCGGAGGAACTGCACCACCGATTCGACCTCGCCGTCGCTGACGAAGGGTCCGTGAACGCGCGTGATCTTGCCGCCCGACTGCATGTAGAGCATGTCGCCGGCGCCGAGCAGCGTCTCGGCGCCCGACTCGCCCAGGATCGTGCGCGAGTCGATCTTCGAGGTCACCTGGAAGCTGATGCGGGTCGGGAAATTGGCCTTGATCGTGCCGGTAATGACGTCGACCGAGGGCCGCTGCGTCGCCATGATCAGATGGATACCGGCGGCGCGCGCCATCTGGGCCAGGCGCTGAACCGAGGCTTCGATCTCCTTGCCGGCGAGCAGCATGAGGTCAGCCATCTCGTCGACCACGACGACGATGTAGGGCATCGCCTCCAGGTTGAGCGGCTGCTCTTCGAACACCGGCTCGCCGGTGCTTTCGTCGAAGCCGGTCTGAACGGTTCGTTTCAGCACTTCGCCTTTCTTGCGCGCCTCGGCCAGGCGTTGGTTGTAGCCGGTGATGTTACGCACGCCCAACTGCGACATGGTGCGGTAACGGTTCTCCATTTCGCCGACCGTCCACTTGAGCGCGACGACCGCCCGCCCCGGTTCCGTCACCACGGGCGCGAGGAGATGCGGAATGTGGTCGTAGACCGACAGTTCCAACATCTTCGGGTCGATCATGATTAGGCGGCATTGTTCGGGCCGCATGCGATAGAGCAGCGACAGGATCATCGAATTGACGGCGACCGACTTGCCCGAACCGGTGGTGCCCGCCACCAGCAGGTGGGGCATGCGGGCGAGGTCGGCGATGACCGGAGCCCCGCTAATATCCTTGCCCAGCGTCAGCGGCAGGCTCGCCTGGGTGCTTTCATATTCCGGCGTCGACAGAAGCTCGCGCAGGAACACGGTTTCGCGCCGGGCGTTCGGCAATTCGATCCCGATGACGTTCTGGCCGGGAACGACGGCGACGCGCACCGACACCGCGCTCATCGAGCGCGCGATATCGTCGGCGAGGCCGATGACGCGCGAGGTCTTGGTGCCGCGCGCCGGTTCGAGTTCATAAAGCGTGACGACCGGCCCGGGGCGGACCTTGGTGATCTCGCCCTTGACGCCGAAATCGTCAAGCACTGCTTCGAGCATGCGGGCGTTCTGCTCCAAGGCTTCCTCGTTGACCGCGGCGCGCCCAGAGTCCTTCGGCACCGCCAGCAGGTTGAGCGGCGGCAACTGGATCTCGTCGTCGAGGTCGAGGGCGGGCTGGGCCTCCGCCACTTCGCGTCGGCTCTTGGCGGGTTTCGGCGAGCGCGGGGCGACCCGTTTGATGCCGAGTTCGCTGTTGGCGTCGTCGCGGCCGAGGTCGACCGCAGGGCCCCGTCGCAGCGTCGGTTCGGCCAGCAGGGGTTTGGGCGCGCCGCCGATGCCGAAGCGCGGCTCGGTGTCGTGCCACTCGGCCGCCCCGGCGCCGTCGAGGCTTGGCTCGACGCGTTCCCGCCGCGATAGATCGATCAGATGTTGCCCCGAGCTGGCAGCGGCCCGGCCGGCAACGCGGGCGGCGCCGAGTCCGAGCGTCCACGTGCTGACGACCAGCCACCAGCTTCGCCGGGTGATCGTGCCCCATTCGCCGATCGAGAGCGCGAAGGCGACGGCAAGCGTCGGAATCATGAGCAGTCCGGCGCCGGCGCCGAAGACGAAGGAGGACAGATCGAGGCCGAACCAGTGGCCGAGCGCGCCCAGACGGTCGAGCAGCACGGCGCCGACGAAGCCGCCGAGACTGCCGGTCAGCGTCCAGCCCAGCGGCTCGGTCAATGCCGCGGCAAAAATGGCGGCAAGCAGCAGGCCGAACAGCAGGAACACGCAATGCAGCCAGGGGAACGGCAGGCCGCGATGCGACAACAGCCGCCAGGCCCACGCCGCCAACACCGGGACGATCAACACCGCCGCCAGGCCGAGGACCTGCAAGCTGAGGTCGGCCGTGTAGGCGCCTGCCAGGCCGAGCCAGTTGCGCGGCGTCTCGCGCGTCGCGCTGTTGAGGCTTGGGTCGAGCGGGGAAAATGACAGCAGCGCCAGGGCAAAGAGAACGGCTGCGACGGCAAAGCCCGTGCCCAGCAGCTCGACGAAGCGGCGGCGCAAGAATTCGTTGGCGCCGCCCGGCAGGAAGGTGTCGCGACTGGTCATGTCCTGTTCCTCTAGAACGCCTCGGCCAGGCGACGCAGCGCCTGGTCGGTCACTGCGGAGTCGTGCACGAGAGCGAGGCGAATGTATGGCGCGCCCGGGTTGGGCTCGCCGGCAACGTCGCGCGCCAGGTAGCGTCCGGGCAGTACCTTGACGCCGGCGGTCGTCCACAGGTGGCGGGCGGCCCCTTCCGAGTCGCCGACGTCGAGCCATAGGAAAAAACCGCCGGCCGGCCGATAGAAACCGAGCCGGTTGCCGAGAATGCGTTCGGCGATGGCGAATTTTTCGCGATAGAGCGCGCGGTTCACCTCGACGTGGATTTCATCGCGCCAGAGCGCCGTCGACGCGGCGAGAGTGGGCAGCGAGGGCAGGGCGCCACCATAGCTCCGCAAGGTGCGGAAGCGGGCGATGACGTCGGTATCGCCGGCGACGAAGCCCGAGCGCAATCCGGGCACGTTCGAGCGCTTCGACAGCGAATGGAACACCAAGATGTTGGCGAGCGAGCCATCCTCGGCGAGCCCCGCCTGCAGCGCGCTCGGCGGTGGCGCGCCGGTGTAGATCTCGGCGTAGCACTCGTCGACCAGGAGAAGGAAATCGTGCTGGCGCGCCAGGTGTACCAGTCGGCGCAGGTAGTCGAGGTCCGCCACCGTCCCCTGCGGATTGGCGGGCGAACAGAGGTAGAAGGCGGCAGTGCGGGCGAGGAGCTCGGGTCCGATGGCGTCGATGTCGGGGAGAAAGCCGGTCTCGCGCCGCGCCGCCAGATAGATCGGTTCGGCCCCGGCCGCGACCGCGGCACCGGCATAGGCGTGATAGAACGGGTTCGGCATCAGGATGGCCGGCACCTGGCCCGCCTTGCGCGCTGGCACCACTACCTGCGGCGCCAGGAACAGGCCTTCGCGCGTGCCCGACAGCGGAATGACGTTGCGGATTCCGGCGATCGTTCCGTCCGGCAGCGCGAAACGGCGGCTGAGCCAGAGCGAAACGGCCTCGAGGAATTCGGGCGTACCGGCGAGCGGCGGATATTTGCCGTACAGGTGGCGATGGGCATAGAGGATGTCGGCCACGAAATCAGGCGGGGCATGTTGGGGCTCGCCCAGCGACATGAGGATGGGGTCGGCGCCCGGCTTGGCGCCGGCGAGCAGGGTGTTGAGGCGCTCGAAGGGGTTGTCGCCGAGCGCAGAGAACCGCCATTTCGCCATACAATGCCTTAAGAAAGGCCGCTAAGTAGCAAAAATCAGTAGATAATTTAGACCTGAGGCCAGGTGGTGACAAGGACTGCCGTCACCGCGCCGGTGAGGGCAATCCAAGTCTTTTCAATGGGTTAGGAAAAATCGCCCCGGTCGGGGCGATGGCAGGGCCAGCCGCCGCCCGCCGCTAGTGCAGGATTTCGCCGTGGAGGGCAATGTCGAGGCCCTCGCGTTCCTCGTCTTCGCTCACCCGCAGACCAATGACCAGGTCGACCACTTTGATCAGTACCAGGCTGGCGATGGCGCCATAGCCGATGGTCACCGCCACCCCATAGAGCCGCTGCAGCAGCTGTGCCGGATTGCCGTCGATCCAGCCGCCCATGCCCTCCGGCGCCTCCGCCGTCGCCGAGACCGCGCCGACCGCGAACACGCCGGTCAGAAGCGCGCCGACAACACCGCCCACGGCATGGACGCCGAACACGTCGAGCGAATCGTCGTAGCCGAGCCGGCGTTTCAGGCTGGTGGCGGCCCAGAAGCACACTGCGCCGGCGACGAGGCCGATCACCAATCCACCCATGGGCAAGACGAAGCCCGAGCCGGGCGTGATGGCGACTAATCCGGCGACCGCACCCGACACCGTGCCGAGCACCGAGGGCTTCTTGCGCACCGCCCATTCGGCGGCGGTCCACGACAGGGCCGCGGCCCCGGCGGCGATCTGGGTCACCAGCATCGCCATACCGGCGCGACCGTCGGCTGCCAGGGCCGATCCGGCGTTGAAGCCGAACCAGCCGACCCACAGGAGCGCCGCGCCGATAATGGCGAGCGACAGGTTGTGCGGCGCCATGTTCTCGCTGCCATAGCCGCGCCGTTTGCCGATGTAGATGGCCGCAACCAGGCCGGCCACGCCCGCGTTGATGTGCACGACCGTGCCGCCGGCATAGTCGAGCACGCCGGCGGTGGCGAGGAAGCCGCCGCCCACACCCAATGGGCCACCGGCACATAGACGACGAGCAGCCACGGGCCGATGAACGCCAGCAATGCCGAGAACTTCATGCGGTCGGCGATGGCGCCGGTGATCAGCGCGCAGGTGATGACCGCGAAGGTGAGCTGAAAGGTGAGGTGACGCTTTCGGGAATGGTCTTCGCGAGCGGGCTTACCGCGGTGACGCCGATGCCGTTCAGGAAGAAGCGCGCGAGATCGCCCACCACCGCGCCGCTGCCCGAGAAGGCGAGGCTGTAGCCGGCGATCATCCAGAGGACGGTGACGAGGCAGGTGATCGCGAAACGTTGCATCATGGTCGCGAGCCCGTTTTTCTTGCGCACCATGCCGGCGTAGAACAACGCCACCCCGGGGATTGTCATCATGAGGACGAGTGCCGTCGCCGCCAGCATCCAGGCGGTGTCGCCCGCGCTGATCGCCGGCGCGTCGTCATGGGCCCATGCCGGCAGAGCAACCAAAACAGCCGACGCTGCCGCTGCCGCCATCCATCGCGGTGCGTTCATCATCCCCTCCCTGACCGCCCCTTTATTGCGATAATCGTGCCGCCGGGCCGTGGCGGCCAACTCCTTGAAATATCGATGTTTTGAAGAACGATTGGGGGCGGCGATAATGGCCAGCCGCCCAAACGTTAGGCAGTTCGGCCCGAGTGCCTGCGCCGTAGGCAACGACGCCGCTGGACAGGCCGCACCCGCCTGTTCGACAACAAGCCATGGCCTCGCCGATGAGCGACATGGTGGTGGTGGGCGGCGGTGTGGTCGGCACCGCCTTCGCGCACTTCGCCGCGGCCGCCGGATTCGCGGTCACGCTCGTCGACCGCGAGAGTCCGGCCACCCTGTCGGCCGCGCCCTTCGATGGCCGTGCCTTCGCCATCGCCTATGGCACCCGGCGCATCTTGGAGACGGCAGGTCTATGGGACGAGGTGGCGGCCGCTGCCCAAGCGATCGAACAGATCCGCGTTTCCGAAGCGGGCTCGCCGTTCTTCCTCCACTATCACCATGCCGAGCTCGGGCCCGACCCGCTCGGCTGGATGGTCGAGGCGCGTCACCTGCGCCACGGCCTCTATCGGGCGCGCGCCGCGCGCGCCGGCGTGACGCTGCTGGCGCCGCTCGCCGTCGAAGCGGTCGTGCGCGACGCGGCCGCCGCCACGGTGCGGCTAAGCGACGGGCGCAGCCTGCACACGCCCCTGGTTATCGCCGCCGACGGCGGCGACTCGCCGCTTCGCCGCGATGCCGCCATCGCCGTCACGCAATGGGACTATGGCCAGATCGCGATCGTCGCCACGGTCGAACACGAGCGTCCGCACCACGGCATCGCGCATGAACATTTTCGGCCCGACGGACCCTTCGCCATCCTGCCGCTTCCCGAGCGGCGCTCGTCGCTGGTGTGGACTGAGCCCGAGGCGCGGGCGTACCAATTGTTGGCGCTGTCCCGCGCCGACCTCGATCGGCACCTGCGGGTCCGCTTCGGCGATTTTCTCGGCGCCGTCGGCATCGTCGGGCCGATCTGGTCCTATCCGCTGCGCCTGCGCCTGGCCGATCGCTATGCCGCGCCGCGGCTGGCGCTGATCGGCGATGCGGCGCACACGCTGCATCCCCTGGCCGGGCAGAATCTCAATCTCGGATTCCGCGATGCGGCGGCGCTGGTCGAGGTGCTGGCGGACGCCCGCCGGCTCGGGCTCGACATCGGCGCGGCCGACGTGCTCGCCCGTTACGAACGCTGGCGCCGGGTCGACAATCTGACCCTGTTCGCCGTCACCGACGGGTTCAACCGGCTGTTCTCGAATCACTCTTCGGCGCTGCGCCTGGTGCGCGGTCTCGGCATGGCCGGCGTCGACCGCGTGGCCCCGCTCAAGCGCCTGTTCATGGCCCACGCCCGCGGCACGGTCGGCAAGCTGCCGCGCCTGGTGCAGGGCCGGCAGCCCTAGACCGCGCCGTCAGCCGAGTTCGCGCGACTGGCCGCGGTCGGCGATGGCGCTTTCGTAGCGCGCCCAGCGCCGCGCGTGGTCGAGCCCGAGCTCGTACAGGTAGCTCCACGAATAAAGGCCGGTATCGTGACCGTCGTTGAACAGGATGCGGACGGCGTAGTGACCCACCGCCTCGAGGGCAGCGATGCCGACATACCGTTTGCCCGGCACGATGCGCTTCTCGGTCGGACTATGCCCCTGCACCTCGGCCGACGGGCTTTCGACGCGGAGATATTCGGCCGGGAGGGCGAAGTGGCGGCCGTCGTCGAAGGTGACGTGCAGCGCTTTCTCGGCGGCGACGTAGCGCAGCTCCGTCGGGCGCGGCCGCACGTCGCGATCGGTCATGGCGCCTAGGACTTGCCCTCGTCGAGCTTGCGCGCCTCTTCGACCAGCATGATCGGGATGCCGTCACGGATCGGGTAGGCGAGCTGGGCGGCGTCGCTGATCAGTTCCTGGCGCTCGCGGTCGTAGCGCAACGGCTGCTTGGTCAGCGGGCAGACGAGGATTTCGAGAAGCTTGGGGTCGATGCCGGCGGGTTCAGTCATGGCCATTACACGACGGCTATTGCAGGACGGATTGATCGGCGCCGCCGGTCTGGCGCACGGCCATCTGCAGCAGCGCCACGATCATCTTGCCGCGCTCGGTTTGCGACGCCGCCTCGAGCAGCGCCTGCTTCTCGCGCGGCTGGAACGGGCAGGTCATGGCGAGCGAGCGGATCAAGGCGTAGTCGGCGACCTGCTCGATCGCGTCCCAATCGACCTTGACGTTGTTCTGCTTGAAAAACTCGCGCAACACCGGCATCAGCGCCGCACGGTCGAGGGTGACGGTGTCCTCTTCGTGCAGGTTGTCGGCGAATTCCTTCCAGGCGGGTTCGACCTGGCGGTACAGCGTCTCGACCTTGAGTTCCCGGCGCACGCGGAAGCGGTTGAGGCCGGTGAGCGCGATGTAGAAGCGGCCGTCCTCGGTTTCCCGGAAGGCGGTCATGCGGCCGACGCACCCGACCGGAAACAATGCCGGTGCCCAGGTCGCTTCCTCGGCGTCCTGCGGCTGGATCATGCCGATCAGGCGGCCCTGGCCGAGCGCGTCGCGCACCATGTCGCGGTAGCGCGGCTCGAAGACGTGCAGCGGCAGGTTGCCGCCCGGCAGCAGCAGCACGCCCGGCAGCGGGAAGATCGGAATCGTGCGCGGCAGCTCGATCGTCGGATCGGCGCGGCGCTCGCTCATGAGAACAGGATCGCCGACAGCCGCCGCCGGCCGCTGACGCTGAGGTCGTGCTTGAAGCCCAACACTTCGAACACCTTGACCAGTTGGGCGCGGGCGGCGCCCTCGTTCCACTTGGGATCGCGCTTGACGATGTCGAGGAACTGGTCGATCGCCGCGCCGTGGTCGCCGGCGGCGACGCAGGCGTTGCCGAGGTCGAAGCGGGCCTGCAGGTCGGACGGGTTGGCAGCCACCTCCGTCTTCAGCTTGGCGAGATCGCCGCCTGTCTTGCCGACTTC
Organism: Alphaproteobacteria bacterium; assembly: GCA_009694165.1. The sequence continues at coordinate 26,358 of SHVP01000022.1, forward strand.
CTCGGCCAACTGCAGCGCCGTGCGGGCGGCGCTAACGTCGGGATGGCTTTCCTGTTCCTTGGGCGTCAACGCCAGCGTCTGCTTGGCCGCGGCGAGGTCGTTCTTGGCCAGGTAGCAGCGGGTCAGGCCGGCGATCGCCGCCGGATTGCCGGGCTCGTGGCGCAGAATCTGGCCGTAGATATTGGCGGCGGCGCCGAAGTCGCCGGCGGTGAGCGCGGCCTGGGCCGCCTCCAGCGCCTCGTCGATCGGCGAGGGGCCGATGGCGCCGCCCATCAGGCGCTCGACGAAGGCCTTGACCTGGCTCTCCGGCAGGGCGCCGACGAAGCCGTCGACCGGCTGGCCGCCCTGGAAGGCGTAGACCGCCGGGATCGACTGGATGTGCAACTGCTGGGCGAGCGGCTGGTTTTCATCGACGTTGATCTTGACCAGCTTGACCTTGCCGTTGCTGGCCTTGACCACCTTCTCGAGGATCGGGCCCAGCTGCTTGCAGGGCCCGCACCAGGGCGCCCAGAAATCGACGATGACCGGCGTCTCGCGCGAGGGATCGAGGACGTCGGCGCGGAAATTGCGCGTGTTGCTATCCTTGACGGCATCGGGGGCCGCCGGAGCGTGGCCGATCAACGGCTCAACCATGAATTGCAACCTTGCGTGGGTGCCGCGCCCCTCGGGGCGCCGGCCGGATTAAGCCCAACATAGCTATTGGCTTGGCGCTTTGCCACCCGCTTTGGCCGGGGGCGCGGCGAGGTCGAGGCGCCGCGGCGCGACCCCGAGCGCAGCCAGGAAGGCCAGCAGATTGGCGGGCCGGATTGCGGTGGTGGCGGCGTTGTGGAGCGGGTGATAGTGCAGCGGGTCGTGAGCCAGCATGCCTTCGTCGAGAATGACCGACACCGCCCGCGCGCCCTCGTTGAGGAGGGCGAAGGGCGTCACCGCGCCCGGCTCGACGCCAAGCACGCTCCGCATCAGGTCGGGACTGGCGAAGGAAAAACGCCCGGCGCCCACCTGCTTGGCCAGGCCCTTGAGGTCGACCCGCCGGTCCTCGAGCGCCACCACCAGCCACAGCCGGTCCGCCTTGTCCTTGAGGAACAGGCATTTGCAATGGCCGCCCGGCAGCGCGCCGCGCAACGCCTGGTTCTCGGCCACGGTGAACACCGGGGCGTGGCGGTGGGTCGTGGTGGCGATGCCGAGGTCCGCCAAGAAAGCCATCAACTCGGGTTCGCCGGCCAGCATGGGGTGAGGACGGGATGAGGGACGCGGAAGCGTACCATGATTAGTGGCGAGGTGGACGTGGGTGGGGCGGGCCGTTTGCCACCGTCTGCCGGGGCTCGTTCGCTTGCCAAACGGCATGCCCCGCGCTAAGTCTCCGGCCACGGACGCGGGCGTAGCTCAGGGGTAGAGCATAACCTTGCCAAGGTTAGGGTCGTCAGTTCGAATCTGATCGCCCGCTCCAGTTTTTCCTAGAACAAGAATGGCGGAAGTCCGCGGGCTTTGAGGGTTCTCGGCCCTTGGAACGAATATTTCTGGCGCCCGCCTGAGGGCGCCATGAGGTCGCGGTTACCTCCTGGTTACAGGTTCGGCCGCATTCGCGAACGATGGCAGACCTGACGGCGGTCGCGGGAACCGGCACGCCGGGGGCGACGGCGCGGGCCGATTCCGCCATCATCGCCATCGACAAGGGCGAGGCATTGTCACGTTAACTGGATTTTCCTCCAAACTTCGCCAGTTTCGTCGTGGAGCCGTAGTATTTTCAACCGCTTGGCAGGCTCCATCAAAACCTTGAAATGCCATTACTGCACTAACGTGACAACGTCGAGTCGACGGCGTGTTCTAAAGTCTTTCGTCCTTCTCGCGGCCATCCCTCTGACTTGGCCGACGAGGGTGCAAGGTCAAACCGGCCGGCAAGGACCGGAGCGACCGCCGTTGGGACGATCGCCTGTGACTCCGCTGGGTGGTCCTAAGATTCTAGACGTCCACGCTCATTTCCTTGTCAGGCCGGGGAGCGGCATTCTCGAGGCCGTGGCACCCGCCCTTCAGGCCATGGATCAGCTCGGCATCGCGCGCAGCTTGATCTTGCCGCCGCCGCAGGTGACCGGCCAGCGCAATGCTTACGACTACGACTCATTCGCGTTGGTTCTACACGAACATCGGGAACGCTTCGGATTTCTTGGCGGCGGCGGGACATTGAACCCGATGATTCACGGGATTCGCGCTGATGCCGTCACCGACAATCATCGCCGCGAATTCACCGCCGTCGCCGACCGCATCATCGCTGCCGGTGCCGCGGGTTTCGGTGAGATTGCGGCGCATCACCTGTCGTTTTTCGCGCAGCACCCGTATGAGTCCGTTGCTTCCGATCACCCGCTCCTGCTCCTTCTCGCCGACCTCGCGGCGCGCCACGGTGTGCCAGTCGATCTCCACCTTGACCCAGTCCCCGAGGACATGCCCGCGCCGCGCCCATCCGGACGGGGAAGCAACAATCCGCACGTCCTGACCGCCAACATCGCGGCGTTCGAGCGTCTGTTGGGACATAACCGCGAGGCCAGGATCGTTTGGGCGCATGCCGGACGGGATACGCTCGGCACGTGGACGGTCGCTCTGACCCGCCGTCTGCTGGCGCGCCATCCCAACCTTTATCTAAGCCTGTCGCTGCATCCGCCGTTCGGCCTGGTGCCGAACAACAGCCTGCTCGACGGTGGCGGCCAGCCCAACAAGGATTGGATCGCGCTGCTTGCCGAGTTTCCCGAACGCGCTACCGTGGGCAGCGACTTCTTCCACCAAGGGGCGGGGCGCGACGGACAGACGCTGCCGCCGCCGACGCCACTGATCCGGATGTTTGTCAACGCCTTGCCGGTGGGCCTAGGGGAAAAAGTGGCATTCGACAATGCCGCCAGGCTCTACCGTCAACCGCCGATCTAGCAGCGACCGACTGCGCTCCTGCTTTCTCCCCATGATCGGGGTCGAGGTCAGGGCGAGCGATCGGCGCGAGAGCGGAGCGCGTCCTCGTGCCAGCCATTGCCGGACCGCTTTGGCGGCGAACTCGGGACCGTTGTCTGACCGGATGTGCTCCGGCGGCACGCGCTCGACGAAGAGATCGGCAAGAACGGCGAGAACATCGTCGGACCGGAAGCGGCGCTGCGCAACCATAGCGAGGCATTCGCGGCTGAACTCGTCGATGATGTTCAGCATCCGGTACTTCCGCCCGCTGTCGATCACGTCCTCGACGAAGTCGTAGGACCAGACGTGATTGGGCCGCTCCGGCCGAAGCCGGATACATGACCCGTCGTTCAGCCACAGCCGGCGCCGCCGCGGCTGTTTCCGGGGCACCTTGAGACCCTCCCGCCGCCAGATCCGCTCAGCCACCGCCAGGCTGACGTTCGACAATGTCGGCGGTCAGACGGCGCTCGTCGCCGTCATCCTTCAGAGCCTTGCGCTGGGTCGAGCGGTGCTGGCCGATCACCGAACAGGCGCGTCGCTCGGACGCTCCGAGAACCTGGCGCACCT
>SHVP01000023.1 GCA_009694165.1 Alphaproteobacteria bacterium
GCCGGTGACAACGCTTGTCCTCAAAGAAACCGAGCGGGCGCTGGCGGGCGACGTCGACGAACGCGGCACACCGGTATTTTCCCGGCGGTTCGGCAAACGCTCGGTTCGCTACGATCTCGGCAATGGTCAGGTCCTCCGCGGCTTGTTCGAAGGCGCCAGCACCACCTAGGTCACCCATGCCCCTGCATCCGCAAGCGCGAGCCCTGATCGACCGCGATCCGACCCGCCATCTCGACTTCCCGGCGATGAGCGTGCCGCAGGTCCGCGCCGCCATGGACGCGCGCGCGAAGGAAAATGCCGGTTCGCGCGTCCCGGTCGCGCGAACCGAAGATCGCGCCATCGTCGGGCCGGCAACCATGCTGCACGTGCGTATCTACTGGCCCAAGGATGCACCACCGGGCGCGCTGCCCGTTTACCTTTACTTTCACGGCGGCGGCTACATGGTCTACAGCGTCGAGACGTCCGACGCCTCGTGCCGCTATCTCGCCAACGCCGCGCGGTGCATCGTCGTGTCGCTCGACTATCGGCTGGCGCCCGAGGCCAGGTTTCCCGCGCCGGTCCACGACTGCTACGCGGCGTTGTTGTGGCTGGGAGCGCACGTCGTCAGCCTCGGCGGCGACCCACGACGACTGTCCGCCGGCGGCGACAGTTGCGGCGGCGCGTTGGCCACGGTCGTCGCCCAACTCAGCCGCGACCGCGGAGGACCAAGTCTGCGCCAGATCGTGATGCAGGGCCCGCGCCTCGAGTTCAAGCCGCCAGACCCCGGCGCGGAGGGACGGATGCCGCTGGTGACGTTGATGCGCCGTTCCTACCTTCCCGACCCTGCCGCGGCGCGCGACCCCCGCGCCTCGCCGCAGCTTGCCGCCGACCTGTCGCGCCTGCCGCCGCATTTCTTCGTCATCGGCGAGTGCGATTCGCTTAAACCGCAGTCGGAGGCCTATGCCGCCAAGCTGCGGGCCGCCAACGTGGCCGTCGAAATCCGCGAGTTTCCCGGCATGGTGCACAATTTCACCTGCATGCTCGGCGCCCTCGACCTCGCCAAGGATGGGCTGGACGCCATCGCCGGGTGCCTGCGCAAGTCCTTGGCCTGAGCCCGTTCCGGCCGCCGGCTTGACAGCCGTGGGCCAAGGGCTATTTTCCGCGCTCCGGAGCGCCCCTTGGGAGCCTCGTCATGGCCAAGCCGAGCATCGTCAAGATCAAAATGGTGAGCACCGCCAACACCGGCTACTACTACGTGGCGAAGAAGAATCCGCGGACCAAGACCGAGAAACTGACGATGCGGAAATACGATCCGGTCGTGCGCAAGCACGTAGAGTTCAAGGAAGGCCGCATCAAGTAAGGCGGCCCCCGCCGCCGACCACAAGGCCGCCCGACGAGGCGGCCTTTTCGTTTGTCCGCGCGGCTCGTACTCTTCCGGTGCGATGTCCACCCTCGTCCATCCCGACGTGCTGCCACAACTGTCCGAGGTCGAGCTCGACCCGGCCCGGCCGCTGCTCATCTGCGACGCCGATGAGGTATTGGTGCGGTTCATGGCCTCGCTCGAGCGGTTCCTGGCCCGGCGCGAGCTCTACTACGATTGGCGGCAATTCGACTTTCGCTCGACCATCCGGCACGTTGCCGACCATGCCCTGGTGAGCCCGGAAGAGGTCACGGCGATCCGCGACCGCTTCTTCGCCGAGGAAGTCGAGCATCTGTTGCCGGTACCCGGCGCCGCCGCGGCGCTCGCGACGCTGGCGCCGAGGACACAGATCATCATCCTGACCAATCTGCCCCTGACCGTGCGGGAGGCGCGCCGGCGCGGCTTGAGCCGGCATGGCATCAACTTCCCGGTGATCGCCAATCAGGGCGGCAAAGGCCCCGCCGTACGGCATCTTGCCGAGTCGGTCGGCGCGCCGGTGTTTTTCCTCGACGACCAGCCGCAACACCATGCCTCGGTCGCGGTCGCTGCAGAGCGAGTTCGCCGGGTGCAGTTCATCGAGGACCCGAGGCTGGAGCGTCTGTTGGGGCGGACCGAGGACGCCCATCATCAGGCCCGTTCCTGGGACCAGGCCCTTGGTCTCCTCGAGGGCGAATTGGCGGCCGCCGGCTTTTAGGCAGGACGGCTGCCGGCGGACCGGACGAGACATTATCTCACTCCTGCTGCGCTTGGCGGCGGCAAGCCCAGCCGCCACGGCCAGCCAAGGCGTTCTTGGGCTCGGCCAAGACCCACGGCGGTCGGCTGCGGCAGAACGGCTGGCTCGTTTGCCTGCGTGGCGTATACTTCATCGATCGACGGACCGCGAACCCCGGTCGCGAGTGGTTGTTAGACACTTTGGACCCTAGCCACGGAGAGCCGAATGGACGTTCAGACCAGGCATGACATGATCGTGCCGCCGACCATGGATGAAGGCGCACGCCAGGAATTCACCTACAGCCTACGCTACTTCCTCTACAAGGATCTCATCCCGGGGGCGCGCTCGGTTTACGAAGCGGACGTGTTGCCGCAGATCAAGCGTGCGAGCGGACTGCCAAAGAACCGGCACGACATCGCGCCGGTGATGGAGCGCAACCCGTACTGGCAGATGTATTCGTCGATCCGCCGCGTCACCCAGGAACTGATGTGGGATACCTTCGGCGAGAAGATCGAGAAGCGGCTGCCGCAGCTGATCGAGAAAGCGAAGAAATATCGCAAGAGCAACAAGAGGCTCGGTTCGATCATGCTCGACCCTAACCTCGAGATACCGCGCTATCACACGGCGACCGACATCCACATTCAGCCAGGTGGATACCACACCGAACTATGCGACGATGACGTCTACGCCGGTGCGCTCTATGACGACGTGATCTGGATGTTTTTCATGCACAGCGCGGGCGGCCTCAATGACGCGCCCGGCCGCTCGATCATCCAGTTCGTCAACAAGACTTGGCCCAACCTGAAACCGAAGCGCATCCTCGACATGGGTTGCACCATCGGTCACTCGACCTTGCCCTATGTCGACGCCTTCCCCAAGGCCGAGATCCACGCCATCGACGTGGGAGCGCCCTGCATCCGCTATGCCCATGCGCGGGCCGAGGCGCTCGGTAAGAAGGTCCATTTCAGTCAGCAGAACGCCGAGAAGACCAACTTCCCGGACGGGCATTTCGACCTGATCGTCTCGCACATCATGGTCCACGAGACATCGAACAAGGCGATGCCGCGCATTCTCAAGGAATGTCACCGGCTCCTGGCGCCGGGCGGCGTCATGGTGCACCAGGACATCGCCCCCAAGGCCTTCCAGGGCGGCGTCTACGGCGAGTTCAATGTCGACTGGTCGACGCACTACAACGCCGAGCCGTTTATCGGCCGCCTCGTCGACCTCGATCACACCAAGCTGTGCGTCGAGGCGGGCTTCTCGCCCAAGAAGGTCAAGGAACTCGATATTCCGGGCCTGCGCGACGAGGCCAAGCAGGAAGTGATCGGGCCGATGCAACATATCTTCGGCGCACAAAAGTAGCGGTACCGGCAAGCGCGCCGAACAAGAGCCCCGCGACTTCGGTCGCGGGATTTTGTTTGCTATAGAGTTCTAAGATTGATCAGGTTGTGTCGTTCAGTCGTGAGGACGACCATGGCAATCAGGCGAACCGCGCTGCTGGCACTACTGGTCCTTGTGCTGCCTACAGGAGCCGCGTACGCCCATCCGGACCTGATCGGCTGTTTCGCCACCGAAGGACCGCAAGGCCCGATCCACCTCCGCGTGACCCAGTCGTCCAAGGGTTATGCCGTCTCGTTCGCCGACTCACCGGAGAGCGAGCCGCTTGAGCCGGTGATCTCGGGCGACCTCAGCTTCGCCGCAGAGGAACTCCAACTCGAGCGGTTTCCCGGAGTAACCGTCTCGTACGGTTTGTCCAACGACGACGAGATCATCGTCGCCCTGTCGACCGAGTTGGTATGGAAGCAGTGGCCGACGCGCTACGCGCTTATCGCTCCCATCACCCCGCTGCCGTTATTCAAGATCGCGTGCCGGTAGACGCGATGGCCTCAGGGGGACTCTGCCGTATCGGCGTCGATTTGGGTGGAACGAAGATCGAGGCGATCGCGCTGGCGCCCGATGGGCGTGAACGGGTGCGGCGGCGGATCGCCACGCCGCAGGGAGATTATCCGGGCACGATACGCGCCACCGCCCAACTCGTCGAAGCGATTGCCCGCGAGGTCGCCTGCGCCGAGCCGGTTGGCGTCGGCATTCCAGGAACCGTTTTGCCACAATCGGGCCTGGTGAAAAACGCCAATTCCATCTGCCTGATCGGCCATCGGCTCGATGCCGACCTGGCAGCCGCGATGGGCCGCCCGGTCCGCCTCACCAACGACGCCAATTGCTTGGCACTGTCCGAAGCGGTGGATGGCGCCGGTCGGCATGCCGGCGTCGTCTTCGCCGCCATTCTCGGCACCGGCTGCGGGTCCGGCATCGCCGTCAATCACCGGCTGCTGAGCGGTCCCAATTCCATCGCCGGCGAGTGGGGCCACAATCCGCTGCCCTGGACCAGCGACGACGAATGGCCGGGCCGCTTGTACTATTGCGGCAAGCGCGGCTGCATCGAGACCTTCCTGTCAGGCCCGGCCCTGAGCCGCGATCATGCGGAGCAGACGGGTGAGACGCTGCCGGCCGAGAGCATCGCCGCCCGGGTGCAGGCGGGCGATGGCGCCGCCAGGCTGACGCTCGACCGGCACGTCGAACGTGTCGCCAAGGCGCTGGCGCGCGTCCTCAATCTGCTCGATCCCGATATCGTCGTGTTGGGTGGTGGTCTATCGAACTTGGACTATCTGTACGACGAGGTGCCGCGACGGTGGGGCCGCTACGCCTTCTCCGACGTCGTCGTCACGCCGCTGGTGCGCGCCGCGCACGGCGACTCGAGCGGCGTGCGGGGTGCCGCTTGGCTTTGGCCTCTGGGCGGTTAGCACTTGCCGGGCAGGTATTCGAGCCGTTTCATCGCGCCCCGCAACACGAAGGTGCCGTAGTCGAGCACGATATCGGTGGCGATGCCGTTCTCGTGCAGGCGGAAGCCGACCTCGTATTCGGGCACGCCGCTCGCTCGTTTCGACGCCGCCTCCTCGCCGACGCCAAAATAGGCGACGCGCACGCGCCAGGCCCGTTCCTTGGCGAGCTGGGCGGCGACGTCGGCATCGGTTGTTTCGCCCGGCGCCGACAGCACCGCGGCCGCGTCGAAAATTCCCTCGGGCCCCGATCCGTCATAGACGCGACGGTCGAGCACGCGCTGGCCGGTGATGCCCGCGTTGATCAGGTCGATGAAATGTTCGGTCGGGAACACCGTTCCCGCTTGTAGCGGGATCGGCTGTAGATCCGGCTTAGTGAAGGTGATCTTGCCGCCTTGACCCTTGGCAGCGAGGTCGGCGCGGCCGGCATATTCCTCGTCGATCTCGCCATCGACGATGTTTTTCACCTGAAAACGGATGGTCTGGCCGTCACGTGATTCCCAGGTCGTATGATTGGCATCCGAAGTGACGTCGCGCCCGTCGTTGCCGGTCATCTTAAGCAGCATCCGCTGCGTCTGGGCCACGCCATCGCAGGAGTCGGTAACCTCGATCACCAGGCGGCCGGTCACGTCGGTCACGTTCGCCCCCGGACGCGCGGTCTGCAGGCGCAGTTCGTAGATGCCGAGGTGGGGCTGCAGGTTAACCGCGGTGGCGGTGCCGACGCCTGCCGAAACCAACGCGGCAGCGACGGCCAGGACAAAGCGCATGAGCGATATCCACAGAATTGCCGAAAGAGAATCATCCTAACGCAAAGCCGGGCGCGACGCTCTGGCTGGCCTCGCTCGCGGGAAAAAGCTGGCGGACCGGAAACTTTTTTCGGGTCGCCAGCCGTTAACATGTTGGAAATATTTATAAAATTGTGGCGCGCCGCTTGCGCTTAAGAACTCGGGTTGGTTCGTATCTGTACCGGAAGCCAATGTCGCCCTCCACCATCGTGGCACTCGCGAAAGCCGGCTCGTCGCTCAGTGAAACCAGCGTCATGCGCAATATTGCCGCTCAGTTGGGCGAGGAGATGAAGGCGAGTTCAAGCCGCCTGCTTTGCCTGCTCGTCCGCAAGCTCAACCGAGTGGCTGAAACCGAACAACAGATCCAGGAAAAGGATCGGGTCATCAGCCAGTTGCGCTCGATGGCACTGTCGGATTGCGTCACCGGACTGATCAACCGCCGGGGTTTCGAGGACCACGTACGCCGCGCCGTTGCGGCGGCGCAGCGCTTCGAAGAGTCGGGCGTGCTCGCTTATCTCGACCTCGACGATTTGAAGTCCATCAACGACGAGATCGGCCACGACGCCGGCGACGCGACACTGCGCTACGTCGCCGAGTTCCTGCGCAACAGCATGCGCATGACCGACCTGGTCGCCCGTATCGGCGGCGATGAATTCGCCATGCTCATGGTGCAAACGACTGGCGAGGAGGGCTAAAAACACGCTCGGACCATCCAGGCGCTGCTCAACAATTCCCATTTCACCTTTGAAGGCCATTTGATCTCGATCTCGGCCAGCATGGAAGTGGCCCCATTCATCGGCGGCAGCGCGACGTAGGCACTGATCCGGCGGGCCGATGCCGCCATGTACGCCGACAAAACCAAGCGGCGAAAATTGCGCGCGGTCTGGCCGTGCATCCGTGCGGCGTCCTAGGGGCGCCGTTACGCCCAATCGCGAAACAGCGTGAACAGTTCCTGCGGGCGCCGAACTCCGCGCAGAGCATAGCGCCCGACCGACACCAGTCGTTGCTGGCAGGCGGCGGCGGCGAACGCGGCCGAGATCAGAATGTTCTGTTCAAACGGCCGGGACATCGCCTCGATGCGACTGACCTCGTTGACCGCCCGCCCGACAACCGTGAAGTCGAGGCGATCACGCGACCCAATATTGCCGTACAGCACCTCGCCAAAGTGCATGGCGATGTAGAAATCCATCACTGGCTTGCCCGCCACCGCGCGCGTCCGATTGAGGGCGCCGATCTGGGCCGTCACGTCATCGGCCGTGTCCAAGGCGACCCGACAGGCCGGTTCGGTCATTCCCTCGGCCAGGGTGGAAATCGCCATCAGGCCGTCGCCCATGAATTTCAGTACCTGACCGCCGCGCCGGTGGATCGGCTCCACCATGCAGTCGAAATATTCGTTGAGCAGGCTGATGACGTCGTCTTGCGGCAGCGTCTCGGATAGCCGCGTTAATCCCTGCAGGTCGCAATACCACAGCACGGCGCAGATCCGTTGCACCGAGCTGCGGAGAATCTCGCCCGACAGCACGCGCTTGCCGGCGTCGCGGCCGAGATCGGTTTCCATCAACGTCCGAGCCCTTCGGTAGTTGCCGCCGCTCTTGATATGCAGCCCGAGCACGGGGATCAGCCGCTCGAGGGCGCCGATCTGGCGGTCGTCGAAACCGTCCGGCCCATCTACCGTTCAGGGCGACACCATGCCGCTGTCCAGGTTGAGGGCGTCAATCTCGGCAAAGCGGGTAGCGAGTCCGAGATAGTCGGTGCCGCCTTTTTTCCGCAGCGCATTGAGGAGGGGGTAGGGCAGCGGCTCATTCGACTGATTGAGCCGCAGGCGCAGCTTGGGGACGCCCTAGTTGATCAAGGTGTAATAGGGGCTCTTCTCGAAGTCCCCACCCTCGCGCGTCAGCCTCCGTTCCCAGTCGGTCGACTCGAGGGCGTCGTTTTTCCACCACGTGTGGGCATGGCCGGCATAGTGGGGATGCAGCGCCCGATGCGACACGTTGGCGCGCAGCAACGGGATGCCACCATCGACGAGCCACTAGAAAAAACCGGTGAACACGTCCTTATCGAGCGCACCGGCGAGGCTCTGATCGATCAGCCAGCGCGCGATAGTCTCGGTCGTCCGATCGTCCATGGTTTCCCCCGGGTGGGTCGGCCATACATAGGCACGAAACCCGGTCTTGCCAATCGGGCTCGGCGGGCGGGTACCCCAAGCACGGCTTGCCGTCGGGGCCGCGACCGCTATCATCGCCGGTGACAGACCAGGAGTGGATCATGACCGGAAAAATTGACAAGCGGTTGCGCGAGCTGAAGATCGACCTCCCGGCGCCTTCGATGCCGCGCGGCAACTATGTTCCCTATGTGGTCACCGGCACCCTGGTTTTCCTGGCTGGCCAACTGCCGGGGGAGGAGACCATGTATATCGGCCGGGTCGGCGACACGCGCAGCGCCGAACAGGCACGCATCGGCGCGCGCCAGTGCGGCCTCAACCTGCTCGCCCAGCTTAAGCAAGCCTGCGGCGGCGATCTCGATCGCGTAGCCCGCTGCGTCAAGGTCAACGGCTACGTCAATGCGATCCCAGAGTTCACCGATCACCCGCTGGTTATCAACGGCACGTCTGATTTGTTCGTCGAGATTTTCGGCGAGGCCGGCAAACACGCCCGCGCCGCGGTCGGGGCCGGTTCTTTGCCGCGCGGCGCGATCGTCGAAGTTGAAGCCGTGTTCAAGATCCGCTGACCGCGATGGGCGATGCGTCCTATCCGGGAGCCAAGGTCAAGGTCCATGGCGACATCACCGCCATCGCCGCGAAGGAGTGGGACGCCTGCGCCGGCCTCGACCACCCCTTCGTCGGCTACCATTTCCTGTCCGCCCTGGAGGAAAGCGGCTCGGCCACCGCGCGCACGGGTTGGCAGCCCTACCACCTGACGGTCGAGAACGCGTCTGGTCGGTTGATCGGTTGCGCGCCGATGTATGTCAAAGGGCACTCGCAGGGCGAATACGTTTTTGATCATTCGTGGGCCCACGCCTTCGAGCAGGCGGGCGGCAGCTATTATCCCAAGCTGCTCGTCGCCGTTCCGTTCACCCCGGCGACCGGCCCCCGCTTTCTGGTCCGGCCGGGCGAACCGCACGACGCGGTGGTCGAACTTCTGATGGAGGGAGCGATCGAGGCGACGCGACAGCTCAAGCTCTCGTCGCTGCACGTCAATTTTCTTCCTGAGGACGACTGGCGGCGCCTGGGGCAGAACGGTTTTCTTCAGCGCACCGGCGAACAGTTCCACTGGTTCAATCGGAACTATGGGATCTTCGACGACTTCTTGAACGACTTGGCATCGCGCAAACGCAAGAACATCCGCAAGGAGCGTCGCGAGGCGCTGGCCGACGGAATCACCATCGACGTGCTGGCGGGCGCGGCCATCACCGAAGCGCACTGGGATGCCTTTTTCGCCTTTTACATGGACACCGGTAGCCGCAAATGGGGCCGGCCCTACCTCAATCGCGCGTTCTTTTCGCTCGTCGGCGAACGTCTCGGCGATCGGGTGATCTTGATGATGGCGCGACGGGGCCGCGATTATGTCGCCGGGTCGATCAATTTTCTTGGCGCCGATACCCTCTATGGCCGCTATTGGGGTTGCCTCGAAGAGCATCGTTTCCTGCACTTCGAGGTCTGCTACTACCAGGCCATCGAGCTGGCGATCGCCTTGAAGCTCGCCCGCGTCGAGGCCGGCGCCCAGGGACCGCACAAGCTCGCGCGCGGCTATCTGCCGGTGCACACCTACAGCGCCCACTGGATCCGCGACGCCGGGTTCCGCCGTGCCGTCGGCTCCTATCTCGCGCGCGAGCGGGCCGCGGTCGATCACGAAATCAAAGAGCTGGACGCCTTCACGCCATTCAGGCGCGGACCAAGCAACGCGGCAGAGGAGCAGGAGTAGTGGCGGCTAGGGAACGACCCGGCCATAATGGGTTGGTCCCAACCGCAATATTCCCCCCGACCCGATGACCGTAACCCGCTGGGCCGACCTGTTCCGCGAGGGACGCGCGGTCTATACCGTCTCGCTCGCCCTCGGCATCCTGCTGCACGCGATAGATGCCTTCGTTCTGTCGACGGTGATGCCCACGGTCGTCGCGGAGATCGGCGGAGCCGCCTACTATTCGTGGGGCGTCATGCTGTACATGACCGCCTCGATCCTGGGCGCGGCGACCGGCGGTCCGGTGAAGATCCGCCTGGGCGCGCGCCGGGGCTACAGCGCTGCCGGCTGCGTGTTCCTATGCGGCACGGTGATCGCCGGCAGCGCCGACAGCATGGGCGTTCTCCTCGCCGGGCGGCTGATCGGCGGCTTCGGCGCTGGCCTCATCGTGTCACAGAACGTGGCACTCATCAGCGAGCTTTTCCCCGGCGCCCTGCGGCTGCGCATGATCGCGGTGACGTCGTTGATGTGGGCCTCATCGGCCGTTCTCGGCCCGGCGATCGGCGGCATCTTCGCCGAGCTGGCCTGGTGGCGCGGCGCCTTCTGGTTCCAGGTACCGGTCATTCTGTACTTCATATGCAGCGCCTGGTTACGCCTTCCCGACAGTATGCCGACACCCGAACAGCGCGCCCGTCGCTTCCCCCTCGGGCGCGTCGCGCTCCTTGGCGCCGGCGTCCTGACCGTTGGCGCCACCAGCAACGTCGACCAACTGGCCCAGGCGGTGGCCTCGTGGTTCGGCCATGCCGATGGCGAGGCTGCTCTGCACGGAGCCGCAGCGCAGGGGGTGGCCCTGGTCGTCGGCTTCGGCCTCGTCTGGCTGACCCTTCGCCTTGATGCCCGGGCAAAGCAGAACCGGGTGTTTCCGACCGCGCCCTTCTCGCTCGCCAACCCGGTCGGCACTGCCTATTGGGCCTTCCTGCTGGTCGGCATGGCGCCAGTGGCCGCGGGTATTTTCATGCCGCTGACCTACCAGGTGATTTACGGCTTACCGCCCATCGTCGCCGGCTATCTGTCGTCGATCATGGCGGTGTTATGGTCGATCGGCTCGACGCTGTCGGCTGGAATGACGCTCGAGCGCCAGCGTGTCGCCCTCATCGTCGGGCCCCTGCTGGCGGTGATCGGCGTATCAGGAATCGGCATCGGTGTCGGCGATTGGCAATGGCCGTACCTGGTGGTTTTCACCTGCCTGACCGGCTTGGGCGTCGGCCTTTGCGTGCCGCATTTGATGAATTGGACCATGGGGTTCGCTCGCAAGGGCGAGGAGACGATCACGGCGTCGTCGATCCACACCATTCGCTCGCTCGGCATCGCCTTCGGCGCTGCCGGGGCCGGCATCATCGCCAACCAGGCCGGACTGGGCGGCGGCATTTCGGTCGCCAACGTCGCCCGCTCGGTGAGCTGGGTCCAGGGCATCGCCGCGCTTGCGCCGCTTGTGGCGGTCATCCTCGGCGTCCACCTCATCGGCCACCGCCGTCGCCGGGACGCCGACGCCCTGGCGGCGGCCGAGTAGGGCCGCCCTCACCGGCGCGGAGGTGGCCGCGGAGCGGCCGTCTCGAAAGAGGGGCTGCGGCACCATTCTCTGATCCCGAGCAATGGTTGCAAGCCAGCGCCTCGGCGAGTTGGGCTTCAGGCCACCATGGCGGACCGCCGCGGTCGCGTGCCCGATCGCCGGACGATCAAGGCGCGGACCTCCGCCCCGGCGCCACGGAGAAAGACAGCAACCTGCTGGCGGATGAAGGTCTCGCGGCTCACCAGCGGCGTCAGGCCAAAAATGAATTGGCGGACGCCAAAATAGACGGTGCCGCCGTGGAAACCGGCAGCCAGCTCTTCCTCCTGGCGCAGCAGCGCCACATCACCGAGCGGTGGCAGGCCGGCATCATGACGAACCTCGGCGCAGATGCGCCGAAAATGCCGGCGGTGCGACGAATTGACGTAGTGCTCACGCGGATTGTCGCCGGTCATCCACATGAAGAAGAAAATTCTCATGCATTCGTAACTGAAGATCGCTTCGGTGAAGGCGAGGTAGAAGCGGACTAAGCGGTCGTGCAGCGGAATGGTCCGGTCGCCGACCCATTCCTCCCATTCCGGCTTCCAGCGATCGAGGATCAACTCCCGATATAAGGGTCGATCAGCTGATCCTTGGTGGCAAAATACTGGTAGATGAGCGACTGGGTAACGCCGAGGTGCTCGGCCAAGTCGCGCGTGGTCGCGCTGAAGCCTTCGCGGGCAAAGAAATGGATCGCCTGCTCGACGATCATCCGTTCGCGCTCATGCGACGGAAACCGCTTGCGCGGCGGGCGCCGAGGCTTTGCCGGATGGTGTCGTTTACCGGGGCTCACGCCATCCCCCGCGCCGGGTGCCACGCTTCGGTGCACCGAACCCACTGCCTGCGTCTCGATCGACCATCAGTCGAGCCCTTCAATATCCGATTGCGGCGTTAACCGTCGAAAAATCGCACCAGGGCATCGGACCAATCCGTCATCGCCGGCCGAAGTTCAAGCCAACGCGAACCGGGCGTCGCCTCATGGGCGCGACGGGCCTCGGCCAGCACCGAACCCTGCGCCGGCGACGCCAGCAACAAGGGCTCCTTTACCTTCCGCAGAGCCTCGCCGGTCGCGTAGCTGAAGCTCGCCTGGGCACAGCGGTGGAACATGGTTCCTGCCTTCAGCAGACTGACCGTGCGGGCGTGGACGGCGGCCGTATCGAACGGCTCCTGCCGCACGATCGCCTGTTGCGTCCGGCGGTACCACGGCCAAAACAGACCCATGTCGCGGGCGACGTACCAGCATCGGAGCAGGTGGCCGCCGTACCATTCGGGCTCGATCGGGAAGCTGTAGCGGTCGTGCAGTTCCCCGGCGAAGGCCGGGGCGAAACAGAGCGGATTGACAATGGCCAAGTGCTTGACCGCCGACGGCCGTTGCAGCGCCAGATCCAACATGATCGAACCACCGCCCCACTGTCCCACCGCATCCACGTCCTTCAGTCCGAGCGCATCGAGGGCCTGTCCGATCGCCGCGGCATAGCGCGACAGGGTAATCCCCTGTGAACCGATGACGGCATCGGACTCGCCATGACCCGGAAGATCGAAGGCCAACGCCGGGCGCCGCCCTACGAAGCCGCGCGTGAGTTCGTCGATGACACGGTTATCGGTGGCGGCGTCATGCTGGACGAGGATCGGTCGTCCCGATCCCGAGTCGGTGCGCCGGACATGCAATTGTCCGCCCGCAACATCGACATAATCCTGGAAGGGGCGACCAGCCACCGGTTGCGGGCGGGGCACCGGCGGCGGCTCACCCTTGGCGAAGCGCTGGAGCTGGCCGAGAACGAAGGCGTGGTTCGCCTCGCGATCGGAACCGAGTCGTTTCACCTCGACACCGGCCGGCAGGTTCTTAGGCAAACGATCGAGATGGACGATCAGTGTGTCGGACGCCGCGGCGCAAATGACGGTCGGCGTGACGAACCGCATGATCTGGCGCTCGCCCCGCTGCTGGAACGCCGCGCGGTAAGGCTTGAGGTATTCCGCCCCCGAGCGCAACCAGGACATCGCCGTCGCATGCAGCGATGCCGTCGACGAGAGGTCGCGCTCCAGACGATTGGCGAGCTTGGGCTCGTACCACGGCGCAAAAAGCCCCTGGTCGCGCAGCCGCGCCCACAGCCAGACGAGGTGACTGCCGTCGCCGCGCGGCTCGAACGGCAACAAGTAGTGCGCCAGCCGATCGGCGAGCGATTGGTCGGTTTCGACCAAGTAGCCGTCGAGAATCGCGCCGAGGACTCGGCCGGGGTGGCGGACCGCGAACGCCGTTCCCACCGATGCCCCGGTGTGGAAGCCGTAGAGTGCGACCTTGCCAAGGCCAAGGGCATCGAGGACCTTGGCGATGTTATCGCCGTAGTCGTCCATCGACGGGCTGGCGATCGGCAACGGGTCGGACAGGCCGTTACCGGGTGTATCGGGGGCGATCACCGTGAAATGCGGGGCCAGATACTCGATCAAGGACTGCAGATACCAGGCCGGCCCGGGCGATGGGTGCAGGATCAGGACCGGGGTGCCCTTGCCCGCCCGCAGGTAGTGCACCTGGCGGATGCCGTCGATCGTCAGGAAGTGGCGCTTGATGAAGGGATGCGGTGCTTCCAGACCCATCGCCCTGCCCTTTTCTGATCGGTTGATCGGAAATACAATGGCGCGCCCGCCGAGGGTTGGCAAGGTCCCGACCCGTCGCACCGACGATCCTCGTTGGCGGTCCACGCACCGGCTTCCGCCGGCGCCCGACGGCAGAAGGAGATTGGCGATGAACCAGCAATTTCAGCACCGCGTGCTGCCCAAGTCGAATCATGACGAGGAAGCGCGCGAGAACTTCCTGCTGTTGATGCGGGAACAGGTCATGGGTCCGTTGTGGGCGGGCAACCGGACGGTCTATCAGAACCGGCTCAAGGCCGACTTCGAGCACGGCCACGGGCGCGCGCCCCAATCGCGCCAGGAGGTCCAGGCCCTGCTCGATGCCAATCCCTTCTACCAGACCTACAGCGCGATCCACCGCACTACCCAGGAGATGCTGTGGGACGCCGTGGGCGAAAGCATCCAGCGCCAGCTGCCCGACCTCATCAACAAGGTCAAACACACGAAGAGCGAGGTTGGGACGTTGCACCTCGACCCCAGCCTCAAGATGCCGCGTTACATTGAGGCAGTCGACATTCACGTGATGCCGGGCAACTTCCAAACCGAGCTGGCCAAGGACGACGTCTATGCCGGTGCGCTCTACGACCGTGGCGTCTATCTATACTCGATGGGTCGTCGCGGCCCCTATGGCCAGGGAATGGGCGAGATGGCCGTGCGCTATCTCAAGGAGACCTACCCCAGCTTCCGCCCGAAGGCGATCGTCGAGGTCGGATGCTCGGTCGGCCATTCCCTACTCGCCTATGTCGATGGCTTCCCCAAGGCCGAGGTCTACGGCATCGACGTCGGAGCGCCGATGGTCCGCTATGCCCACGCCCGCGCCGAGGCGCTTGGCAAGAAGGTCCATTTCTCGCAGCAGGATGCCTGCCACATGGATTTCGACAACGAGTCTTTCGACCTTGTCACCTCGCATCTCTTGATCCACGAGATGCCGGTCAAGGCGATCCGCCAAATGTACCGCGAGATCGCCCGGGTTCTGCGGCCAGGCGGCGCCATGTTCGAGGCGGAAACCGTTGGCGGCCGTTCACCCGAACTGATCGATCGCACGCTCGGCGACTGGTTCGGCCACTACAACAACGAGCCGTTCTCGTTTGCCAGCGGCCAACTCGACTTCGTCGCCGAAGCGCGCCCCGCCGGCCTCGAGCCCGACATGAAGCAATACAAGTCGCACGGCGTCCGCGTCGCCTTCAAGCGCTGACGATCCGCGCCGCGGCGTTCCGCCACCAAGAAAAAACCCCGGGGCTCGTACCCCGGGGTTTCCTTTTTGGGCGGCTGAGCTATGTCTTAGTCGACGAGTTCGATCCGATCGAACTGAACCCGCTGATTCCATACCTCGAGGTTCTTCACCCGCTTCTGGTGACCGTAAATCTCGGGCACCGCCGTCAGGTGAAGCGACACGGCGTCGTCATGGATGATCTGCATCAGTTCCTCCATCATCTTGCGCCGCTTCTCCACATCCATCTCCGACTCGACGGCCCGGATCTTGTCGACATGGGCCTGCTCACAGGAATACTTATGCCCCGGCGCCAGACAAGACCGCGCCTTGACCACGGTAATCGGGTCCATCAACGGCTCGAAACGCAACGACAGCCCGAACGCGTCGCCTTCGATGTCGCCGGTCACGACGTTCTTGGTGAAATAGTCGTTGAAGGCGAGCTGTTTTAGCGTCGTGCGAATGCCGATCCGGGAAAGCGCATCCGCCGCGTACTGATACATCTCGCTGTCTTTGGCGATCCCGCCGACATAGACCTCGACGAGAAGGTCGAAGCCGTTCGGATAGCCTGCGTTGGCCAGCAGCTCCTTGGCCTTGGCCGGGTCGTAGGGATAGTTCGACACATTCTTGTTGTAGCCGAAGGTGAACTCGTTGGCCGGCTGGGTGGAGGGACCACCGAGGCCGAGCAGCAGGTTCTTCACGATCGCGTCGCGGTCGATCGCCATATTGGCGGCCAAGCGCACCCGCTTGTCGGCGAACGGCATCTTCCGCTTCTTCTTGCCGAGATTGTCCTCCGACAGCAGCACCCATGAGAGTTCAAGTGGCGCCCGCTTGACCAGCGCCGCGTGTCCGCCTTTTTCGAGGACGGCGATGTTGTCGGGCGAAATCCCCATGACGAGGTCGGTCTGGTCGGAAACGAGCGCCTGCACCCGCGTCACCTCTTCGGGGATGATGCGGTAGGCGATCTTGTCGATCTTGGCCGGCCGCCACGACTTGTCGAAGCGGGTAAGGTCCAACTGGTTGTCGCTCCAGTTCGCGACTTGCCACGGCCCCGACGTCGCCGGTTTCTTCGCATAGTCCTTCGTTCCCATGTCCTTCCACGCCTTGGGCGCGACGACACGGACGGTGAAGAATTCCTTGCCGAGCAACGGGTACGGAGCTTTGGTCTTGGCCTCAATCGTCAGGTTATCGATCGCCGTCACCGACTCGAGTCCCAGCCGCGAAAGGTTGAGGCTGACGCCCTTGGCTTTTCCTTCGTCGCTCTTCAGCATGTAGTCGAACGTGGAAACAATCGCCTGAGCATCGAGCTTTTCGCCATTGCTGAAGACAACGTTCGGTCGAATCTTGAAGCGCCAGGTCGTCGGATTGACGATTTCCCAACTGGTCGCCAGATAGGGCGCGAGTTCACCCTTCTCGTTGACGAGGGTGATGGTATCGAAGATGCCACCGAAAAAATATTGGCTTGGGCTTCCGGCGTTGACGAATACGTCGCCCAGAGCCGGCGAATTTGCGTACATGGCGATCCGCAACGTGTCTTTCGGACCGGCAGCTACGGCGGGCAGCGCCGCCACGGTCGCCAGGGCCGCCAAGGTCGCGCCGGACCAACCACCAATCGTTTTTGCAGTGCTCTTCATCCTTCCTCCCAATGCGATTCTTGTTGGCCGCGCCCGATCCCGGGCCGCCGCATAGCGGCCTTCCTGATCATTTGACCAGAAATAAGATTTCACCATTTGCCACTATAGGACAAGGGCATTGGCTGCACTGCACGAAAAGTTCGCGCACGAAGAACCTGGCCACGCCAATCCCGGTCAGCGTGCCGGCGGCGCGGCCGACACGAAAGACGTAGATAGCCCAATAGTTTAGAGCCCTGATTTCAATGGCCCCTGCAAGCGCCGGCGCAGGATCAAGAAAATTGGTGGCGAAACACGTTGATGATGTGGTCGAGCCGAACCCTTAGTCGCCTGGCATCATCCGCGTCCCCGCCGCGCTCGGCAGCGCCGATCGCTTGGGCAAAAAAGAGTTTGGCGTCGCTGTAGCAGCCAGCGGCGGCGGTTGCGCCCACGACTTCGTACATCGCCGTGTAGGCAGCTTCGCCACGTTGTTCGAAAAGCGCGGCGGCCGCACGCTCGCTCGCGGCCTCGTGGCTGCGCGACACGGATCCCTGGTGGCCTGACCCGCTCACCGCCGCGGGTTCGAGCTAGTGGACGAGTTCGGGAACCTTGTCGGGTCCGGACGAGTCAGGCGGGGTATCGCGATTCATGCGCTTTTTCTTGCCCTTGGGCTTCTTCTTGCCGCGGCCTGGCGCGGCGACGTCGGCCACCGTGAAGGCGAGTTTGTCGCCCTCCTTGTCGAGCCCGACTTTCACCGTCCCGCCCTTGGCCAAGCGCCCGAACAGAAGTTCGTCGGCGAGCGGCTTCTTCAGATGCTCCTGGATCACGCGCGCCAGCGGCCGGGCGCCGTAGAGGCGGTCGTACCCGCGCTCGCCGAGCCAGGTCTTGGCCTCGGGTGACAGCTGGATGTCGACCCGGCGGTCGCCCAACTGGTCGGCCAACTGACCGACGAATTTCTCGACCACACGGGCGATGATTGCCGGGCTCAAGCCCGAGAAAGCGATGACCGAATCGAGGCGATTGCGGAACTCAGGCGTGAACATGCGCTTGATCGCCTCGTCGTCCTCGCCCTCGCGCAGACCGCGCTCGAACCCGATCGACTGCTTGGTCATCTCCTGGGCGCCGGCATTGGTCGTCATGATGAGAACGACATTGCGGAAGTCGACTTTCTTGCCGTTGTGGTCGGTCAGCTTGCCGTGGTCCATCACCTGCAACAGCACGTTGAACAGGTCGGGATGGGCCTTCTCGATTTCGTCAAGCAATAGGACGCAGTGCGGATGCTGGTCGACCGCATCGGTCAGCAGGCCGCCCTGGTCGAAGCCGACATAGCCCGGCGGCGCGCCGATCAGGCGCGACACGGTGTGTCGCTCCATGTATTCCGACATGTCGAAGCGCACCAGCTCGACACCCATGATCTTGGCCAACTGGCGCGCAACCTCGGTCTTGCCGACGCCGGTCGGCCCCGAGAACAGGTAGCAGCCGATCGGCTTTTCGGGCTCGCGCAGGCCGGCGCGGGCAAGCTTCATCGCATTGGCGAGGGCACCGATCGCCTTGTCCTGCCCGAAGACGACCGCCCGCAGATCGGCCTCGAGGCTTTTCAGGTTCGACAGATCCGATTTCGACACCGTCTTCGGCGGAATGCGCGCGATCTTGGCGACGATCGCCTCGACGTCCTTGACGCCAATCGTTTTCTTGCGCCGAGCCAGCGGCACCAGCATCTGCGCCGCGCCGACCTCGTCGATCACGTCGATCGCCTTGTCGGGCAACTTGCGGTCGTTGATGTAGCGGGCCGACAGTTCGACCGCGGTCCGGATCGCATCGTCGGTGTAGTGCAGTTTGTGGAATTCCTCGTAATAGGGCTTGAGGCCCTTGAGGATCTTGACGGCGTCTTCGACCGTCGGCTCGTTGACGTCGATCTTCTGGAACCGCCGGAGCAGCGCCCGATCCTTCTCGAAATAGTTGCGGAATTCCTTGTAGGTGGTCGACCCCATGCAGCGCAGCACGCCGCTCTGCAGCGAGGGTTTCAGCAGGTTCGAGGCGTCCATCGCCCCGCCAGAAGTGGCACCGGCGCCGATGACGGTGTGAATTTCGTCGATGAACAGGATGGCGCCCTTGAAGTTCTCGAGCTCGTGAATGACGGCCTTCAGGCGCTCCTCGAAATCGCCGCGGTAACGGGTCCCGGCCAGTAGCGAGCCCATGTCGAGCGAGAAGATGGTGGCGCCGAGAAGAACCTCAGGCACCTCATTGTTGACGATGCGACGGGCCAAGCCCTCGGCAATCGCGGTCTTGCCGACGCCCGGTTCACCGACGAACAACGGATTGTTCTTTTGGCGCCGACACAGGATCTGGATCGTCCGCTCGATTTCGAGCTCGCGGCCGATCAACGGGTCGATCTTTCCCTGCTTGGCCTTCTCGTTCAGGTTTACGCAATAGGCGTCGAGCGCTTCGGTGCTCTTCTTGTTGACTTTCTCGGCTCCGGCCCCGGCCTCGCCCTCAGCGCCCTCGACCGGGCGATGCTCGGACTTGCCGGGCGCCTTGGCGATGCCGTGCGAGATGTAGCTGACCGCGTCGAGCCGCGTCATGTCCTGCTGCTGTAGGAAGTAGGCGGCATGCGATTCGCGCTCGGAGAAAATTGCCACCAGCACGTTGGCGCCAGTGACGTCTTCGCGGCCCGACGATTGAACGTGAATCAGTGCCCGCTGAATGACGCGTTGGAACCCGGCCGTCGGCTTGGCGTCGCTGCCGTCCTCGAACACTAGGTTGGCCAACTCCTCGTCGACATAGTCGGTGACGGTCTGCCGCAACTCGTCGATGTCGACCGAGCAGGCCTTCATCACCGCCATCGCGTCGGCGTCTTCGGTCAACGCCAAGAGCAGGTGCTCGAGCGTCGCGTATTCGTGCTTGCGCTTGTTGGCGAGGGCGAGGGCCCGGCGCAGCGATTTTTCAAGACTGGCGGATAAACCGGGCATTTAGTCCTTTTCCATCGTGCACTGGAGCGGGTGCTGGTTCTGGCGCGCGAAGTCGACCACCTGGTTCACCTTGGTTTCGGCGACTTCGTAGGTGTAGACGCCGCAAATCCCGACACCCTTGCGGTGCACATGCAACATGATTCGCGTCGCTTCCTGTCGGCTCTTGTGAAAAAACCGCTCCAGCACGTAAACCACGAACTCCATGGGCGTGTAGTCGTCGTTCAGCAACAACACCTTATACATAGGCGGCTTCTTCGTCTTCGGGCTGGTTTTGGTTACCACCCCGGTCTGCGGGCCACCTTCGGGCGTGCGGTCGCGGTTGCTCATCTTCTGACGATGGAATATGGCCGTTACCGAGATATTAATAGTCCACGCCGCAGGCCGATTGAAGGGCCGGAACAAACCCGCGGAATCCGGGGGTAGCGCCGCGCCGGCGACACGCCACCGTTCACCACCCCGTGACAGATAGGCGTTGCCCGGCGATTCGAAAAGGCCCCTGTCCGAAGCCACGGCTGAGACGTGGGCTGCGACCGCATGCGGCCCGGCATGCGGCGATGCGGCCCTGCACTTGCAGAGCGTCGAAATGTCCCGCATCGAATTATGGTTGGGGTTCTTTTCACCTTGAGGATACGGTGGTGGTGCGGCGCGACGGTCGGGGATTCCCGCCCTCGAACCGTACGGCGCTCATCGAGATTCCCGTCTAGCATCCGCGAGTCGTGATCATGCCCACTATTCTCATCACCGGCGCCAACCGGGGCATCGGCCTCGGCATCGCCAGGCTGTTTGTCGCCAAGGATTGGCACGTGATCGCAACCTGCCGCCGGCCCGACCGGGCCGAGGCGCTGCGGACGCTGGCCCGGCAGGGCCCCGGCCAAGTGACGATCCACGCGCTCGAAGTGGGCGATCTGGCCGCCGTCGACCGCCTCGGCGAAACGCTGCGCGACGCCCGCATCGACATCCTGCTCAACAATGCCGGCATCATGAATACCGCCCAGGTGGCATTCGATCCGGCCGCGACGGCGCAGGATTTCGGCCACACCGATCCCGAGGAGTGGATGGCGGTGATGCGGGTCAACGTCTTCGGCCCGATGCGGATGAACGAGGTCCTCGTCGAGCCGGTCGCCCGCAGCGAGCGCAAGGTCATGGTGACGACGACCTCGATCATGGGTTCGATCGCCCAAAGCTCTGGACGTTGGTACCACTACCGGACCTCGAAAACGGCCGTGAACATGATGATGCGCAATCTGGCGGTGGACCTGAAGGGTCGCGGTATCACCTGCTTTGCGCTTCACCCCGGCGCGGTGCGCACCGAGATGAACAGCCCGCGCGCCCAACTCAGCGTCGAGGAAAGTGCCAGCGGATGCGCCGCGGTCCTGGAGCGCGCCACGCTCGCCGATACCGGAAAATACCTGACCTGGAACGGTTCGGAACTGCCCTGGTAGCCGCGAGGCTCAGGCCAGTCCGACCATCGCCATCCGGCGCTCGATCGACTGACGGAACCAGGAAAAATCGCGATACATGATGCCGCGGCCGATCGCGTCGACGTGACGCGAGAAGGTGCTGATCAGGCGAAACTCCTTGGCCAGCACGAATAAGGGCAGCAGCGCGCGTTCCGCCGGTTCGAGACGACGGACTCATTCATAGCCTGCGATGAAGGAGGCAGCATCTTCGTCCGGGTAGCCGACATAACTGTTGGCCCACAGATAGCAGGCAATGTCTTGGGCATAGAAGTCTTCGCCGCTGTTGTCGAAGTCGAGCAGCGTGATTTCGCCGGCCGGGTCGACATGAACGTTGCTGGCGTGGAAGTCGCCGTGATTGGGACCAAACGGCACCTGCCGGAGATCGATCGCCTCGAGGACGCGGGCAATGGTTTTAGTCGCCCGGGGATAGAAGGCGAGGTCGTCAAGGCGCTCGCCCACCATGCGCAGGAACGTAGGCAGGTTATCGCGCAGCGCCTGCGGCCGGTTGGTACGCCGCCGGTCCGACGGGACGAATCGGGCGCCCACCAGATGCATGCGTGCGAAGATCTCGCCGACGCGAGCCACGATCGCAGTGTCGCGCCGTTCGCTCACCTTGACGCCGGGTGCCCAGCGGAAGACGGCCACCGGCCTCGGTCCTTCCGGGGCCTCGACGACGAAGAACGGGATGCCGTCGCGAGCCGGGATGCCGGCCGCCACCGGAATCGCCGCGGCATCGAGAAATGCCAGGAAGGCCTTTCGTAGCGGATATCGGAGATCGAGCGCCACGCGGTACGCCAGGTGCGGACAGCAAAGCGGCCGCGCGGCGATTAGGCGGTGAAAATATCGTTCATGCCCCGGTAGAGCAGGTGGCAGCCAATGGCGCCGCCGAGGTCGTAGCGACGCTCCAACTCCCGGGCGAGGCTTGGCGCATCGATGACGGAATGGCAGATCGGGCATGTCATGGTGCCCGATCATAGGGAACCCGCGCCGGTCGGGCGGACGCAAAAAATCCCGGCCTGATCAGGCCGGGCCCGGGAAGGACAGAGTCGTTTGGTACGGAACTAAGCGACCTGTTTGGTAAAGCGTTCCATGAACTGGGCGATCTGCGCGTTCAGTGGCGCGTATGCCTCATTGGCGGCCTTGATCGACAGTTCCGACATCTTGGTTGCCTGCTCGATCATGCGGCTGACGCCGGCGCTGACAAAGTCGGCTTGCAGCTTGGCGGCCTCTTGCGGATTCTTGGCCGACAGGATCAAGGTGGCGGCGTTGAAGCCTTCCGCCATGGCTTGCTGGGACAGCTCGATGACCTTGGCATTGAAGGTCTCGCAGTTTGTGGCCCATGCATCGGCCGCGGCAATACCGGCTTCGACGTTCTTCTTGCCGATCGCGGCAAACTCGTCATAGCGCTTGGAGGTGCCCTCGGCCGCTTCCTTGGTGACGGAAACGAACGTCTGGAAACCTTTGGCCGCAACGTCCGCGCCTTCCTTGAGAAGGAGATCGGCCCCTTCCTTGCCGGCCTTGATGGCCGAGTCGAAGGTCTGGGCGGTGTTGCCAGCGGAGTAAAAGGCGTCGCTGGCGGACTTCTTGCTGCTGGTCGTCATGGTAGGCTGGCTCCTAATGGGTTATGTGCGCTGCAATACCAACTATGTTGCAGTGCAATATATTGTGCCGACCATTGATGTCAACCCCCATACAAACATTTGGTTTCTTCATTGCTGCATTGCGCTAACCGGGGCCTAACGCAGGCCGTCCAGCCGGACCTCAAACATAAAGCGGGGGCCGCCATCAAAACGGCCCCGGTCGTCGGCCTCGGCGTTAACCGGCTTGTAGATGCGGCCAAAGTCGGTCGTCCGGTCAGAGTCGACCGGGCGCTGGACGGGCACGGCGACACCGGTTCGGTCCTTGGCGAGCAGCAATGGACGAAACGCTAGCGACTCCAGGCGGCCGCCCGGTCCGGTGAACGCGGTAAAGGCAAACGCCCCCGCGCGGCAGGCAGCAACCACCCAATAGTAAGCGTCCGAGCGAAGATACGAACCGACCGGGGGCCGCGCCCCCAGACCCTCAAGTCGGGCAGCGGTGAAGAGTTGATCTGCTTCGAATTGAGTGAGCCCGGCAGGCGCTTGCCGACCGGCGAAATCAGGAAAGATCTCAGGTCCGCTCACTCGCCCCAGCGTCCCGGAAAAGGCCCGCGCCAGCAGGCTGGCCCCGTCCGGCCCAACGGTCAGGTCGTAGGTACGGACATGTTCGGTATAGACCGCGTTGTAGACGAAGCGGAGGCGATCTGGTGTGCCGAGCGCGCAGGCGCGCTCGATGTCGCGGCCGGCCGCATAATCGAACCAGCTGGCGGCGCGACCGACCGGATCGCTGACCGGTCCCTCGGCGCGACAGCCGGCCAAGACGCCGATTAGGGCGACGGCAGCCACGAACCTCAAGCAAGTCGTGAGTGACGAATTACAGGACATTGAAATTAAAGGTAGACAGGGCTTCCCAGGGTTCCTTAAGATTCTGCCCGGGCCTGGGTGGGCAAGGTCAACCTAGGCCAAAATTTAGGCCAAACAAGGGCTTAGGAATGCGGCAGCGATGGTTTTGGCGTTCGGGCGCAGCACTGGTGGTCGCCCTTCTGTTCCTCGCAGCACCCGCCCTCGCCCGTTACTCGGCCCTGGTTGTCGACGCCCAGACCGGTCGGATCCTGATCGATGAGGGTGCCGATGAAATCCGCTACCCCGCCTCGCTCACCAAGCTGATGACGCTCTACCTCGTATTTGACGCGCTCGATTCGGGCCAACTGAAGCTGCGCCAGGCCCTGCCGGTGTCGATGCACGCTGCGCAGCAGGCGCCCTCGAAGCTCGGCCTGGTAGCCGGGAGCACGATCACGGTCGAAGAGGCCATTCTCGCCGTCGTCACCAAGTCCGCCAATGATGCGGCGGTGGTGCTGGCGGAAGCGATCGGCGGCGACGAGGACGATTTCGCTGAGACGATGACCGATCGGGCCCGCGATCTCGGCATGCGGACCACCATCTTCCGCAATGCCAGCGGACTGCCGAATCCGAAGCAAGTGACCACGGCGCGCGACATGGTCGGTCTTGGCCTCGCCATGCTGCGCAACCATCAGGCCCACTACCACTATTTTTCGAGCCGCAGCTTCAACTTCCGCGGCCAGTGGCTCACCACCCATAACCGCATGCTCGACTCCTATCCGGGCACCGACGGCATGAAGACCGGTTTCATCCAGGCCTCCGGTTTCAATATCGTCACCTCGGTCGAGCGCGGCGGGCGGCGCCTGGTTGGAACCATGTTCGGCGGCGATACCGCCAATGCCCGCGATCGCCACATGGCGGCGCTGTTCGACGAGGGTTACGACCTGTTGTACGCGGCCGCGCCGATGCGGACCAGCACCACCTACCAGGCGGCGGCGCGTCAGGAGGGCCATCCGACGAAGGCCTCCCTGCGCCATGCCGCCTATCAGCCGACAGCAGGGACGGAAAAGCGCGGCAGCCACGGCCGCCGGGCGGCCGAGAAACCGCAGCCACGGACGCCCTCGGCCGGGTGGGGCATTCAGCTCGGCGCTTTTCGCGCGGCCGATGCGGCCTATGCCCACCTGACCAAAGTGGGGAAGCTGGCGGCCAACGTGCTGGACGGGACCAAGGGATTCGTCGACCCCATCAAGACCAAGGGTAAGACCGTTTATCGGGCCCGCATCGTCGGGTTGACCGAGCAACGCGCGGCCGCCGCCTGCAAGTCCCTCGGCCGGCGCCAGATCGACTGCATTCCAATCCGCGTCGACGTCTAGCTCGCCACCCTCGTTGGCGTCCCGCAGCGACTCGCGGAAATGGTGTATACTTCGCTTCCCGCCACTGTTCGCCGAGGGAAGCCGATGTTGGGTCCACAGAGTTTCAATCGCCTGTTGCCGCACGGAGTTTCGCTCGCCGCCAATCACGACGAGATCGCCCATGAGAACTTCGCCCAGGCGATGCATTTCCAGGTGTTCGCCCGCCTGATGCCCGGCAACAAGGATGCCTACCAGGCGCGGGTCCTGCCTGCCTATGTCAAGACACGCGGTCGCCGGCCGAAAAACCGCCAAGAGGTGCGGGCCGAGATGCGCCGCGACCCCTACCACCAGATGTGGAGCGCCTTGCGCCGCACGACGCAGGAACTGATGTGGACGGCAGCTCAGACCGGCCTCGACCGCGACTTCGCCGCGTTGCAGGGCCGTGCCGACAAATTCCTGCGGGACAAGCGGACAACGAGCACGCTGCAGCTCGATCCCGCCCTGGAGATGCCGCGCTACATCACCGCCGTTGATATCCATTGCATGCCGGGCGGTTACACCGGCGAGGAAAGCGCGACCGATGTCTATGCCGGAGCCATCTACGATCGCGGTGTCTATTCAATCACGCAAGGATTCCTCGGGCCACGGGTCGACGGCATCGGCCGCACCATCGCCGCCTACATCAAACGAAACTTCCCGCGCTTCGATCGGGGCAAGATCCTCGATATCGGCTGTGCTATCGGCCACTCGACCTTGCCCTTTTGCGATGCCTTCCCCAAGGCCGAGATTCACGCCGTCGACGTTTCCGCCCCTTGTCTGCGCTACGCCTTCGCGCGCGCCGAGTCGTGGGGCAAGAAGGTGCATTTTTCGCAGCAGCACGCCGAGCACCTCCGCTTTGCCGACAACACGTTCGACTTTGTCACCTCGGGTGCGGTCATGCACGAATTGTCGACGAGCGGCCTCCGCAACATTGTCCGTGAGGCCCTCCGCGTGCTCAAACCCGGCGGCGTCATGATTCACGTCGAGCAGCCGCAGTACCACGGCATGGACCCTTACGATCAGTTCATGCGCGACTGGGATACCTTCGGGAACAACGAGCCCTTCTGGGGCACGCTGCACGATCTCGACCTCACGGAGATCGCCGTTGATGCCGGCTTCAAGCGTGGCGGCGTCGGCGAAACGATGGAGATGGGCGACGGCGGCCGAGTCTACAACGTCGACAAGCCGGACGCCAAGACCAAGGCCAACTGGTTCTTTTACACGGCCCGCAAGTAAGGCATCTGAGCGGCAACCCGCCCGGCAGCCGGGCCGCCGTCACATCGGGAGGTCGATCCCGCTCCGGCTCAGTTGCTCCGTCAGCTGGGTCTTGAGGCGACCAAGGCCATCGGCGCTTTTTGCCTCGCACCGGGCGACCAGGACGGCCTGGGTGTTGGAAGCGCGCAGCAGCCACCAGCCGTCCGGCGTCGTGACTCGCACGCCGTCGATATCGAGCACTTCGGCACCGGCCGCCCGCAAACGATCGCGAACCTCGCCGACGACCTCGAACTTGCGCTCTTCCGTGCAATCGAAGCGCAGTTCGGGCGTGTTCACCATTTTCGGCAGCTGATCGAGCAACTCGGCCATCGATCGACCGCTGCGCTTGAGCGTCTGCAGCAGGCGCAAGCCGGCATAGAGGGCATCGTCATAGCCGTAATATTGATCGGCGAAGAAGATGTGGGCGCTCATTTCGCCGGCCAGGAGCGCATGAGTCTCCTTCATCTTGCTCTTGATTAGCGAATGGCCGGTCATCCACACGATCGGTTTGCCGCCGAGGCGGCGAATCTCATCGAACAGGACGACGCTCGACTTGACGTCGCCAATCACGGTCGCGCCAGGGTTGTCCGCCAGCACGTCGCGGGCGAGCAGCGCCAACAGCTGGTCGCCCCACAACACGCGGCCGCGGCCGTCGATCACACCGATCCGGTCGCCGTCGCCATCGAAGGCGATACCGAGATCAGCACGCTTGTCGGCAACGGCCTGGCGGAGCTGGGCTAAATTCGCCTCGACGGTGGGGTCGGGATGATGCGCTGGGAAGGTGCCGTCGACGCGATCGTTGAGCAGTACATGGCGGCCCGGCAGCCGGGCCGTCACTTCGGCCAGCACTGCACCGGCGGCGCCGTTACCCGCATCCCAGACGATCGCCGCAGCCGGCAGATCGAGCCCATTTACCAGCCGGGCGATGTAGGCGGCCTTCACTTCGTGCGGGGCGATGGTACCGTTGCCGCTGACGAAGTCTCCGGCTCTAGCCAGGCCGCCCAGAGCGGCGATGTCGTCGCCGAAAAAAACGCCCTGGCCGAGCATGAACTTGAATCCGTTATGCGTCGGCGGATTGTGCGAGCCGGTTACCATGACGCCGGCATCGGCAGCAGTCTGATGAACCGAGAAATAGAGCATTGGCGTCGGGCCGAGCCCGATGCGGCGGACCGCGAGCCCAGTTGCCGCCAGCCCCTCGACCAGCGCCGCTTCCAGGGCCGGCGACGACAGCCGGCCGTCATAGCCGACGCAGACCGAGCGTCCGCCGCGGCGGACGACGGTGGTACCAAACGCACGGCCGAGCGCCCGCGCATCGGCTTCGCCCAGTGTTTCGCCGACGATGCCGCGCACGTCATAGGCGCGCAGAATCGTCGGGTGAAAACGATGACCCTGCATCGCGGCTAGGTGGTCGGCGCGACCATCGGTCGCCCGATCGAGGCGTAGCGGAATCCCGCCTTCGCCACCGTCCTGGGATCGTGCAGATTGCGGAGATCGATCAACAACGGCATCTTCATCACGGCGCGAGCGCGCGCAAGATCGAGTTGATCGGGGCCGAAGTGGCGCCATTCGGTAAGAATGACCCCGGCGTCAGCACCAGCCAGGGCGTCATAGACATCCCGCGACCAATGCACACCGTTCAACAGGCCCTTGGCAGGTTCCATGCCTTCCGGGTCATAGGCGCGAATGGTCGCGCCCGCCGCTTGCAGGCGCGGTATTAGCTCGAGACTGACGCTCTCGCGGACGTCGTCGGTATCGGCCTTGAACGTCAGCCCGAGGACTCCGATCGTGCGGCCCTTAACCGTGCCGCCCAACGCGACGGTCACCTTGTGCGCGAGGATCTCCTTGCGCCGCTCGTTGGCGTCGATCACTGTTTCGACGATCCGCGTCGGCGATTTCCACTCGCGGCCGGTGAAGGTCAGCGCCCGTGTGTCCTTGGGAAAGCATGAGCCGCCGAAGCCGGGCCCGGCGCTCAGCCCCCAGCGACCGATCCGGCGATCAAGCCCCATGCCCCGCGCCACCGCTTCGACGTCGGCCCCGGTTTGCTCGCACAGGTCGGCGATTTCGTTAATGAAGCCGATCTTTGTCGCCAGGAACGCATTCGCAGCGTACTTGATCAACTCTGCCGTCTCGAGACTGGTCGCCACGAACTGGTCGTCGCGGCTGATTAGCGGCGCATGCAACTGACGAAGAGCGGTGATCGTTTCGCTCGAATCACTGCCGGCGACGATGCGATCGGGTTTCATGAAATCGGCGATGGCGCTACCCTCGCGCAGAAACTCTGGCGCCGACCCGATCGAGAACGGCGCCCGCGGACTCCGCGACTGCAGCGCCGCCGCAACCTTGCGACCGGTCCCGACCGGGACCGTGGACTTGGTGACCACGATCAAGGGACCGTCCATGGCGGCGCCGATTTCCTCGGCAGCGCCAAGGACGTAAGAAAGATCGGCACCGCCGTCCTGCCGGCTCGGGGTTCCGACGGCGATGAACACGATGTCGGCACCACGAACGGCTTGCGCCAGATCCTCGCCAAACTCCAGGCGACCCGCTTTGACGTTGCGGGCCACGAGCTGCTTGAGCCCCGGTTCGAAGATGGGAATGTCCCCCCGCCGCAGCGCCGCGATCTTGCGCTGGTCCTTGTCGACGCAGGTGACCATGGCACCGATATCGGCGAAACAGGAACCAGATACGAGACCAACGTATCCGGTTCCGACAAACACCACCTTCATCGCGCGCCGCCCCGAACGGTCGTGCGCGGCAAATCGGTCAAATCTATGGTTTGCAGATAAGCCCTGAGATCATCGCGCAGGTCGGGGCGCTGCAAGGCAAAAGCGATATTGGCCCGCAGATATCCCGACTTGCTGCCGCAGTCGAAGCGCTCGCCGACGATGCGAATGCCGTGGAACGGCCCTTGTTC
>SHVP01000024.1 GCA_009694165.1 Alphaproteobacteria bacterium
GCCACCTGGTCTGACGCGGTTGAGGACGGCGACGCGGGCGGTCTAATACAGGCGGCCGGCGAGGAAGGCCTTGAGTTCGCTGGCCGGGCGGAAGTCCATCTTGCCGCCGAAATTGATGTAGGCGAGGGCGCCCAGCGGACTGCCGGCGCGCGCCTGCAAAGTACCTGGCGGTTTGAACGTGTAGCAACCGGCGGTGTGGCGGCCGCCATCCGCCATCTCGATTTCGCCCTCGAGGATGAAAACTTCCTCGTAGACCGAGTGAAAATGCGACTCATGCGGGCTGACCCAGCCGGGAGCGAAACGGACCAGCATCGAACCCTCGCCAGTCACGGGATGCCGGCTGAGGAGGCGACGGCTCAGCAGCGGTTTGCTGCCCGCATCCTTGACCTCCTCCCAGGCGCCTTGACGCGAATCGGCGAACACGCAGACGGGGCGCGCCGGAGCCGTCTTGGCCAGGCTGAACGGCCAGTCACCGGTCGCCGGTTCATAGAAGTTGAAATCGAGCTCCTTGCTGACCCGCGAAATGAACCAGGATTCAACCCGCACCGCGCTCTTGAAGCCGTGCACGGTCAAGGCCGGATGGAAGCAACGGGCCATCGGTCCGAGCCAGTTCTTCGAATCGAACGACATGTCGCCCTTCAGCACCAGAAGCTCTTCGTCCATGTGGTGGTAATGCGGCCGGTCGGGCGGCGCGTAGCCGCGGGCGGGGTCGATGCATTGCAGTGCCGTCCGCGCGCCGGTCGCCGGATCGAAACTCAGCTTCTTCGAAAAGAGCCCCTTCATCGAGTCCCGGGGTTCCCACGCCATCTTGGTGGTGTCGAGCAACGGGATATGGGGTCGCATCGGATGTGCTCCGCGTGTCGGACGGTGATCAGGGAATGAGCGCCGGTACCCAGTGTTCCCAGACGATCTTGCCGAAATCGAGATCCCAGGAAACATGGGCGTACCAGGCGCGGCCGATCTTTTTCGGATTGAGGCGCCAGACGGCCGAAAACGCTTGGCCTGGCATCTCGCAGAACCCGCGCCCCTGCCAGATCGAGAACACCTTGAACGAGCCGCCGAGCCCGTGGTGAATCACCTGCTTGAGCGCCGGCCGGTCGCGCTCGGGCATCTGCACCTTGCGCACCGAAAACCAGTTGCCGCCGAAGGGCAGGTCGCGGAAGTTTCCGTGTTTCTCGAGCGTGACCGAGACCCGGAGCAGGGTTTCGCCGCGCCGCGTGATCTTCGCCATCGCCTGGCTGCCGACTTCCTGGATCTCGTTGTGGTCGCAGACCGTCTTGGGCCGGCCGGAGATCTCGCGCGCGGCAATCATCGCTTCGTCCGTCGAGGTCCAGATATAGGGCGTGAAGCTGCCGGTCTGGTTGCCGAACTTGACCGGCAACACGATCATGCCCTCCTGGAACTTCAGCGAGGTCGGCATCTGGCGGTTGTCGCCGCAGATGGCAACGCCGGGCAGATCGGGCAGGGCTTCCAGCGGGTACGGCACCGCGTCGATCAGCGCCTGCGGGTCGGGCCAGAACTCGACGATCAGCATCTTGGCCGATTCCATCGGGTGCGGCGGCTCGTTGTAGGGCGAGCTGAGGAACGGGGCGCTCCACCCCTCGGGCCGGCTGCGCTCGGCTTCGGTCGGGTAATAGGTGGGCTCGCGCGGCGTGATCTGTGCACTCGGCGGGAAAATCGGCGGCGGCGCCTTCGCTTTTGCCACCGGTTTGCGCTGCTTCAAGGCCGCGCTCAGCCGCTTACCTTTGCCTCTGGCCTTCGCCACATCGTCCTCCCTATTATCGGTGATCGATTCACTCTACACAGGCGCCGGCTGGGCGGGCAAAGGGCAAGCCGCGTCGCCGGCGGCTGCACCGACGGTGCATAACTCTATGGATAACAAATCAGCGCCCAGCCCGATCGACCGTCATCCCCGCTGCCGGTGTGATTGCCCGTTGGATAACTGGGGATAAGTCGAATAAGTAATATAAATCAATAGATTAATTCACCGTTCGGCTGTGAACATAACACGAACATTGCAACCCCCTCCGGCCGTCCCTACAATCGCGCCCCCGGCCCGCCGCCGGCCGGTCACTGACCGGGCCGCAGCCCTCGGAACGCCAGATGACGACGATCGCACCGATCTCCCGGCAGATCTGGAACATGAAGTATCGCCTCAAGGGCGCCGATGGCGCGCCGATTGATGGGACGATCGCCGACACCTGGACGCGGATCGCCGGCGCGCTCGCCAAGGCCGAGGCTGAACCGGCGCGCTGGCAACCCCTGTTCGCCGACGCCCTGCACGATTTCCGCTTCCTGCCGGCCGGTCGGATCGTCGCCGGCGCCGGGACCGACCGCCGTGTCACCCTCTTCAACTGCTTCGTCATGGGCACGATCCAGGACGACATGGCGAGCATCTTCGAGAATCTGAAAGAGGCCGCGCTCACCATGCAGCAGGGCGGCGGCATCGGCTTCGACTTCTCGACGCTGCGGCCCAAGGGCGCCCCGGTCAAAGGCGTGGGCGCCGACGCGTCGGGCCCGTTGTCGTTCATGGACGTCTGGGACGCCATGTGCCGGACGATCATGTCGGCCGGCCACCGGCGCGGTGCCATGATGGCAACCCTGCGCTGCGACCATCCCGACATCGAGTCCTTCGTCGAGGCCAAGCGCGAACCCGGCCGGCTGCGCATGTTCAACCTGTCGGTGTTGGTCACCGATGCGTTCATGGAAGCGGTCAAGTCGGATCAGCCGTGGAACCTGGTCTTCGGCAACGTCTCCTACAAGACGGTGGTGGCGCGCGAGCTGTGGGACAAGATCATGCGCGCCACCTACGGCTATGCCGAGCCGGGCGTCATCTTCATCGACCGCATCAACCGTCTCAACAATCTCTCCTATGTCGAGGCGATCAGTTCGACCAACCCCTGTGGCGAACAACCGTTGCCGCCCTACGGGGCGTGCCTGCTCGGCTCGATCAATCTGGCCCAACTGGTCGACGATCCGTTCACCGCTCAGGCCGCCCTCGATGAGACCCGGCTGGCGACGCTGACGAAGACGGCGGTGCGCATGCTCGACAATGCGATCGACGTGTCGCGATTTCCCCTGCCGGCACAGGAGCACGAGGCCAAGGCGAAGCGGCGCATCGGGCTTGGCATCACCGGGCTGGCCGACGCCCTCATTCTCTGCGGGCTCCGTTACGGCAGCGCCGAGGCCGTGCTGACCACCCGCCGCTGGCTGGCCATCCTGCGCCGCGCCGCCTACCTCGCCTCGAGCGACCTCGCTGCCGAGAAAGGCGTCTTTCCCCTGTTCGATCGCGATCGCTACCTGGCGGGAGAAAATATCGCCCGTCTCGACGCCGATGTGCGCGACGCCATCACCCGCCAGGGCATCCGCAACGCCCTGCTGACCTCGGTCGCGCCGACCGGCACGATTTCGCTGCTCGCCGACAACGTGTCGTCGGGGCTCGAGCCAGTCTTCAGCTTCATCTACAAGCGCACCGTCTTGATGCCGGACGGCAGCCGCAAGGAAGAAGAGGTCAGCGACTACGCCTTTCGATTGTTCCGGCGCCAGTTCGGCGCGACGACACCGCTGCCGCCCGCCTTCGTCGACGTCCAGCACCTGACTCCGGCCGACCACGTGCGCATGCAGGCGGCGGTACAGGAATTCATCGATTCGGCAGTGTCGAAAACGGTCAACATCCCGGAAGACATGTCTTTCGCCGCGTTCAAGGACGTCTACATGCTGGCTTACGATTCCGGCTGCAAGGGCATCACCACCTACCGGCCAAATACGGTCACCGGCGCCGTGCTCGAAGCCAAACTGGCGAAGGCCGATGTCAAACAGACCGAATTGCCGCTCGGCCGGCCGCCGGCACGCCCGGTCGATCAATTCGAGGCGGGCGGCGTCGTCTACATGACCAGGCCGCTCGACCGGCCCGGGGTTCTACCCGGCCAGACCTACAAGGTGCGGTGGCCCGAATCCGACCACGCCATTTACATCACCATCAACGACATCGTTCAGGACGGGCGGCGACGACCATTCGAGGTGTTCATCAACTCCAAGAACATGGAGCACTTCGCCTGGACGGTGGCGCTGACACGCATGATCTCGGCTGTTTTCCGCCGCGGTGGCGACGTGTCTTTCGTTGTCGAAGAGCTGAAGGCCGTGTTCGATCCGCGCGGCGGCCATTGGGTCGAAGGGCGCTACGTTTCCTCGCTGCTGGCGGCGATCGGCGAGGTCATCGAGGAGCATCTGGTCGCGATCGGCTTCATGGCCGCGCCGCACGACGCCGACCACCAAGCCGAGGAATGGCGCAAGGCTGCCGGCATGGAGGAGCCGGGGCCAAGCGTCACGCGCCTCAGGACCTGTCCGCGCTGTAGCCAACCCGCCCTGATGCGGATGGAGAACTGCGACACCTGTACGAGTTGCGGCTATTCGAAGTGCAGCTAGTCGGCGGCGCGGTCCCGGCCCGCCAGCGCGGCACGGACGGCCAGCAGGCCGTCGTCACGAATACCGAACTCCTCCAGATGGGCGATCGTCTGCATCAGGTAGTCGTGGTTGGTTCCCGAGATGCCCCGCGCCGCCGCAACCCGTTCCGCGATCGCCGCCGCGGACAATCGTCCGGCGTAGTGCGGATGCTCGCGGTTGACGACAAAACAGGCCGCCGTTCGCGCCGCCGCTCCCACGGTGACGGCGAGCCCCTCGAGACGATAGACATCGATCGGATGACCGTACATCTCGCGCTGGATCAGATAGGCGAGCGTCGCTTCTGCGGTGGCGGCCGGCACGCGAAAGACGCGGCCGCGACAGTGACCGCCGAGGTCGAGCCCGAGGACTAGGCCCCGGTGTGCGGGTGTGCCGCGGTAGTGTTCCGAGTAGAGGCAGAAGGAACGATGATAACCCGCCAGGTCGGCGACCGCGGCGTCGGCAAAGGAAAAGCCCGGATTCCACATCAACGATCCGTAGCCGAACACCCACAGATCGCCGTTCGCGTCGCGCTGCATCACCTGGCCTTTTGGCTGGGACGGCGTGCAGGGCTATATAGTAACCCGATGTTGCCTCGCAACCACGTGCGGTCCGCCGGGCCGTGACCCACGATGCCGTTCCGCTCATCGACTTGGCTTCCGGTCCGCGGCCCCGACGGTGGGGCTGGCTCGCGGTGGTCGTCGCCGTCGCCCTCCTGCTCGCCGCCGGCGCCTGGACGCTGGTCTGGTTCCGCTTGGCCAACGGCGTCGAACGAGCCCTGGCCGCCTGGGTCGAGGATCGGCGCGCCGAGGGCTATTTCGTCGTTCTCGACAATCCGCGCTTCGACGGATTTCCGTTCCATCTTGGCGTCCGTATCGAGTCGCCCGTCCTCGCGCTGTCGCAGAAACACACGCTGTCCTGGCGCGCCGACCGGGTCGAAGCGGCGGCGCCGGTATGGGCGTCCCACCGCCTGTCGCTGCGGGTCGCCAACAACTCGGTCACCTATTCGGTCGCCGGCAACTCGCGCGACATCGAGCTGATCAACGACGGCGTCGCCATCGAGGTCACCACCAACGACCGTGGACAGCCGCAGACCATCGCCGCCACGCTGAGACGGCCGCGCCTGTTCGTCTTGCTGCTTGGGCGACCGATCGACGCCAGCTATCTCGAGGTCTCGGTCCGCCTGCCCGAGGTCCTGCCCGACGACTCGACCCCGCAGGCGACCCTGACCGTTGCCGCCCACGACGTGTCCTCGACCCTGCCCTTTTTCCACCAAGTCGACCGCGCCATGCAGGTGGCGCGTGGGACGGCGATCTGGCGCGGGGCCTGGAACGATCCACCCGGACGCCAACCGTTGGCCGCGTGGCGCGATGCGGGCGGCACGATCGACCTCAAGGACCTGCGGTTCGAATGGGGACCGCTGCGCCTCGACGGCGACGGCACGCTCGCGCTCGATCGCGAGTTGCGGCCGATCGGCGCCGGTACGATCACGATCCTCGGCCTCAACGACTTCATCGATGTGCTGGAACGGTTGGGCGCGGTGTCGAACCGCAACGCCATCGCCGCCAAGCTGGCGTTCAACCTGCTTGACCGCGGCAGCGGCAAGACGCTGATTCCGATCGCCGCTCAAAACGGCAAACTGACGATCGGCCCGTTTACCGTGGCCGAGGTGCCCTCGGTCGAGTCGTTTTCGCTGGACGCGACCCTGAAGCCGCGGCGGCCGTAGCCTGCTTCTTTAGATCTTCCGGATCAGCCTGCCCAGCGTCGATGACGCCGCGGCGGATCGCCCGGGTGCGGGCAAAGAAGGCCTCCAGCGACGCACCGTCACCCGACCGGATGGCGCGAGTGAGGACCGATAGGTCCTCGTTGAAGCGGCCCAGCATCTCGAGCACCGCCTCGCGATTATGAAGAAAGACGTCCCGCCACATCACCGGGTCGGAGGCGGCGATGCGGGTGAAATCGCGGAAACCGCCAGCGGCATACTTGATCACCTCGCCCTCGGTCACCGTTTCGAGATCCTTGGCGGTACCGACTATGTTGTAGGCGATCAGATGCGGCAGGTGCGAGGTGATCGCCAACACCAGATCGTGGTGCACCGGATCCATGACATCGACCTTGCTGCCTAGCCGGCGCCAGAACTCGGACAGGCGGTCGACCGCCGCACGCTCGG
Organism: Alphaproteobacteria bacterium; assembly: GCA_009694165.1. Next base: position 6,611 of record SHVP01000024.1, read on the forward strand.
TGCCGGCGGGCGGCGTCAGGATGCACCAGCGCTTGTCGAAGAGTTCGGCGAATCCAGCGTCCGGCCCCGAATGCTCGGTGCCCGCCACTGGATGCGCCGGGACGAAATGCACGCCCGCGGGTAGGTGCGGCGCGACGTCGCGCACGACCGCGGCCTTGACCGAACCGACGTCGGTGACGGTGGCTCCCTTTTTCAACGCCGGCCCGATCCGGCGCGCGATCGCGCCGAACGCGCCGACTGGTGTGCCGAGAATGACGAGATCGGCCTCACGTACCGCTTCGGCCGGGTCGGCGGTTACCTGCTCGACGAGATTCAACTCGATGGCTCGCCGCCGGGTCGCCTCGCTTTGCGCGCAGCCGCACAGCGATCGCGCCACGCTGCGCGCGATCACGGCCCGTGCGATCGACGAGTTGATCAGGCCGATGCCGATCAGGGCAATACGCTCGTACAACACGGATGGGCCCATTGGCTTCAGCCGGGATGGCGCGCGACGAAGACGCGCAGGGTCTCGATCACGACGCGATTCTCTTCTTCCAGGCCGACGGTGATGCGCAGGAAGTCGGGCAACCCATAGGCGGCCATGCCGCGGACGAGAATGCCCGCGCCTTTCAGCGCCTCGCCGGCTGCCTTGGCCCGCGCCGCGGCGCCAAAGCCCACCAACACGAAGTTGGCCACCGACGGCAGCGGTCGCAGACCCAGACCCCGGTACTGGTCCGTCAGCCACGGCAGCCAGCGTTCATTGTGGGCACGCGCCCGTTGCAAGAAGTCGGCGTCCTGCAACGCCGCCAGCCCGGCGACTTGGGCGGCAGCGCTGACGTTGAACGGGCCGCGGATGCGCTGCAGCACGTCGATGACGTCCGGCGGTCCGTAGCACCAGCCGAGCCGCAACCCGGCCAACCCGTAGATCTTCGAGAACGTCCGGGTCATGACCACGTTGTCGTTGGCATCGACGAGGTCGGTGCCGGGGGAGTAGTCGTTACGCGAGACGTACTCGGCATAGGCGGCGTCGATCACCAGAAGGACGTCCGCCGGCAGAGCTGCTCGCAGCCGGCGCATCGCGTCGGCACCGACGTAGCTCCCGGTCGGATTGTTCGGATTGGCGAGCATGACCAGCTTGGTGCGCGATGTCACCAGGGCCAGCAGGCGATCGACATCGGCGGTGTAGTTCGTTTCAGCTGCGGCCACCGGCACCGCGCCGACCGACAGCGCCGTGATCGGATACATCAGAAAGCCGTGCCAGCTGTACAACACCTCGTCGCCGGGGCCGGCATAGGCCCGTACCAACAGCGTCAGCAATTCGTCCGAACCGGCCCCGCAGAGGAGGCGCTCGGCGGCCAGCCCATGGTGCTGGGCGAGCGCCCGCCGCAGTTGGTCAGCCCCACCGTCGGGGTAGCGAAACACCGCCGAGCCCTGCTCGCGCAGCGCATCGACGACCTTGGGGCTGACCCCGAGCGCCGATTCATTCGACGACAACTTGATCACCCGGCTGGCACCGGGCGCTTCGGCTTCGCCGCCCACATAGGTTGTGATCTCGAGGATGCCGGGACGCGGCCGCAATGGGCTCATGGCGCGGACCCCGCTATCCGACGGCAAGCGGCCGGGCGTAGGACCCGATGACCGCGACCCGACTGCTGGACGGCAACTGCTTCGCCAAATCGACGACACGGGAATCGTCGCGTCGGACAAACCCGGATGTCTCGAGCAGATAATCGGCCCGACCGCCCTCCTCGTAGGTGGCAATCAGCTGCCCCGCGAACCCGATCCGACGCACCAGATCGTTGAGCGAGCGCCGCGACAACGCGGCATCGGCGGCGAGCGAAAGCCAACTCAGATCATCGGTCGAGCCGTCATAGGGCAGGCATCCGATCACCATGGCCTGGCAGTTCTCGATGCGGCCCGGGTTGACACAGAACGGCAGCTTGGCGATGACGTGGGGCGAGCCGGGGGTGCCCTCCAACATCCGCCACCACGAATCCTTCTCCTCGGCGACCGGCATCGGCAGCAGGCCGACGGTCGCGGCGCCGCCGCTGACGGCGCGGATGACCAAGCCGGGGGCGTGGTGCAGCGACATCCGGGTCGCCGAGCCAAAATGGTCGCGGGCCAGATCCCAATAGCCGATCGATTTTTCGGTGGTGCAAACCGCTACTTCGAGCGGGCCTTGGAGCCGGCAAAAGGCGGCGATCAGCTCGCGCCAGATGCGGGCAAACACGGTCGCCGGCAGGCCGCCGAGGTCGGCCGCCAAACGCCGCCGCAGGACCTCGGCCTCGCGTCCCGGTCTCATGCCGGCGCCAGGCACTGCCATTGCCCGGCCCGGCTCCGCCTTGACGCTCGCCACTTCGCGTACCAGCGCGGTGCGCGCCAGAATCAGGGCATGGAGGCGGTCGTCGATGCCGTCGATCTCACGACGGAGATCGTCAAGCGTCTTGCTTCCAGCCGCCATGGGAGTGTCGCCGCACTGCTCGGTGAAGGGCCGATAGTAGTAGTCCCGAGCCCTTGCAAAAGCAAAGAAAACGTTGACAGCGCGCCGCCGGGACCCAACCTATGCGCGTCGTAACCAATGTCGCCGCCAATCGCCATGGGAAACACGGAACTGCTGGCCAGTGCACCACCGGGAAGCACCACGCCGGCACAGGGTTTCCGGATGGAGTTCGGACCGGACCGCGCGCTACGCCTGGACAGCGGCATCGAGTTGCCGCGTTTCACCATGGCCTACCAGACCTACGGGTCGTTGAACGCCGAGCGCTCCAACGCGATCCTCGTCTGCCATGCGCTGACCGGAGACCAGTTCGTCACCGACACCAATCCGATCACCGGGCGGCGCGGCTGGTGGGAGCTGGTCGTCGGCCCCGGCCAAATCCTCGACACCGATCGCTATTTCGTCATCTGCATCAACGTGCTCGGCGGCTGCATGGGCTCAACCGGACCGATGGAAATCAACCCGGCCAACGGGCGGCCGTGGGGCCTGACGTTCCCGGTCATCACCATCGGCGACATGGTGCGCGCCCAGGCGATGGTGATCGAGCAGCTCGGCATCCGCCAGTTGTTCTGCGTCATCGGTGGGTCGATGGGGGGCATGCAGGTGTTGCAGTGGGCAGCCGATTATCCGGAGCGCGTGTTCGCCGCGGTGCCGATCGCGACGGCGGCCCGACATTCGGCCCAGAACATCGCGTTTCACGAAGTAGGCCGCCAGGCCATCATGGGCGACCCCAACTGGTGCGAAGGCAATTACGCCGAGCGGCAGCTACGGCCGAGCGCCGGGCTCGCGGTCGCCCGCATGGCGGCGCATATCACCTATCTGTCCGAGGCGGCACTACGGCGCAAGTTCGGCCGCAAACTCCAGGACCGCGAGCGCTTTACCTTTGGCTTCGACGCCGACTTCCAAGTGGAAAGCTACCTGCGCCACCAGGGCACAACCTTCGTCGAGCGCTTCGATGCCAATTCCTACCTCTACATCACTCGGGCGATGGACTACTTCGATCTCGCCGCCGAGCATGGCGATTTTCTGCCCCAGGTATTCCGGCGCACGCCGGTTCGATTCTGTGTCTTTTCGTTCACCAGCGACTGGCTGTTTCCCACCTGGGACAGTCGCGAGATCGTTCATGCGCTCAACGCCGAGGCCGCCAATGTCAGCTTCGTCGAGATCGAGACCGACAAGGGCCATGATGCCTTCCTGCTCGACGAGCCCGAGTTCCAGAAGACGCTGGCCGGCTTCCTCAACGGCGCTGCCGAGCGGCGCGGACTGAAGTGGCGATGACCAGCTTTATCGCCGGTCGCCCCGGCGGCATCCGCGTCGACCTGCTGGTGATCGCCAGCCTGATCGAAAGCGGCACTCGCGTCCTCGACATCGGCTGCGGCGATGGCGCACTACTCGAACATCTGACGCGGACCAAGAGCGTCGACGGCCGCGGCCTCGAAATTTTCCAGGCTGGGGTTAATGCCTGCGTCGGCCGCGGCCTTTCCGTCATCCAGGGCGACGCCGACACCGACCTGAAGGACTACCCCGACCTCGCCTTCGACTATGTCGTGCTCAGCCAGACACTGCAGGCAACGCGCAATCCGCGAACGATCCTCGAACAGCTGGTGCGCATTGGCCGCCACGCCATCATCACCATTCCCAATTTCGGCTACTGGCGCATCCGGCTCAGCCTGTTGTTCAGCGGGCGCATGCCGGACACCGATCTGTTGTCCCACCCCTGGTATGCCTCGCCCAACATCCATCTCTGCACCATCCGCGACTTGCTGATTCTGTGCCGCGAGATCGGCCTGGTGATCGAGCGCAGTCACTTCCTCGACAGCAAGGGCCAGATGACCCACTTTCGCAACTTTGGGTCGTTCGCAAACTGGTTCAGCGAGCAGGGTCTGTTCGTCTTGCGCCGCGCCTAGCTCGGCGCGGTGTCGCCGCTAGGCGCGTCCCGACGCCGTCGGCAGGGCCGGCTGCGGGAACCGCTGGCGACGGCGGACGACGCCGAAGCCAGTCGGCGCGTAAACCTGCTTGGTCGCTTCGATCAACACCGCCCCGGCAAACGCCCACCAGCCGAGGCTGGTGCCCACTCCTTCGATCGTTCCCGCCACCCGCAACATCACGCCCGAGCGGCTGGGCGGGAAGTACAGCGCCGGCACCGTCCGCGTCGGTGAAAACAAGGCGTCGCGCAGCAAGCGATTGAGCTGGGGCGGCGTGAACGGCCGGCCGTGGCCGAAGGGCGTGCGCTCGAGGCGCGCCCAGATGCCCGTGCGGTTGGGAACGACGATCAGCAACCGCCCCTCGGGCGCCAGCACCCGCCAGAACTCGCGCAACAGCGGGCGCAAATGCTCGGTGACCTCGAGCGCATGGGCCACGAGTAGGCGATCGACGCCGGCATCGGCGAGCGGCAAGTCAAGGTCGTCGGCCAACGCGACCAGACCCCTCTCCCCGGCGGGCCAGCGATGGACGCCGAGCGGCGCCGGCATCAGGGCGACGGTTCGCTCGGCGCCCTCCATCAACGGACGCAGAAACGGCGTCGCATAGCCATAGCCGACCACCCGCTGGCCGCTGGTCTCGGACCACAACTCGCGGATGCGCGCACGCAGGCTACGGGTGACGATGAGACCGAGCCGGCTTTCGTAGAACTGCTTGAGATCGACGACGTCGAGGATCATCGCGGCAACCTAGCATGCCGGGCGCGCGGCTAGACGGCGCGGGCCGGACAAGAAGATCGTCAGCTCCGGCGCCACCCTCGAAGCCGGCGCTAGTACATGTGCTGGCCGCCGTTCACCGAAATGGTCGAGCCGGTAATGAAGTCGGCGTCGTCGGCCGCCAGGAAGAGGACGGTTCGCGCGATGTCGTCGGCACGGCCGAGGCGCCCGGCCGGAATGCGCGCGATGATTTTTTCAAGCACCGGCGGGGGCACCGAGCGCACCATGTCGGTATCGACATAGCCGGGCGCCACCGCGTTGACGGTGATACCCTTGGCCGCACTTTCCTGGGCCAGCGCCTTGGTAAAACCGTGGATCCCCGATTTCGCCGCGGCATAGTTTACCTGCCCGTATTGCCCGGCCTGACCGTTGATGCTGCCGATGTTGACGATGCGGCCAAAGCCGCGCTCGCGCATGCCCTCGATGACGAGGCGACAGGTATTGAAACACGAGGTCAGGTTGGTATCGATCACCGTGCGCCAGGCATCTGTGGTCATCTTGTGCATCGTCGCGTCACGGGTGATGCCGGCGTTGTTGACCAGGATGTCGATCGGGCCGAGATCGGCGGACACCTTGGCGATGCCGGCCTTGCACGCCTCGAAATCGCCGACGTCCCACTGATAGGCGGGAATGCCGGTCTCGCGCGAAAAATTCTCCGCTGCCGCGCCGTCGCGCGAATAGTTGGCGGCCACGCGACAGCCGGCCCTTTGCAACCGTTCGCTGATGGCTCGTCCGATTCCGCGGGTGCCGCCGGTAACCAACGCGACCCGTGCCATGGGACCCTCCCGCTGTGAGGGCCCAGCGTAGCCCTAGTCGCGGGCGAGGCACATAGCGATGCCCATGCCGCCGCCGATGCAGAGCGTCGCCAGGCCCTTCTTGGCGTTTCGCCGCTGCATCTCATGCAACAGGGTGACCAGCACCCGAGCGCCGGAGGCGCCGATCGGATGACCGATCGCGATTGCCCCGCCGTTGACGTTGACCCTGGACGGATCCCAGCCCAGGTCCTTGTTGACTGCACAGGCCTGCGCGGCAAAGGCCTCGTTGGCCTCGATCAAATCGAGCTGATCCGCCCGCCAGCCGGCCTTGGCGAGGGCGGCGCGGCTGGCCGGAATGGGACCTGATCCCATCAGGGCGGGCTCGACCCCGGCCTGGGCCCAGGAGGCGATCCGCGCCAGCGGCGCGATGCCGCGTCGCGCCGCTTCGGCGGCGCTCATCAGCACCAAGGCGGCCGCCCCGTCGTTGATCCCCGAGGCGTTGCCCGCGGTCACCGTCCCGTCCTTTTCGAAGGCCGGCCGAAGCTTGGCGAGGCCTTCGAGGGTCGCGTTGTCGCGGACATACTCGTCGTCGCCGACGACGATGTCGCCCTTCGGGTTCTTGATGGTGACCGCCACGATCTCGTCCTTGAAGCGCCCGGCCTTGCGCGCCGCCGCCGCCTTTAGCTGCGAGGCCAGCGCGAACTGATCCTGCTGTTCACGCGTGATCTGCCACTTGCGCGCGACGTTCTCGGCGGTCGATCCCATGTGGTAGCCGTTGAACACGTCCCACAGGCCGTCGCGGATCATGGTGTCGATCATGTCGGCGTCGCCCATTTTTCGGCCCTGGCGCAGGTGCGTGGCATGGGGCGACTGGCTCATGCTCTCCTGCCCGCCGCTGACCACGATGGCGGCGTCCCCGGTGGCAACAGCCTGGTAGCCGAGCGCCACCGCACGCAGACCGGAGCCGCATACCTGATTGACGCTCCAGGCCGGCACCGCGACCGGGAGGCCCGCCCCGATCGATGCCTGGCGCGCCGGATTCATCCCAGCTGCCGCGGTCAGCACCTGCCCCATCACCACCTCGGACACTTCGAGCCCGGCGACATGCGCACGGTTGAGCGCTGCGGCAATGACAATTTGACCCAAGCTCGCCGCCGATAGCGGCGCAAAGGATCCATTGAACGATCCCACCGCCGTGCGGACGGCGGAGGCGATGACGACCTTGGTCATGGCTCACTCCTATCCAGTCGTTCTGGTGCAAGTTTGAAAGTCTAGCCGCTTTCGTTGCGTTGCACAAAATCATGCTGCGTCGCAGCATTTGCCGCCCGGTTAATACATCAGCCAGTCTGCCAAAGGCTGCCACAACTCGGTCTCTGCCCTGCTGCCGACGACCATGCCGATATGGCCGGCGTGGGGAGTGAAGACCCTCGTGCGCGCACTCGGGAGGCGTTCGGCCAGCGCTTGCGCCGACGCGGGTGGCACGATGCGGTCGCGATGGGGGACGAACACCGCCGTCGGACAGCGCACCCCAGCCGGATCGACGGTTTGCCCCGCCACCCGCCAGCGCAGGCGGGCGGGTTCATTGTCGCCGTACCAGCCGATCAGGCAGGCGAGCGCGACCGGGCCGGCCAGGGAGACGCCATCGTTCAGCCAATCCTCGATGGCGACAAAGTTCTCTTCGGCGGCGCTGCCGGGCTGGGTCTCAGCAAAGCCGCGGAATGTGTGCAGACCGAGCAGCGGATCGAGACTCACGAACAGCGTTTGCAAGGCGTCCACCGGCATCTCGCCGAGCGCGCGCACCAATCCGATCAAGGGCGACGCCGGGCCGACCAAGGCCCGCGCCGCCGGCGACATGTCGGCATGAAAATCCCACGGTGTCGCCAATAGGGCGAGCGAGTGAACCTGCGCCGGTCGCAACAGCGACGCAGCCAAAGCCAAATTGCCGCCCATGCAGTAGCCAACTAGCCGAGCCGGCCGGCCGCCCACTTCGCCGGCGACCGCGAGCGCCTCGGCCAGCCGTCCGCCAACATAGTCGTCGAGCGAAAGGCCGCGTTCCGCCGCGCCGACCTCGCCCCAGTCGAGCAGCAGCGGGCGCAGGCCGCGTTGTGCCAGATAACGAAGCAGGCTGCGCCGGCGCGACAGGTCGAGGATGTAGCTGCGGTTGACTAGCGAAGGAACGAAAAGAGCGACCGGGGCGTCGCGCGCAGCGGCCGCTTGCCCGAGATCGAGAAGCCGCGTGCTGCCCGACGACCACAGGACGGGGCCATCGTCGAGGTCACGCCGGTAGGGATGCTGGCGATACCGTTCGATCGCCGCCAACAGTTGGCCCAACCGCTCGGTTGCCGTTCGACCGATCGCCTCGGTCAGGACCGCGGGATCGGCGGCGGCAAGCAGGGGGGCAAGCGCGTCAGCGCGTTCGCGGAGCGATTGGTCCCAGCGCAGCGAACCTTGCCGCGCCATCGGCAAGGCGGCGATAGAGCTGGTCCAGGTCCATGCCGCCAGCGCCAAATGGAGGCCAAGGGGCCGCGGGCCCTGGCGGCCCGTCGGTGGCCGGTTCGTCTGCTCGGACGCTGCTGAAACCATGACTCCATGCTCCGATCAGGTCGGTCACCGCCGCCCAGCCCTCGGCAATCTGAACCGCCGCCTGACGTTCCCAGAGATCGAGGTAGGCCGCTGCCAGTTGTTCGGTGTCGCTTGGTATCGGCATAGCGGGCTGAGTATAGGCGAAACCGACAACCGGGCGGCCGCTCTATGCCGCAGTGCAATATGCGCCTTGCGCAATGCAGCAAAGGGATTCGACAATGGCATTTCCCGCGGGCAAGGAGGGTAGCCGGTGGCCGACGATCCCAAGCGCAAAGAGCCGATCGTCATCAAGAAGTACGCCAATCGGCGGCTCTACAACACAGTGACCAGCGCCTATGTCACTCTCGACAACCTGTGCCAGATGGTGAAGGACGGCGAGGAATTCGTCGTCCGCGACGCCAAGACGGGCAAAGACCTTACCCGCTCGGTCCTGGCTCAGATCATTTTCGAGGAGGAAGGCAAGGGGCAAAGCTTGTTGCCGCTGGCGTTCCTGCGCAAATTGATCAGCTACTACGGACACAATCTCGAAGCGTTGGTGCCAAAGTATCTCGAAGCGAGCCTCGAGCTGTTCCAAAGCAATCAGGACAAGCTGCAGAAGCAATTCTCCGAGGCGTTCGGCGAGCCGCTCAAACAATACGAGGAATTGGGGCGCCAGAACCTGGCGATGTTCGAGCGCGCGATGGCGATGTTCAACCCGTTCGCGACACCCCGCGACCGCGCCGCCGGTGAACGCCCGTCGCGCCGGCCGGAAGCCGCCACCGACACCGGCGACATCGACGAATTGCGCCAGCAAATCGAGATCATGCGCCGGCGCCTGGATTCACTGAGCGGCGAAGAGAAGCCCTAAGTCGCGCCTCGACCCGGCCGACCCGATGGGTCGACCGCGCGTCACGCCCATCCTCTGCCCAACTGATCGCCCACGGGACGATCCGCTGTGCCCTGCGGTGGCCGCGATTCGTCCAGCCGCCTTGTTGCCCCCTGAGGGGGTGAGCCCTCCCCGACCCATCGGCAACCAGCCCCGGTCCGGGACCAGACGCGTCCACAACACATGACTGCCTACCCCGGCGGAAACAAGATCTAAACCATTAGTGTGAAATGATTTTACTGAGCTCTCCGCCTTTACCACTCATTAACTATTTAAGGCAAATATATCTAAAATTGATAATAAATGGAGGCTCACTGTTCATGGGCGTTCAAGCGGTCACCCAAGTTCTTCCGCCCTTCCGGGCTGGGGACCGGGCTGGTTTCGCTGGTGCGGCCTTTGACACTTTCCAGGCCGGCGGCTTCGACGAGCGCGTCTATGGCCCAAGCGCGACCAGACGCTCGGCCGGCGCCAACGAGCGCGGTTACCAGGCAGAGCGCCGGCCGATCGAGGATCAGCCGCGCCAGGCGCATACCGGCGCCGGACGACGCTCGACCGACCGGCGTGATTACTTTGGCCTCCACCTGGCGGTCGATCCGTATCCCGAACGCGTCCGCCACTCGAGCCCCTTCGTCACGCAATTGCTTGACCAGATCCATCGCAACATCGGCCAGCCGGCGCGCGATCGCTTCGAGTTCGCCGCCTACGACGCCAGCAACGCGCGGGCCGAATCGATTTACGGCACCATCGAATCGGTGGTCGTGGTCGCCTAGCGCCGGAGCCGTGCTGGCTGTCACCTGAGTAGTTCGAGCGCTCCTTCCGTGCTATAGCGCGAGCGTTCCGGTTGCCCGCGCCCCAGATGATTGCCTCGACAATCCACGCCACCATTCATCGCCACGGCGGCAGCGGTGTCGCCCTCGCTGCGCCCGGCCGCCCGCCCCTCACCTACGCGGATCTCCAGCGGCTGTGCCATGACGTTGCCGAAGCGCTAGCTACCGGCGGCATCGCCGCCGGCCAACGCGTGGCTATTGTCCTGCCCAACGGCCCGGAAATGGCAGCCGCGTTTCTGACCATCGCGTGCTGCGCCAGTACGGCCCCGCTCAACCCGGCCTACACGGCGGAAGAATTCGCGTTCTACCTCGACGATCTCCGCGCCGCCGCCTTGGTGGTCGAACACGGCAGTTCCTCCCCCGCCATCGCCGTCGCCGCGGACCGGTGCATTCCGGTGCTCGAGTTGCGACCGGGGACCGCTGCCGGCGCATTCACGTTGAGCGGCGCCACGGTCGCCCCAGCACGACGAGGGCCGACGATCGAACCGACCGGCGAACGCGAGGCGCTGGTTCTCCACACCTCCGGCACGACGTCGCGACCCAAGATCGTGCCGCTTTCGCACGGCAACGTCTCGGCATCGGCCCGTCATATCGGCAAGACCTTGGCGCTTGGCCCGTCCGACCGCTGTCTCAACGTGATGCCGCTGTTTCACATCCATGGGCTCATCGCCGCGACGTTGTCCACCATCGCCGCCGGCGGTAGCGTATTTTGCGCGCCCGGGTTCAACGCGCTGAAATTCTTTGCCTGGCTGGATGAGGCCGAACCGACTTGGTACACGGCGGTTCCCACCATGCACCAGGCCATCCTGACCAGAGCCGATCGCAATCGTGACATCATCCGGCGGCGAGGCTTGCGTTTCATCCGCTCCTCCAGCGCCTCGCTGGCGCCGCAGGTCATGGCCGAACTCGAACGCACGTTTGGGGCGCCGGTGATCGAGTCCTACGGCATGACCGAGGCGGCCCACCAGATGGCGAGCAATCCGCTGCCGCCGGCGGAACGCAAGCCGGGAACCGTGGGGATCGCTGCCGGACCGGAGATTGCCGTCATGGACGAGCGGGGCGCGATGATGCCCCCCGGCATGGTCGGCGAAGTCGTCATTCGCGGCCCGAACGTCACCGCGGGCTATGAGAACAATTCGGCCGCCAACACCACCGCCTTCACCGCCGGCTGGTTTCGCACTGGCGACCAGGGCGTGCTCGACCGCGACGGCTACCTGACCATCACCGGTCGGCTCAAGGAAATCATCAACCGCGGGGGCGAGAAGATCAGTCCGCGCGAAGTCGACGAGGTCTTGCTCGATCACCCGGCCGTCGCCCAGGCCATCACCTTCGCGATGCCCCACGCCAGCCTGGGCGAGGAGGTGGCGGCCGCAGTCGTCCTCCGCGATGGGGCGACGCTGAGCGAGCAGGAGCTGCGCTCGTTCGCCGGCCGGCGCCTCGCTCCGTTCAAGGTACCGCGCCGCGTCGTCATCCTCGATGAGATCCCGAAAGGGGCGACGGGTAAGCTGCAGCGTATCGGCCTGGCATCGAAGCTTGGCCTCACCGGCGAGCGCTCGTCGTCATGAAAATCTGCATCTATGGAGCGGGTGCGATCGGCGGCCATCTCGGCGTCCTGCTGGCGGCGGCCGGCGCCGACGTCACGCTGATCGCGCGGGGAGCGCATCTCGCCGCCATGCGCCAGAACGGCCTCCGGCTCCTGTCCGGCAAGGACGATCGCGTCGTCCGGTTGAATTGTACCGATGACCCGCACGAGGCCGGTCCGCAGGACTACATCATCCTCACCCTCAAGACCCACGCCGTCGGCGAAATCGCCGCCGGGCTTCATCCGATGATGTCGCCGGCGACGACGGTGGTGACGGCGATGAACGGCGTTCCGTTCTGGTATTTCTTTCGGCAGGGCGGCCGTTGGGATGGCCATCGCCTCGAAAGCGTCGACCCCGGCGGCCGGCAATGGGACGCCATCGGTCCGGAACGGGCCCTGGGTTGCGTCGTGTGGACCTCGGGGGAGATAGTCGCGCCCGGGGTCATCCGCCACGAGCACGGAAACCGCATGCCGCTCGGCGAACCCGGCGGCTCGCGCTCCGACCGCGCCCTGGCGCTCAGCAAGATCATGACCGCGGCCGGACTGAAGGCGCCGGTACGGCCAAGGATCCGCAGCGAAATCTGGATCAAGCTGTGGGGCAATCTCGCCTTCAATCCGGTCAGCGTCCTCACACATGCGAATCTGGTGACGCTGGCGACGTCGCCCAACACGCAGCCGGTCATTCGCGCCTTGATGGAAGAGGCGCGGGCGGTCGGCCAGCGCCTGGGCATCGATTTTGCGGTCGACGTCGACGAACGGATGCGCATGGCGGCCGAGGTGGGCGCCCACAAGACCTCGATGCTGCAAGATCTGGAACTTGGGCGGCCGATGGAAATCGACGCGATCGTCGGAGCCGTCGCCGAAATGGGCCGTCTCACCGGAGTGGCGACGCCGACGATCGACCTTATTCACGGTCTCACCATCCAGCGCGCCCGCGAAGCGGGCTGCTACCCCCAGGCGTGAACGGCACCGCGGTGAAACTAGGCTAGAGGTCGAGCGCGCGACCGTACCCGCCGACCTCACCGGCGGCGGCCAGCCGAGTGTGCCCCCATGGGTTGTCCGCCCGCCACCGACAAGACCCCGGCTTGCATCGGACTTCCACCGCGCCCAATACTGCCGGGACAGGGGGAGCCATGGATCGAGCCAACGGCGAGCAAGGTCTCACCAGCGTCGGCGAGCAGATCGTTGCCGTCTTGGCGGCGCGCGGCGTCGACTATTTTTTCGGCAACGCCGGCACCGATTTTCCCCCCGTCATCGAGGCCTTCGCCCGGCGCGCGGCGCTCGGGTTGCCGGCGCCAACCCCCATCACCGTGCCGCACGAGAACACGGCCATGGGGATGGCCCATGGCTACTATCTGATGGCCGGCCGACCCCAGGTTGTGATGGTGCACACCACGGTAGGCACGGCCAACGCCCTCTGCGGCCTCCTCAATGCCTCGCGCCAGAACGTGCCCATCCTTCTCTTCGCCGGCCGCACGCCGATCACCGAGTACGGCCACAAGGGATCGCGCAATCGCGTCATCCACTGGGCCCAGGAGGCATTCGACCAAGCCGGCATGGTGCGCGAATACGTAAAGTGGGAATACGAACTACGCCAAGCCAACGACGTCGAGGCGGTCCTACACCGCGCCATCGCGCTGGCCACCAGCGAGCCGTTCGGCCCGATCTACCTGACCTTGCCGCGCGAAGTATTGGCGGCGCCGACGCAACCGGAGGCTACAATCTCGCCCACCGCACGCCTGGCGGCTACCCGCCCGCTGGGCGCCGACCCGAGCGCTATCGCGGCGGCGGCTGACATCATCGCCGCGGCCGAGTATCCGGTGATCGTCACCAGCACGGTCGGCCGCTATCCCGAAGCCGTCGCCGCCCTGACCGCCCTCGTCGAGCGCTTCGCCATTCCTGTTATCGTCAATTGGCCTCGCTATGTCTGCCTGCCGAGCGATCATCCGATGCATCTCGGCTATTCGCCCGCCCCGACGCTCCGCGCCGCGGATGCCGTGGTCGTGCTGGACTGCGATGTGCCGTGGGCCATCGAAGCAGAAACGCCCCCTTCGTCGGCGAAGATCATCCATATCGGCACCGACCCGTTGTTTCAGGATTATCCGATGCGGTCCTTCGCGAGCGACGTGGCCATCACGGCCACGCCGATCCGCGCCCTGCACGCTCTGCATGCCGCACTGGCCGAGCGGCTGGCGGAGGGCCATCCGCTAGTGGTGCGGCGCCGCGAGCGGGTGGGCGAGGAGCGCCGCGACCATTTTCGCCGGCGGGACGCGGCCTTCGCCGCCGCCCGCACGGCCCGTCCCCTCAGCCCGGTCTTCGTCAGCCGCTGCATCGACGAGGTCCGCGGCAGTGATTCGATCTTGATTAACGAATCGCCCCTGCAGACCGAACAGCTGTCGCTGACGCAGCCGCGCGAGTTCTTTTCAGCCGCCGCCGTCGGCGGCCTCGGGTGGGGCCTGGGCGCGGCGCTCGGCGTCAAGCTCGCGGCCCGTGACCGGCTGGTAATCGCCTGCGTCGGTGACGGCGCCTATATGTTCGGCAATCCGACCTCGGCGCACCTCGTCAGCCGCGCCCACGACCTGCCGTTCCTGACCGTCATCTTCAACAACCGCATGTGGGGTGCCGTCAGCCGCGCCACCAAGTTCATGTATCCCGACGGCTATGCGGCCAAGAGCAACCTGACTCCGCTGACCCATCTCGAGCCGGCGCCTGACTACGAAAAAATCGTTGCCGCGTCCGGCGGCCACGGGGAGCGCGTCGAGTCGCCCGAGCAGCTGAAGCCCGCGCTTCAGCGCGCGATCCGAGCGGTTCGCGAGGATAAGCGTCAGGCCGTCGTCAACGTTCTGACCGAAGGAATTTAGACGCCATGGCGCAGGAACCAGCGGCGCGTTCCGGCGCCGACGTGATCGTCGAAACGCTGGCCCGACACGGCGTCGAATACTTCTTCGGCAACGCCGGCACGGATTTTCCGCCGCTGATCGAAGCGTTCGCCCGCGCCCACGCGCTTGGCCGCCGGGCGCCAGTCCCGGTGACGGCGCCGCACGAGAATACCGCGGTAACCATGGCGCACGGTTACTACCTGGCGACCGGGCGGCCGCAAGCGGTCATGGTTCATACGACCGTCGGCACCGCCAATGCGCTGTGCGGCCTCATCAATGCGGCGCGGGAGAATGTTCCGATTCTCCTGTTCTCCGGTCGCACGCCGATCTCGGAGGGAACCGCCCCAGGCGCCCGCAACCTTTTCATCCACTGGCCGCAGGAGGCGTTCGATCAGGCGGGCAGCGTGCGCGAATACGTGAAGTGGGAATACGAACTGCGCCAGAACAGTCGGGCCGACCTTGCCATCGACCGCGCGCTCGCCCTCGCGCAAAGCCATCCGCGCGGGCCGATCTACATGACGCTGCCGCGCGAAGTCCTGGCCGCTCCGGCGCCGCCGGGTGGCACCGTCCGGGCGCAGAATCCGGCCGCCGCGGCGGCGCCGGACCCGGCGGCCATAGCCGAGGTCGCCCGCCTGATCGCCGAAGCCAAGACGCCCCTCATCGTCACCTCACGCATCGGACGCGACCGCGCGGCGGTGCCGGCGCTGGCGACACTTATCGACTCCTTCGCCATCCCGGTTTCGGCGGCCTTCCCGCGCTACCTCTGTCTGCCCTCCGACCACCCGATGTATCTTGGGTTTTCCCGCGGCGCGGCCATCAAGGAAGCCGACCTCGTCATCCTGTTGGAGTGCGATGTCCCCTGGTCCACGGCCGCCGACGGGCCCCGTGCCGGCACAAAATTGATTCATCTCGGCACTGACCCGCTGCAATCGGACATGCCAATGCGGAGCTTCCCCGTCGATCTAGCGATCGCCGGCTCGCCGGTCTTGATTCTCGATCGGCTGATCGAAGACCTGCGACGGCAGCCGCCGACCGATGCCGCCATTCGCGCGCGGCGGGAAAATGTGGCGGCGATGCGCGGCGCGCTGCAGCGGGCAAGGACCGCCGCGGTCGAACGCGGGCGGGCGGCCAAACCGATCAGTCCGGCCTTCCTTGCGCACTGCGTCAATCTGGTCAAAGGCGCCGATGCCATCGTCGTCAACGAGACGACGGCGACGCACGATCATCTGACGTTCCATGAACCGGGCCAGTTCTTTTCGCTGCCGGCCGTAGGTGGCCTCGGCTGGGGCCTCGGCGCCGCGCTTGGCGTCAAACTCGCCAACCCCGATCGCCTGGTGGTCACCTGCACCGGCGACGGCGCCTACATGTTTGCCAATCCGGCCTCGGCCCATTTCGTCGCCGAGGCGATGCACCTGCCGACGCTGACCATAATTTTCAACAACCGCATGTGGGCGGCCGTCAACAGCGCCACGCGCTCGATGTATCCCGACGGCTATGCGGCCAAGAGCAATAGAATGGCCCTGACGCATCTCGAGCCATCGCCGCGCTACGAGATGTATGTCGAGGCATCAGGTGGCTTCGGCGCGCGAGTCGAAGACCCGGATGACCTGATGCGGACCCTCGAACGGGCCATTCGCGCCGTTCGCATTGAGCGGCGCCAGGCCGTAGTCAACGTGATCACCGGTTAGACGCAACGATTCTTGTCTCGGCGAACGGACCGGCCTACAAGGTGACAATGCAAGTTTGGCTCAATCAGGCGCGCCGGCGCCCGGAGACTCTCTTGTTGCTGATGGCGACGGCAACACCGCTGGGGTTCTCGGTTTGGCAGGCGCTGCTCAATAATTTCGCCGTCGAGCGAGCGCAGTTCACCGGCGTCGAGATGGGCTTCTTGCAGTCGATCCGTGAGATCCCGGGGTTCCTGTCCTTCGGCGTCGTGTTCATTCTGCTGTTCGTCCGCGAGCAGAACCTGGCCTTTGTGTCGTTGCTGCTGCTCGGCTTCGGCTCGGCGGTCACCGGCCTGTTTCCTTCGGTAATCGGCCTCTACATCACCACGCTGATCATGTCGGTCGGGTTTCACTATTACGAGACCGTGCAGCAGTCGCTGGCCCTGCAATGGCTCGACAAGAAAACGGCGGCCCCTTGGCTTGGGCGACTGGCCTCCGCCGGCTCGGTGGCGGCGATCGCGGCGTATGGCTTGACGTCGCTGGGGGTGCAACTCCTTGAGCTCGATTTCGTCTGGGTGTACTTGCTGGGCGGCGGGGCGACGCTCGGCATCGCGCTAACAGCCTGGCTTCTGTTTCCGCATTTCCCCTCCAAGGTAGTGCAGCGCAAGGAGCTCGTGTTCCGCGCCCGCTATTGGCTTTATTACGTTCTCGTCTTCATGGCGGGGGCGAGGCGGCAGATTTTCCTCGTTTTCGCAACGCTGATGCTGGTCGAGCGCTTTCACTTCTCGGCCGGCGAGCTGCCGCTGATTCTGCTGGTGGGTAGCGCCTTCAACATGGTGCTCGCGCCCATCGTCGGACGTCTGATCGCACGCTGGGGTGAGCGCCAAGCACTGATGGTCGAGGCGTTCTCCCTGGTAGTGATCTTCCTCGGTTATGCGGTCGTCGATGACCGCTGGATGGCGGCAGGCCTCTACGTCGCCGACTTCATTTTTTTCGCGATGGCGATCGCCATCAAGACCTACCTGCAAAAAATCGCCGACCCGGCCGACATGGCGCCGACGGCGGGCGTCAGCTTCACCATCAACCATATTGCAGCGGTGGTGCTGCCGGCGGCATTCGGCTTTCTGTGGGTCCTGTCGCCGGCGGCAGTGTTCATTGCCGGGGCCGGCTTTGCCATGGTCTCTTTCGCGCTCTCGCGTCTGGTGCCGCGCCACCCGGGACCGGGACAGGAGTTCTTGCGCTTTCGGCGGCCCCAGGCGGTGGCAACCGCGGCCGAGTAGGCGTTCACGCCTCAGCGCGCCGATAGGAACAAAGAAGCAACGGACAGCGAGGAAACATTCCCCTACGGGTGATGTTGCAGTGCCTCGCGCAGCGCATTTTTCATCGGCGCTGGCAAGTCGTTCCAATACGTATCGGTGAGCGCGCCCTGCAGGGCATATAGAAGAACGAGGGTGGTCCCTTTGGGATCCACCGTCTTGACCCGCCGGTAGGCCTCGACGGCTCCAACCTGACGAAGGTCCTCCTCGCGGGAAATGCCGACGGCGAGAAGATTACGGGCGGTGATCGGGCCGATATTCTTGAGATCGGCGATCGGCCGATTGTCGGTGGGTCGCGGCGGTTCTCGGCCGGAGAAGGTGGTTCTTTTTGTGTTGGTACTAGTAGTCATAGTCTGGTCACCCTACAACGCTCGCATTGGGCCAGCAGCCATTCCATCAGGGCCGGGAAGTCTAGCCAATATCATGGGCTTGTGGGCATCGCTGAAAGGCCGCTTAGAAAGGGGTGGGCTATGATGTCGTTCGACTACGACTGTTGGTAATCGGGTCGGGTCCAGCGGGGCATCGGGCCGCCATACAAGCCGCCAAATTGGGCAAACGTACGGCGATCGCCGAGCAAAAGGGGGTCGTCGGCGGGGTGTGCATCAATACGGGAACGATTCCGAGCAAGACCCTGCGCGAGGCCACGCTCCATCTATCGGGTTATCGGGAACGCAGCATCTACGGCGCGTCGTACTCGGTCAAGCAGCACATCACCATGGCCGACCTCCTGCACCCGCACCGACCGCGTTATTCGTCACGAGATCGACGTCAGCCGGCACCAGTTGCAGCGCAACGGGGTCGAGGTCATCCCCGCGCGGGGCGAGTTCGTCGATCAGCACACGATCCGGCTCCACGCGATCGACAATCAGGGCCACCGCGACGTGACCGCGCGTCACACGGTGATCTCGGTCGGCACGGTAACGACGCGGGATCCGCATATTCCGTTCGACGGGCAGCGCATCTTCAGCAGTAACGACGTCCTCTCGCTGAAGGAACTACCGCGCCGCCTTGTCGTCATCGGCGCCGGCGTCATCGGCTGTGAATACGCGACGATTTTTGCCGCGGTTGGGGTTCATGTGACCCTGATCGACAAGCGCAGTCGCCTGCTGGAATTCATCGACGGCAAAGTCAGCGATCTCTTGATGCACCAGATGCGACAGAACCGCATGACGCTGCGCCTCGGGGAAGAGGTGGCCAGCGTGAAACTTTATCAAGACGAGCTAGGTGAGCACGTTCGCATCAAGCTGAAGAGCGGCAAACAAATCGTTTCTGAAAAGGCCCTCTATTCGATCGGCGGGACCGGCGCCACGGCGGGCCTCAACCTGGCGGCCGCCAACCTCAGCGCCGACGATCTGCAAACGCCTGGTCGAGATGCATCAGGGCGAGATCGGCTTTGCCACAGAGACCAGCAAGGGCAGTACGTTTTTCTTCGAACTGCCGGAACTGACCGTCGAGCAGGAGCGGAAGGCTGGCGCCCACTAGGCCAATCCGTAGAGGCGCCGACCATTGGTGTCGGCGATGCGCTGCAGGACGTCGGCTGACACGTCGGTTCGCCCGAGCAGCAGCCTATGGGCCTCGACGTCGGTGCCCAGGTCGTTGTGGCCGAAATCCGTCCCGACCACCAAATTGTCCGGGCCGGAGAACCGCAGGACCATCGACAGATCTTCGTCCATCGTGCAGGCCACGTAGAAGTTGGTGCCCCGTAGCGGCTCGGCGCCGACCTGGACGAATTGTCGCAGGCCACCGTCAGCGCCGCGCGAGATCTCGCGAAAGGCAAAGGGCAACCACTCCGACCCGGCCTCGAGGAAGCCAAAGCGTAGGCGCGGGAACCGCCGAGGAATGTCGCTCACGAACAGGGACACCAGAGCGCCGGCCATGGGAGCCACGGAAAAGATCACGGCGTCGCGCTGCTGGTAGACGGCAGTGTCGACATTGCCGATGTGAATGCCGAGGGCCAGGTTGAGGCGCTCGGCTTCGGCCATCATCGGTCGAAAATAGGGATCCGACAGCAATCGCTTGTCTTCCATCGCCCGTAACAGCACCGAAGCCGCGCCGTTGGCAGCGCCGAAGCGGATTTCTTCGAGAGTGGCCGCCATGTCCTTTAGCGGCGGTACGATGGACCAGCGTAGGCGGCCGTTCGACGACCGGCAGCGATCGGCGCACCAACGATTGTAGCTGCGCATCAACGCCAATTGCGCTTCAGGCCGGGCGAGATCAGCGGCCAGGAAAAAGGTCGAGATCAACACCTGCACGTCGACGCCGAGACGATCCATCCATGCCAGGCGCCCCGGAATGTCGCGCAAATTGCTCACCTCGTCCGAGGGCATTCCCGGTCTTGCGCCCGAGCCGCGCGGAATAAGCTGTCCGGCGACGTACCAAAACCGACTGAGGCCGCGCCACTCGAATTGCAAACCATCGGTATCGTGACGCGCTGGTTTCCACCGCATCTCCTCCGCTTGCAGAAAGGACCAAGTGTCGTCGCATTCGATAACATGCGCATCGGCGTCGATGTAGTGCATCGCTGCCTCCCGCTGTCAGCGCTCTTAGCCGCGCCGACGCATCTCCTGCCATTCCGCGTCGGTCAGCACTTCCATTGCGCTAAATTCGCCCGCGCCCTTTAGCCACTCGCCGCCGTCGATCGTTACGATTTCGCCGTTGATGTATCCCGAGCCCTCGGCCAGCAGGAAAGCGGCGAGGTTGGCCAGTTCCGCATGCTCCCCGAAGCGGCGCAGCGGAATTCGACCGATCCAGCCCTCGCTCATGGCGCGGTTCGGGATCAGGCGCTCCCACGCCCCGGGCGTCGGAAACGGACCAGGTGCGATGGCGTTCAAGCGGATGCCGCGACTGCCCCACTCGACCGCCAATGACCGGGTCATGGCCACGACACCGGCTTTGGCCATCGCCGACGGAACGACGTAGGCCGATCCGGTGAAGGCATAGGTGGTGACGATCGACAGCACGTTCCCCGGATGCCTTGCCGCGAGCCAGCGCTTGCCGCATCCCAGGGTGACGTAGGCGGTCCCGTGCAGGACCACGCCGAGGACGCTGTCGATCGCCCGGCTGGAGAGCGTCTCAGTCTTGGCGATGAAGTTTCCGGCCGCATTGTTGACTAGGGCGTCGACCGGCCCGACCGCCCAAACGGCCGCCAGCATTTCCTCCACGGCTGCGGCGTCGCGCAGGTCGCAGGCGAAGGACCCAGTGCGACCGGGATGCTCCCGCTCGAACTCGCCCGTCGTGCCTTCCAGCACTTCCCGTCGCCGACCACAGATCGTCACGTGGGCGCCCAGCTCGAGGAATCGCTTGGCCATTGACTTACCGAGGCCGGTCCCACCGCCAGTAACGAGAACGCGTTTACCGGCGAGCAAGTCAGGACTGAACATGGCGCCTCCCGCGGTCTACGATTGATCCATGGACGTATCGCCCTACCTTACGCTTTCACGACCGACGCGCCCAGCACCGCCCGGCTCCCTACTCGCGCCGCGACGGAATTGGCCGTGAACGGTGGGCGTCTGCGGCTGGGCGTCGCGGCGCTGGCCGCGATCGGCCTGCTCGGCGGTACTCCCCTGATCGCCGCGCCCCACTCCCCGTGGCAAATGGCCCAGGTCCCACCGTCGCCCGAGGATATCTCCGGCTATCGCGGCCTACACGCCGCCGTCGCGGCCGGCGATCTCGAAGCGGTACGGCAGGTGCAGGCCGGTAGCGCAGCATTATCCGCACGAGATCGAGAGGGTCGCACGCCGCTGCATGTGGCGGCGCACCTCGGCAACCATGCCCTGGTGGCCCTGCTGCTGGCGAAGGGTGCCGACGGA
>SHVP01000025.1 GCA_009694165.1 Alphaproteobacteria bacterium
CATAGCGGTGCTGGGCGTGGTGGCAACGGCCCTGGTACACCACTTTACTTGTACGGGCTGAAGCGCCTGCCGGCCTCGGCGTGCGGCGCCATCGTCTCCCTGGAACCGGTGTATGCGATCATGTTCGCCACCGTCCTCTTTGCCGAGCCGGTGGGGGCTGCCGTTCTCGCCAGCGCCGTACTGATCGTCGGGTCGTCCTGGCAGCTGCTCCGCCAGCCGGCAGATATGCCAAGCCTGCGATGGTATGCGCGGGACCAGCGAAACGCTTGCTCTTGGCCGCGCCGTGTGATTCGATCCGGCCCGTGGCTTCTCTGTTTGAACTGCGGCGCCGGTCGCGGACGGCATTTGCGACGCTGCTGGGCGCCGCCGCCATCGCCTACGTTGGCTACCACGCACTGCACGGCGACCGTGGCATCGAGGAATGGTTCCGCCTGGGGGGCCAAGTCGAAACCCTGGAGAAGCGCCACGCCCAAAACGCCGCTCGCATCACCACGCTGGAGCGGCGGGTGAACCTGCTGCGTGAGGACAACCTCGACCGGGATTTGCTCGACGAACGCGCGCGGCTCGTACTGGGCCTCGCCCGCCCGGATGAAATCATCATTCTGGGGCGGTAAGCGGTCTCAAGCCTCGGGTCGCGCCATGCGAACCCGCGGGGATTTTGGGATCGGACGGCGGTATGATGCGCCTCCGCCCCGTTCCACGGAGCAGCACGAACGGCCTATGGCGAGCAAACCCACCAAACCGGCGAGTACCGCCAAGCCGACCAACGGCCAAGGTCGAGTGCCGCCCGCGTCCGAACTGCTCCACTACTACCGCGAGATGCTGGCGATCCGTCGCTTCGAAGAGAAGGTGGGCCAGCTCTACGGCATGGGTTTGATCGGCGGCTTTTGTCACCTTTACATAGGCCAGGAGGCGGTCGTGGTCGGGATGCAGGCCGCGATCACGCCGGACGACTTGGTCATCACCAGCTACCGCGACCACGGCCACATGTTGGCTGTGGGCATGGAGCCGGCCGGCGTCATGGCCGAGTTGACCGGCCGCAGCGGCGGATACTCCGGCGGCAAGGGCGGCTCGATGCACATGTTTTCGCGCCGGCGCAACTTCTTCGGCGGCCACGGCATCGTCGGCACGCCGGCGTCGCTGGGCATTGGGTTGGCGTTCGCCCAACAGTACAAGCGAACCGGCAACATCGTACTGGCCTACTTCGGCGACGGCGCCGCCAACCAGGGCCAGGTCGCCGAGTCATTCAACATGGCGCAGCTTTGGAAGCTGCCGATCCTGTTCATCATCGAGAACAATCAGTACGCCATGGGCACTTCGGTCGCGCGCTCGTCGGCACAGCCGCAATTGTTCCGGCGCGGCGAAAGCTTCGGCATCCCCGGCCGTCAGGTGGACGGAATGGATGTGCTCACCGTCAAGGCTGCGGGCGACGAGGCCGTCGCCTACGCGCGCACCCAGGGGCCGATGATCCTGGAGATGATGACGTACCGCTACCGCGGCCATTCCATGTCCGACCCGGCCAAGTACCGCACGCGCGAAGAAGTCGACAAGATGAAGGCCGAACGCGACCCGATCGACCACTTGCGCGACCGGCTACTGCAAGGCGGTCTCGACGAGACCGAACTGAAGGCGATCGACCGCGAAGTGAAGGACCGCATCGCGGCGGCGGCGGAGTTCGCCCAGTCCAGCCCCGAGCCCGACCCCGCCGAACTCTTCACGAACGTTCTCGCCTCGTCTGAGAGCGCGCGCACGGCGCGCGACGCGTGATGCCGACGGCAGTGCGTATGCCGGCGCTGTCGCCGACCATGACCCACGGGCGCATCGCCCGGTGGCGCAAGGCCGTTGGCGACGCCATCGCGGCGGGCGACGTGATCGCCGAGATCGAGACCGACAAAGCGACCATGGAATTGGAGTCCGCCGATGAGGGCGTGTTGGGCAAAGTGCTGGTGCCAGAAGGCAGCGACGACGTGGCCGTCAACACGGTCATCGCCCTGATGCTTGACGACGGCGAGGGCAGGGAGGCCCTCGACAAGGCGGTGCCCGCCAGCGCCTCCGGCAAGACCGCGCCTGTGCCGAGGTCGCCAGCCGCACAGGCTGCCGCGACCGGCGCCACCGTACTGCAAACGGTGCGCGAGGCCTTGCGCGACGCCATGGCGGAGGAGATGCGCCGCGACCCCGACGTATTTCTGATCGGCGAGGAAGTCGCGCAGTACGAAGGCGCCTACAAGGTGAGCCAAGGCCTGCTGGCCGAGTTCGGACCCAGGCGC
The DNA here is from genome assembly GCA_009694165.1 of Alphaproteobacteria bacterium. Next base: position 2,268 of record SHVP01000025.1, read on the forward strand.
GTGGTCGATACGCCCATCACCGAATACGGATTCGCCGGCCTTGGCGTCGGCGCCGCCTATGCGGGTCTGCGGCCGATCGTCGAGTTCATGACGTTCAACTTCGCCCTCCAGGCGATGGACCACATCGTCAACTCGGCGGCCAAGACTCTCTATATGTCGGGCGGGCAGATGCCGGTGCCGATCGTGTTCCGCGGACCGAACGGTCCCGCGGCGCGGGTGGCGGCACAACACTCCCAGGACTTTTCTGCGTGGTACGCCCAGGTGCCGGGCCTGAAGGTTGTCTCTCCGTACACTGCGGCGGACGCCAAGGGGCTGTTGAAGGCGGCGATCCGCGACCCGAACCCGGTGGTGTTCCTGGAGAACGAACTGCTCTACGGCCGCTCGTTTGCGGTGCCGATCGGGGAGTACATCGTTCCGATCGGCAGGGCGCGCATCGCGCGAGAAGGCAAGCACGTCACACTTGTGGCGCACTCGATCTCCGTCGCGCATTGCCTTGCCGCGGCGGACGAACTCGCGACGGAAGGCGTCGAGGCCGAGGTGATCGACCTGCGCACGTTGCGTCCCCTCGACGTCGATACCGTCATCGCCTCGGTGCGCAAGACCCACCGTGTCGTTGCGGTGGAAGAGGGCTGGCCGGTCGCCGGCATTGGCGCCGAAATCGCCGCTCTCGTCGTGCAGCACGCGTTCGACGATCTCGACGCGCCGCCGATGCGGGTGACGGCCCAGGACGTGCCGCTGCCCTACGCCGCAAACCTGGAAAAGCTGGCCTTGCTGAAGCCCGAACTCGTTGTCGCGGCGGCGAAGGCCGTCCTGTACCGCTAACCGCAATGCCGATTCCCGTCACCATGCCGGCGCTGTCGCCGACGATGACCGAGGGCCGCCTCGCCCAGTGGCGCAAGGCCGTGGGCGACACCGTCGCGGCGGGCGATGTCATCGCCGAGATCGAAACCGACAAAGCAACCATGGAACTAGAGGCCGTCGATGGCGGCACCCTGGGGAGAATCGTCGTGCCCGCCGGTTCCGCGGGCGTGAAGGTCAACGATGTCATCGCCCTGATTCTCGAAGATGGCGAGGACCCGAAGTGTCTCGACAAACCCGCAAAGGCCAGCGCCCCGGCCCCCGTGACCAAAGTCCTCCCCCGCGATGGGGAGGGCCGGGCGGCCCGGGTTCCATCTAAAGACGCGCCTCGATCCGCGCCCAATGGCGTGGCCCGTGTCGTCGCCAGTCCACTCGCGCGTAAATTGGCGATGGACTCGCATCTCGATCTGGCGGCGATGCAAGGCACCGGACCCGGCGGCCGCATCGTGCAACGCGATCTCGCCGGTGCAATGCCGATGCAAGCACGAGCGGCGGCCGTACCGGCGGAGCAGGACACCCTCGTTCCGCACGGCAACATTCGCCGCATCACCGCCGAGCGGCTCACAGAAGCATGGCGCACTGTGCCGCACATCTACCTCGGCGTCGATGCGAACATCGACAAGCTTGTCGAAGCGCGCGAGATTCTGAACGCGCGCGGCGGCGACAAATACAAGCTCAGCGTCAACGACTTCGTCATTCGCGCTGTGGCAACGGCACTGCGTCAGGTGCCGGAAATGAATGCCCAGTGGACACCGGGCGGTACGCTGCGCCTTGGCTCCGTCGATGTGTCGGTTGCCGTGGCGTTGCCCAATGGCTTGATCACGCCGATCCTCCGCCACGCCGACCAAAAGGGGTTGGTGCAGATTTCGGTCGAGATGAAAGTGCTGTCCGAGAAAGCCCGCGCCGGCAAATTGATGCCCGAGGAGTACCAAGGCGGTGGCTTTGCGATATCGAATCTCGGCATGTACGGCGTCAAGAACTTTGGCGCCATCGTCAATCCGCCCCAGGCCGGCATCCTGGCGGTGGGCGCGGGCGAGCGACGCCCGATCGTCAGGGACGGCGCAGTTGCAATCGCGACCGTGATAACTTGCACGCTGTCCTGCGACCACCGCGTGGTGGATGGCGCCGTCGGCGCCAGGTTCCTCGCCAGCGTCAAAGGCTTCCTGGAAGAGCCCGCGGCGATGCTGCTGTAGGAGTCTCCGTCTTGCCCATCTACGACAGACCGACTAAGGCGTTGATGAAGGAGTACGCCGACGGCCACATCAAGCCGGGTCAGGTGTTTGAAAAAGAACCGATCGTAAAGTGGTTCGCGCAGCACTACGGAAAGATCAAGCCGATCACCATCAAGCTGCACGTTGATGGCATGTCAGTTAATTCGCCCACGCGGCGCCACCACCCAAGCGTCAAGCCGACCAGCGGCCACGACCTGTTCTTCAAACTTGGCAGGGACCAATATCGGCTTTGGGACCGCACGAGCGACCCAGCGCCCATATACAAAGCTGATATGCAGGCGGGCGAGCCGCCGCCTTCCGGAGATGACCCTGCCGGAGTGGATGACGCGATTGCAGTGGCCGGAGGAGGAGGTGAGTTTGCGCTGGAGGCTCACCTGGGCGACTACCTTGCGCGCAATCTAACCGTCATTGAACCTGGCCTCCAGGTGTACGGGAGGAAGGCATCAGCGGAGTGGAGTTCCCTGTCGGTGGGCGGTTCATTGACATCCTAGCTGTCGACAAGGACGGCAACTATGTCGCCGTCGAACTCAAGGTGTCCCGAGGCTACGACAGAACGATTGGGCAGTTGCTTCGATACATGGGTTGGATTGAGCTGAACCTCGCCGAGGGCAAGAAGGTTCGAGGCCTGATCGTCGCCCGAGAGATCACCGATGATCTTCGACTGGCGTGCTCGCGGATCGCTGACGTGAAGTTGGTTGAATACGAACTGACAATGAAATTGAAGCCAGTGTCAGTGGCGGTGAGATGATCAACAACGAGCGCGGGGCGGTCGCGTGCCTCAGACTTCGGCGGTTTCCAGCCCCACCGCAGTGGCGACCTGAGCCATGCGCCGATCTCGGGTGATGAGGGGCACCTTCCGTCGCAGGGCGAGTTCCAGGTACGCCGCGTCGTAGGACGAGACGGCGTGTTCCTCGGCCACGGCCAATATGTCGGTCCAAGCCCGCTCGACCGTCTGATCGTCGTACTCGATGCGAAGAGTTCTCAGGTCGTTGAGGATGTTAGCGCGCTCGCCCTTAGGGATTCGCTTGTGCTGTTCCGCCCGCAACAGTGCGTTGGCGATCTCCAGCCCCCACACTGCGGGAACGATGGCGGTTTCGCGCGTCAAACGCAGTAGTAATCGGTCGGCCGCGTCGGTGCGCTCCTCGGCGATGATGCTCGAAAGGATTGCCGACGCGTCGAGCACGAAGGTCGGCATCTATTCGCGTCCCTCGTCTCGGTACACCTTCCATTCGCCTTCCCAATCGAAACTTTCGACCTGCATGCGCTTGCGCCGGGCGCGGATGCGTTCGACGGCCGCCAGGGCTTGATCGATATCGTGTTTTGGCAGCGGAGGAACGAGACGCGCCGCCGGCGTACCGTGGCGAGTGATGATGATCTCTTCACCCCGCTCGGCGCGGCGTACCAGCTCTGCGAGCTTGTTCTTGGCCTCGAAGAGGCCGACCTCGACTTTCATGAGCGCTCAATCTAGATGTTTCATCTAGATTATTCCGACGGGCCGTCCGTGACAAGGGCAGCCGTAGCGGGCGTTACTCCGTAGAGATACGGTGCGCCGCTCTGCCGTGGAGCGCGGGGCGCGGGCGCCGGGGACATAGGCAAATGGCTGACAAATTCGATCTTGCCGTCGTCGGTGGCGGTCCCGGTGGGTACGTTGCGGCCATCCGTGCCGCGCAGCTCGGCATGAGCGTCGCCGTCATCGAGGTCGAGCACCTGGGCGGCATTTGCCTCAACTGGGGTTGCATTCCAACGAAGGCGTTGCTGCGCGCCTCGGAAATCCATCACCTGCTGCAGCACCTGGACGAGTTCGGCTTCGCTGCCGACAACATTCGCTTCGACATGGCAAAGGTCGTCGCCCGCAGCCGCAGGGTGGCGCGCCGATTGTCCGGCGGGGTCAGCGCTCTCCTCAAGAAGAACAAGGTCAAGGTCTACGATGGCCGCGCTCGCATTACCGCGCCGGGCGCGCTGGCGGTTGAAAAAGACGGCAAGACGGTTGCCGAGATCAACGCGTCGCACATCATCCTCGCCACCGGCGCACGGGCGCGCCAACTACCCTGGCTGGAGTCTGATGGCGATCGCGTCTGGACCTATCGCGAAGCAATGGTGCCCGAAGCGTTGCCAAAGTCGCTGCTGATCGTTGGCAGCGGCGCCATCGGCATCGAGTTCGCGAGTTTCTATCGCCAGATGGGCGCCGAGGTCACGGTCGTCGAGGTGCAGAGTCGCATCCTGCCGGTCGAGGACGAGGAGATTTCGGCGCTGGCGGCAAAAGCGTTCAAGGCCCAGGGCATCGCACTGCTGACAAGCTCCCAGGTGACCGCGCTGACCAAGGCGCGGGACAAGGTCACCGCGGTCGTCAACACGCCGGTCGGGGAGCAGCGCATCGAGGCCGAGCGGGTCATCTCCGCCGCCGGCATCGTCGGCAATGTCGAGAACATTGGGCTGGAGGCGGTCGGCGTGAAGGTCGCGAACAGCCATGTGGTCGCCAACGAGTGGGGCGAAACCGGAGTGAAAGGCCTGTACGCCATCGGCGATCTGGCCGGTCCGCCGTGGCTCGCCCACAAGGCGAGTCACGAGGGCGTCGTTTGTGTCGAGCGAATCGCCGGCCGCGACCCCCATCCTCTCGACAAGAACACCATCCCAGGCTGCACCTATTCGATGCCCCAGATCGCCAGCGTAGGTCTGACCGAGGCGGCGGCCAAAGCGGAGGGGCGGGAGGTCAAGGTCGGGCGCTTCCCCTATGCCGGCAATGGCAAGGCGATTGCGCTCGGCGAGTCCGAAGGTCTGGTGAAGACGGTGTTTGACGCCAACACCGGCGAACTGTTGGGCGCCCATATGATCGGCGCCGAGGTCACCGAGTTGATCCAGGGCTATGTCGTCGCCAAGACCCACGAGACGACGGCCGAGGCGCTCGCGGCCACCGTCTTTGCGCATCCGACCCTGTCCGAGACGATGCACGAATCGGTGCTTGACGCGCTCGGCCGGCGGATACACTTCTGAGCCCGTGGAGCACCCGTGAGCGAAACCACAACTGCCCCCACACCGCCGCCCGCCCGCGTTGCCAAGCCGGCGTGGATCCGCGTCAAGGCGCCGACCTCCGAGGGCTTCCACGAGACACGGCGGTTGATGCGCGCGGCCAACCTGCACACCGTGTGCGAGGAGGCGGCCTGCCCGAATATCGGCGAGTGCTGGAGCCTCGGCCACGCCACGGTGATGATCCTCGGCGACGTGTGCACGCGCGCTTGTTCCTTCTGCAACGTCGCCACCGGCAAGCCCAAGCATGTCGACCCGTTCGAGCCCGACAACGTTGCCCTGTCGGTAAAGAAGCTCGGCCTGTCCCACGTCGTCGTGACGTCGGTCGATCGTGACGACCTCGACGACGGTGGTGCCGAGCATTTCGTGCGCGTCATCCGGCGCCTGCGCGAGGAAGCGCCCGGTACCACCATCGAGGTGCTGACGCCGGACTTCCTACGCAAAGATGGCGCGATCGCCAAGGTCGCGGCGGCAAAGCCCGATGTCTACAACCACAACATCGAGACGGTGCCACGCCTGTACCCGACGATTCGCCCCGGGGCGCGCTACTTCCATTCCCTGCGCCTGCTGCAGGAAGTGAAGGAGCACGATCCGATGATCTTCACCAAGTCCGGTCTGATGGTCGGCCTCGGCGAGACGAAGGCTGAAGTGCTGCAAGTCATGGACGACATGCGCATGGCCGGCGTCGATTTCCTTACCGTCGGGCAGTACTTGCAGCCGACGCCCAAGCACGCGGTCGTCCAGCGCTTCGTCACGCCGGAAGAATTCGAACAGCTCCGCAGCGCCGCCATCGGCAAGGGATTCCTGCTCGCCGCGTGCTCGCCGCTGACGCGCTCGTCGTATCATGCGGGCGAAGACTTCCGGCGCCTGTGGGCCGCGCGCGCAGCGTCCGTTCGCAAGTCTCCGGCAACCCTCGCGAGCCATGCATCGCCATAGCGAGACCCGTATCTTGGCGTATTCGCCGGAGCAGATGTTCGATCTGGTGGCTGACATCGATACGTACCCAGCGTTCCTCCCTTGGTGCGCTGACGCCCATGTTCAGGACCGCCAGGCCGACGGCAAGATGCTCACGGCCGACCTGACCATCGGCTTCGGTCCCTGGAAGGAGAAATACACCTCGCGCGTGGAGCTGGACCGGCCGCGGCGCATTGACGTGGTGGGCATCCGGGGGCCGTTCCGTCACTTAGAGAATCGCTGGGACTTCACTGCAACCAAGGACGGCGGATGCAGCGTAGCGTTCGCCATCGATTTCGCGTTCCGCAGCTTGCTGCTGCAGGCCATGATGAGCGCCGTGTTTCACCGCGCCGTCGGCCGCATGGTCGAGTCGTTCGAGAATCGTGCGCGGCAAGCGTATGGCGATCCGGCACGAACGGGGCCGCGCCGTAGTGCTCAACCGGCGCCGAGCCAGATCGCCAGGTAGATCCAAGTAATGCCGACGGCGTTGTTGACGCCGTGCAGAACCATGCTTGGCCACAGCGAACCCGTGCGCTGGAATAGATAGGCCAGCGCTAGCCCCATCACGAAGATCACCGGCGCGGCGCCTGCCGCCGGGGGGTGCAGCAGAGCGAACAACAGCGCGCTGCCCACCATGGCCGGCGTCACGCTCCAACGGTCGCGCAACCAACGATACAGAATGCCGCGGAACAGGAACTCCTCGGCGATTGGCACCGCGAAAGCCCCGAACGCCAGGCTGGCGGCAAGTCCGAGTGCCGATCTTGGGAACATGGTCGCCGACTGTGGGAGGAGGTCCAGGGGCTGTCCTCCCAGCACGGCAGAAGCAACCTGCTGGATCGCGATCAGCGCGGCATAGAACCCGAGGCTGGCAAGCGTGGCCAGCCCGAGCCACCCTGGCGCAACCGGTACCCAGCCGAGGTCGTTCCACGAGATTTCCAGGCGCCGGATCAGCGCGAAGTGGATCCCGCCAAGGATCGCAACGGATTCGAGCAAAAACAGCAACGGCAGCGCGAAGAAGTTCGTGCCCGTGTATCCGAACACGACCAGAACGCTATAGACAAACATGGCGGTGACGATCAGACCGATGCTAAGGCCGAGTACCGCCAGCGCGACTCGCAGTACGTCCGTGCCGTGCAGTAGCGGCACCGGGCGGTCAGTGTCCCCCGCGGTCACGGGCGGAAGAATTCTTCGAGCAAACCGAGGGCGGACGTTACGGATTCCATGCGGACCTGGGACCGGCCTTGATCGCCGAAGTTGAATCGTTGCACCCGCGCGGGGTCGCTCCGTTGCGCCACGGCGATGTAGACGAGGCCGACCGGCTTGGCCGGACTGCCCCCGCTGGGGCCGGCGATTCCGGTGATGGCGGCGCCAAGGTCGGCGCTGCCGCGCCGTAATACGCCTTCGACCATGGCAACCGCGACGGCGGCGCTGACGGCGCCGTGACGCTCCAACAAGGCCGCGCTCACGCCGATCATCTCGGTCTTGGCCGTATCCGCGTAGGTGACGACACCCAGGCGGAACACCGCCGACGAGCCCGGCACTTCGGTGAGCAGCGCCGAGAGCAAGCCGCCGGTGCAAGATTCCGCGACCGCCACCGTCTTCACCTGTCGCGTGCAGCTTTCAACAAACGCTGCCGCGCGGGCGACCAAATCCGGTGCAAACATCAGATCGCCACCCAATGCACGGTCAGCATTACGGCCAAAGCCATGAATCCGGCCACCACGTCGTCGAGCATGACGCCCAGCGCGCCCGGCGTGTTGTCTTCGACCCAGCGTATGGGCTGCGGCTTGACGATGTCGAAGGAGCGGAACAGCACCACCGCAAGAGCCACCTCTTTCAACTCGAAGGGCACAAACAGAAGCGCGATCCACTGACCGACTACCTCATCGACCACGACGTCAGCGGGGTCGGCGCGCCCCGTCAAACGCATGTACCGCTTGGTCGCCACTGTGCCGATGCCGAACAGCAAGAACGCCGCCAACGCAAGCAGGTACGGACCTCCCGCCCACTGCAGCACGGCGGCGAAGGGCAGGGCGGCCAAGGATCCCCACGTGCCGGGCCACATCGGCAGACGGCCCACGCCAAACCACGTTGCGACCAACGCAACCCAGGACGTCAGGGGGACGCCGGAACTCGGCCGCCGGGTCGGACCCCTCATGGCGGCGGCGTCAACGGCAGGCGCACGGTCGCCGTGGCTTGCGCCGCAATTCCTTCCCGGCGGCCGGTGAAACCAAGACCATCGGTCGTCGTGGCCTTGATGCTGACGCGGTCGCGGGCGATTCCCAGCAGCGTCGCGATTCGCGCCACCATCGCTTCGCGGTGCGGAGCAATCTTCGGCGCCTCGCAGATCAGCGTTACATCGACATGGGCGACGATGCCGCCGGCGCCACGAATTTTATTGACAGCGTAGGTGACGAACGCCGACGAATCCGCACCCCGCCAGGCTAAGTCGCCGGGTGGAAAATGCGCCCCGATGTCGCCTGCAGAGATGGTGGCGAACAAGGCGTCGCACAACGCATGCAGTCCGACGTCGGCGTCGGAGTGCCCCTCTAGGCTGCGGTCGAACGGCACCCGTACCCCGCACAGCATCAGCGTGTCCCCGGGCGCGAATCGGTGGACATCGAACCCTGACCCCACCCGCACGTCGGCCGTGGCGGCGGAAAGAATGCGCTCGGCGCGCCCAATATCCGCCTCCGTCGTGATCTTCAAATTGTCCTCGCTGTCCTCCACGATGGTCACGGAGAGGCCGGCAGCCTCCGCCACTTGTGCGTCGTCGGTGAACTCGCGGCGCGCCGTGACGGCGTGGGCGCGCACGATATCGGAATAGCGAAACCCTTGCGGAGTCTGGGCGCGCCACAGACAGGCGCGATCCACCGTCTCGCTCACCAAGCCGTCGTTGCCTCTTTTCAAGGTGTCGCGCACCGGCACGGCAGCGATGGCGCCCGGTTGGTTCCGGAGCGCTTCGATGATGCGGGTGACGATGCCAGCGCCGACCAGAGGCCGGGCAGCATCGTGGATCAGTACAAGGTCCGGTCTGTGCGGGGCGAGGCTCTCCAGGCCCCGCCGCACCGACTCCTGGCGCGTCGAACCGCCCGCGATCGGCGGCAGCAGATCGAGGCCTCGGCAGGCGTCGAGGTACTGCGCGTGGTCATCGGGCTGGATGACCACGGCAGTCGCCGCGATTGCCGGATGGGCACAAAAAGTCTCCAGGCTGTGGCGTAGGATGGGTCGCCCGGCCAGCGGTAGATACTGCTTGGGTACTTCGCCGCCGAGGCGGGCGCCGCGTCCGGCGGCGACAACGAGTGCGACGGTCCGCATGGGCGGCGACCCTAGTCCGCCGTACCGGCGATTGCCAGCGGGCTGGCACGCCCTTGTCGCGACCTCACAGAAGACGTAGTTTTGCCTATCTCTTGTCCACCTTGGGCGGCAATGCCTACCGTGTGGTCAATACCTGTATTTTTTATACTGGTTTGCTGCAGATGCCTGCTCACATGATTGGCGATCAAAGCGCCGCTGGCTCCAAAACGCGCACCACACCCTCGATCAGCGCCCCCCCGATCAGCGCCGAAGTGGTGCTGGCGGCGCTGCCCGATCCGGTTCTCGTGCTCGACGGCGCCGACGAAATCGCTTGGGTGAACCCCGCGGCGGAGCAGTTCTTTCAGACCGGCGCCGCCAGCCTGCGCGGAACCACGTTGCCCGCCCTGCTGGCCGCCGACAGCCCCCTCGTGTCTCTGGTCGCCATGGTCCGCCAGCACGGCACCGGCTTGTCCGACCACGGCGTCGAGGTGGCAGGGCCGCGCCTCGGAGCTCATCGCGTCGATGTGCGGGTGTCACCGATCCACGAAAGCGCCGGCAGCCTCGTGGTGTCGATCCGTCCCCGCTCTATCGCCGAGACGATGGATCGTCAGCTAAGCCATCGGGGCGCCGCGCGATCGGTGATGGGCATCGCGCGTCTGCTGGCCCACGAAGTGAAAAACCCGCTCTCTGGCATTTCAGGTGCCGCGCAACTATTGGAACAGAACGCCAGCGCGCCCGATCGAGAGTTGACCCGCCTCATCCGCCAGGAAGCCGACCGCATCTGCGCCCTGGTCGACAGCATGGATCAGTTCGGCGAGGAGGGAACCTTTCAGACGCGGCCGGTGAACATCCATGAAGTGCTGGGTCATGTGCGCAAACTGGCCCATGGGGGCTTCGGTCGCCATGTTCGCTTCGTCGAGCGGTACGATCCATCGCTGCCACCTGCGGCGGCCGACCGCAACGGTCTGATTCAGGTGTTCCTCAACTTGGTCAAGAACGCCTGCGAAGCAGTGCCTGCGCACGGCGGCGAAATCGTTGTCGCCACTGCGTACCGGCACGGTGTACGCGTCCACATCCCCGGAACACGTGAACGCATGAGCCTGCCCTTGGAGGTCAGTGTCCTCGACAATGGCCCCGGCATCGGCGAGGAAATGCGGGCACATCTGTTCGATGCCTTCGTAACCAGCAAGCCGGGCGGTACCGGCCTCGGTCTGGCGCTGGTGGCCAAGGTGGTGCGCGACCATCGCGGCGTGGTCGAGTTCGAATCCGAGCCGCGCCACACCGTGTTTCGTGTACGGTTGCCGGTCTACCAACACTCGGGAGAAGCCGGACATGGCTGACGCAACCATCCTGGTGGCCGACGACGATCGGTCCATCCGTACGGTGGTGAGCGAGGCGTTGGGGCGCGCCGGATACAATGTCCGCACCACCAGCAACGCGGCGACGCTGTGGAACTGGATCGTCGAGGGCGAAGGCGACCTCGTCATCACCGATGTGGTTATGCCGGACGGCGACGGCTTGGAGCTTCTTCCGCGCATCAAGAAGACGCGACCCGACCTGCCGGTCGTGGTGATGAGCGCCCGCAACACCATTGCAACGGTGGTTCGCGCGACCCAGAATGGGGCCTACGAGTACCTCTCTAAACCTTTCGATATCAATGAGTTGAAGGCCATTGTTGATATGGCATTGAACTCTCCGCGACGGACGCGCGAGGCCGTTGGGCCGGCTTCCTCCGACGACGACGCCCTCCCGATTATCGGCCGGTCGGCGGCAATGCAGGAGATCTACCGCCTCGTCGCGCGGCTTACCGACACGGACCTTACGGTGCTGATCTCGGGTGAGTCCGGTACCGGCAAAGAGCTGGTTGCCCGCGCGCTGCACGATTACGGCAAACGCAAGAAGGGGCCCTTTGTCGCGCTGAACATGGCTGCGGTACCGCGCGACCTTATTGAGGCCGAACTGTTCGGCCACGAGAAAGGCGCTTTCACCGGTGCGGTGCAGCGCGAGATCGGCCGTTTCGCCCAAGCAAAGGGCGGGACGCTGTTCTTCGACGAGATCGGTGACATGCCCCTCGACGCCCAGACGCGCCTCTTACGGGTGCTGCAGGAGGGCGAGTTCACCGCCGTCGGCGGCCGCACGCCAATTCGGGCCGACGTCCGCATTGTCGCGGCGACCAACCGCAACCTCCGCCAAATGGTGCGTCAGGGTCTTTTCCGCGAAGACCTGTTCTACCGTCTGAACGTCGTGCCCATCCGCATGCCGCCGTTGCGTGAGCGGGCTGAGGACATCTCGCGGCTGGTGCGGCACTTCTTGGCGAGAGCGGAGAAAGACGGCCTGTCGCCCAAAGTGCTGGACCAAGGCGCCATGGACCTCTTGAAGGCATATCCGTGGCCCGGAAACGTACGGGAACTGGAGAACTTGGTTCTCCGGCTCACGGCGCTGCACGCCGAGGAAACCATCACCGCCGAAGTCATCCGGTCCGATCTCGCCATGGGGGCCGCACCCGTGAGTGACGACAGCCGCGCCGGCCAGGACTCGCTGGGGGGCGCCGTCGAGCGCCATCTTGCGCACTATTTCGCTGCCCACGAGGACGGCCTACCGCCAGACGGCCTCCACGAGCGCATTGTCAGCGAGGTGGAGCGGCCCTTGATCGCTATGTGCCTAGCGGCGACTCGCGGCAACCAGATCAAGGCCGCCAAACTCCTCGGCCTCAACCGGAACACCTTGCGGAAGAAGATTCGCGAGCTGAAGGTATCGGTGCAGCGCGGCTCCCGCTAAGGCCGGGCGCGTCTCCCCGGTCTCGGGTGGAGGAGTGTTGCTTAGTTGCAACAATCTGCTACAATGCCCTGCAAATCTGCCGCGGGGGTGTGCGCCCTTCAAGCCGATATGACGACGGAAACCCAGGCGATCGCAGCGGCGAAGCCATCGGCCTTGGCACGGTGGGCGCGGAGCGTTGAACTAGGCCGCAGATTGGCGATTGGCCTTGCGCTCATCGCCGCCGCTTCCGTCATCGTGACCTACGTCACGATGACGCGCTCCTCCGCCTTCGGACCCGATCCGCAGGCGGCGCTGAGCCTAATCCTGTTGGATCTGGTCGTCCTCTTGCTGCTGGGGGTTGTCGTTTCGCGGCACCTCGTCCGCCTCTGGATGGAACGGCGACGGGGGTCCGCGGGCTCTCGCCTGCATACGCGGTTCGTTGCGCTGTTCGGGCTGGTAGCGATCGCGCCGACGATCATCGTCGCAGTATTCGCCTCGTTGTTCTTCAACCTTGGCTTGCAGGCATGGTTCACCGAGCGGATCGGAACGGCCGTAGACGAATCCGTCGCCGTGGCGCGTGCCTACGTCGAGGAACATAAGCAGCAGATCCGCGCCGAACTGCTGGTCGTGGCGGCTGAACTCAACCGGCAAGCCGCCGTCGTCCGCAACGACCCGGCGCTGCTGAATGAATTGCTATACTTGGAAACGCGGGCGCGCAACCTGCCCGAGGCCATTGTGTTCGACCGAACGGGGCGCGTGCTGGCGCGCGCCGGCCTGAGCTTCACGATGGAGTTCGAGCAAGCCCGGCCGGCGGATCTGGAGCGTGCGTCACGCGGCGAAGTCGTAGTCGTGACGACCAACGACGATGAGCGCGTGCGTGCGCTGGTGCGCCTGGACCGTTTCGTCGATTGGTACCTGTACGTCGGCCGGTTCGTTGACCCCGCGGTACTTCAGCACGCCGACGCGACGCGGAATGCCGCCAACGAGTACCGCCGTGTCGAGGGTGAACGCGTAGGGGTGCAGATTCGCTTCGCTCTGATCTTTGTCGCGGTCGCACTTCTACTGTTGCTCGCCTCGGTATGGGCGGCGCTCCTGTTCGCATCGCGCCTGAGCGCTCCCATTTCGGCCCTGGTGAACGCGGCGGAGCGGGTACGGCACGGCGAATTGAGCGCACGTGTCTCCGAGGGCCCGGCCGATGACGAGATCGCCTCGCTGAGCCGCGCGTTCAATCGCATGACGAGTCAGCTCGAGCATCAGCGCGGCGAGTTGATTAACGCGAACCAACAACTGGACGACCGGCGCAGGTTCACCGAGACAGTTCTGTCGGGGGTCTCGTCGGGAATTGTTGGCCTCGACGCCCAAGGATGTATCAACCTGCCTAACCGAGCGGCGGTGCAGTTGCTGGGCACCACCGCCGAGGCGCTGGCCGGAACGCAGTTCGTTGACGTCGTGCCGGAGATGGCCGCTCTGCTCGCCGAGGCGAGCGAACGGCCGTGGCGCTTGGCGCAAGGCCAGGTGGCGGTCGTGCGGCGGGGCACCACCCATACGCTCTTGGTGCGTATCGCCGCGGAACGCTCCGACGGGACGATCCAGGGCTTCGTCGTTACTTTCGATGACGTCAGCGATCTTCTGGCGGCGCAGCGCAACGCGGCGTGGGCGGATATCGCCCGCCGCATCGCCCATGAGATCAAGAATCCGCTGACGCCGATCCAGCTTTCGGCGGAGCGCTTGCGCCGCAAGTACATGAACGAAGTTGGCTCGGATCCCGAGGTCTTCCGCCAATGCACCGACACGATCATCCGTCAGGTCGGTGACATCGGTCGGCTGATCGACGAATTCTCTTCCTTTGCGCGCATGCCGGCGCCGGTGTTCCGCGAAGAGAACCTTGCCGATCTGGCCCGGCAGGCGCTGTTCCTGCAAAAGGTCGCCAACCCGGCCATCTCCTATCGCACCGAGACCCCCGACCTGCCGACCATCGTGCTGTGCGATGCCCGCCAGGTTTCCCAGGTTCTCACCAACCTGCTGCAGAATGCGGCGCAGGCGATTGCCGAGCGCCCCGAGACGCCGGGCGAAACCTTGCCGCCGGGGAAAATCACCGTTCGCGTTGCGGTGGAGCCTGGGGGCGCCGTGCTCGAAGTGCTCGACAACGGCAGGGGCCTACCGCGCAGCGACCGCGCACGCCTGACTGAGCCGTACTTCACCACCCGCGCCAAGGGGACCGGTCTCGGCCTCGCCATCGTCGCCAAGGTTATGGATGACCACCGCGGGCGCCTGGTCTTGAACGACCGCCCAGAGGGCGGTGCCCGCATCGGCCTGCATTTCCCGATCGATCCGCCGCTGGCGACTGCGGCCAATGCGGAGCCGGACTCCGGCCCGGCACATTCCCCGCCTCTACGCGCCGCGGTCTAATTCAAGCAAGCAACCGTGGCCCACGACATTCTGATCGTTGACGACGAGGCGGACATTCGCGACCTCGTGTCGGGGATACTTCAGGACGAGGGATACTCGGCGCGGACGGCGGCCAACGCCGACGCCGCCATCGACGCAGCGCGCGCCCGGCTGCCCACGCTGCTCATTCTCGACATCTGGCTGAACGGTTCGCCCATCGACGGATTCCGAGTGCTGGAGCGCGTGCTGGCTGATGATCCCGACCTGCCGGTGATCATGATCTCCGGGCACGGCAACATCGAAACCGCCGTGGCGGCTATCAAGGCCGGCGCCTACGACTACGTAGAGAAGCCGTTTCAGGCCGACCGCCTGCTGACCATGGTGCGACGCGGGATCGAGGCGGTGCGACTGCGCCGCGAGAATCGCGAGTTGCGTCTGCGCGGCGGCCCCGAAACGGAGTTGATGGGTGCCTCGCTGGCGGTGACGGCGTTGCGCACCGCCGTCGATAAAGTCGCGCCGACGGGCTCGCGGGTGCTGATTTCTGGTCCAGCGGGCTCGGGCAAGGAAGTCGTGGCGCGCATGGTGCATGCGCAATCGAAACGCGCCGACGGGCAGTTCGTGGTGGTCAATGCGGCGGCGATGGCTCCGGAACGCATGGAGGTCGAACTGTTTGGCACCGAGAATGGCCTGGGCGGGGGTGCGCGCAAGGTCGGCACGTTCGAGCAAGCCCATGGCGGAACGCTGTTCCTCGACCATGTCGCAGACATGCCGGTCGAGACTCAGGCAAAGATTCTACGAGTACTGCAGGACCAAACGTTTGAGCGTGTCGGCGGCTCGACGCGTATCCAAGTGGATGTGCGCATCGTCAGCGCATCGTCGCGCGATCTGCACGACGAGATCGCGGCCGGTCGCTTCCGCGAGGATCTATTCCATCGCCTGAACGTCGTGCCGATCCGGGTGCCTCCACTGCGCGACCGGCGCGAGGACATTCCGATGCTGGCGCGGCACTTCATTCGCCGCGCCGCAGAGAGCACCGGATTGCCGGCCCGCGACCTCGATGAGGATGCGATGGCGATTCTGCAGGCCTACGAATGGCCAGGAAACGTGCGCGAGCTGCGAAACCTGATCGAGCGTCTACTGATCATGGCGCCGTCCGACGCCCCGGTCATCCAGGGCGCGATGCTGCCGGCCGAGATGGGTGCGGGCACGATCGCGGCGGTAATGCCATCGGGCGCCGAAGACATCATGTCGCTGGCGTTGCGCAAAGCGCGGGAAGTGTTCGAGCGCGAGTACCTGACGGCCCAGATCACTCGCTTTGGCGGCAACGTATCGCGCACGGCGACCTTCGTCGGCATGGAGCGCTCGGCGCTGCACCGCAAGCTGAAGGCGCTGGGGGTAGCGAACGACCGCGGCAGTCCCAACGCCGCCTCGCAACCGTCGTAAGCGGCTCGGCGCATGTCCCGTATTTCCTACGTGAACGGTCAATACGTGCGCCATCGCGACGCGGCCGTGCATATCGAAGACCGCGGCTATCAGTTCTCCGACGGAGTCTATGAAGTCATTGCGGTGCGCGGCGGCCGCCTGATCGACCTCGATCCGCACTTCGACCGCCTCGACCGCTCGCTCGCGGCGTTGCAGATCCCGGCGCCGGTCGGCCGCGGAGCGTTGCGAACCATCGTCAACGAGGCAGCGCGGCGCAATCACGTAACGACCGGTATCGTTTATGTCCAGGTGACGCGCGGCGCGGCCACGCGCGCCCATGCGTTCCCGGAAGACACCGCCCCTGCGCTAGTCGTCACTGCGCGCACCATGGCGGCACCCGGTGTCGAAACTCTGCGCCAAGGCGTCACGATCATCACCACTCCGGATATCCGCTGGGGACGGTGTGACATCAAGTCGATTTCGTTGCTGCCCAACATCCTGGCACGGCAGCAGGCGAGCGAAGCCGGCGCCTACGAGGCGTGGCTGATCGATGCCGCGGGCGACGTGACAGAAGGCAGCGCATCGAACGCTTGGATCGTCGACAAAAATGGCAACCTCGTCACGCGCGACCTCGGCCATGCGCTGCTCGGCGGCATCACGCGCTGGGCCGTGCTGGAAGCGGCAAAGGCCGACCGCGTGAAGGTAGTGGAACGGGCCTTCAGCCTGACCGAGGCCTTTGCCGCACGCGAAGCCATGGTCACGAGCACGACGGCGTTCGTGCTGCCGGTGGTTGCCATCGACGGAAAAAAGATCGGCGACGGGCGGCCGGGGCCGGTCTATGCCCGGTTGCGGCCGTTGTATGAGGCGAGGGTGGCAGCGGAACTCGAACAAATGGCGCGGTAGCCACCCTACAAAACCCCCGCCCCAGCGCGTACAGTTAGCGTGCACGCGGTGCGTGCGGCCACAACGACCCTTACCCACGCCCAACAACGATACGGAGGCGCCGAGATGGCCGAGAAGTCGCAGAACCTCCAGGAGGTCTTTCTCAATCATGTGCGCAAGAGCAAGGCGCCCGTGACTGTCTTCCTTATCAACGGCGTCAAGTTGCAGGGCGCCATTACCTGGTTCGATAACTTCTCTCTGCTGTTGCGGCGCGAGGGGCACTCTCAGCTTATATACAAGCACGCGATTTCCACGGTGATGCCGTCGCAGCCCGTGCAACTATTCGACTCGGAGGCGGATGTCGGCGAGTCCTGAGTCCAGCGCGTCCGGCTCCCCCCAGCGCGCGTTCGTCGTTCATCCGCGCCAGGATCGCTCTCGGCGCGCCCAGGCTGGGGTGCGCACGCCAGAAGCCAGTCTGGCCGAGGCGGTGGGTCTGGCCAAAGCCATCAGCCTCGACGTGCGCCACGCGGAGGTGGTGCCTGTGCCGAACATCAGCCCGAGGACTTTTTTGGGTTCAGGCCGCGTCGAGTCGATGAAGGGCCTGATCGCCGAAGAGGCGATCAACGTGTTGATCTTCGACGGGCCGCTCTCGGCCGCACAGCAGCGCAATCTCGAGAAGGCCCTCGACTGCAAGGTCATCGACCGCACCGGCCTGATTCTCGAAATCTTCGGCGCCCGCGCCCGCACGCGCGAAGGCGCGCTGCAGGTCGAGCTCGCTGCGTTGCAGTATCAAAAGAGCCGCCTGGTACGGTCATGGACGCACTTGGAGCGCCAGCGCGGCGGCTTTGGCTTCCTCGGCGGCCCCGGCGAGACGCAGATCGAGGCCGACCGCCGTCACATCGAGGAACGCATCGCGCGCATCAAGCGCGATCTCGATAGCACCAAAAAGACTCGCAGTCTGCACCGCGATAACCGCGGTCGCGAGTCGTGGCTGGTGGTGGCGCTGGTGGGCTACACTAACGCTGGCAAGTCCACGTTGTTCAACCGTCTGACCGACGCCGGTGTGTTCGCCGCCGACATGCTGTTTGCGACTCTCGACCCGACGATGCGCGCTATCGATCTGCCGAGCGGGCGCAAGGCCATTCTGTCCGACACCGTTGGTTTCATTGCGGACTTGCCGACCGAGCTGGTGGCCGCCTTCCGCGCCACGCTCGAGGAAGTGTTGCAGGCTGACCTGATCGTACACGTGCGTGACATCGCCCACCCGGACAGCGAAGCCCAGCGCGACGACGTACTGGCCGTGTTGAGCGACCTCGGTGTCACCCAGGAACGCCAGTCCCAGGCGTTGGAAGTGTTGAACAAGGCCGACCTTCTGGACGCCGAGGCGCGGCAACGGCTGGAGAATGTCGCCGCGCGGGGCGCGCGCGCAACCCAGGCAGACGCGCAAGGCCCGCAGCAGGTTGTGATCTCGGCGACGACGGGCGAGGGAGTGGACCGCCTGTTGCTGGCCATGGAAGAACGGTTGTCGTCGTCGCGGCAGATCGTCGATCTCGACGTCCCCCTGGACGACGGCGCCACCATGGCCTGGATCTATGCCAAGGGCGTGGTCCACGCGCGCACCGACTCGGCGGACGGCGTTGCCCACCTGCGCGTCGGCCTCAACCCCGCCGACCTCGGCCGCTTCCGCAAACGCAAGGCGGCGGCGGAGTAGGGGGGCCGCCGCGGCGTTTTCAGGCGAAGTGTGAAGCGGTTCGCCGTAGAAGACGCGCCAAGATCGCCTACGTCTTCAAGCGGTACCCGGTCTTGAAGATCCAGGCCACGATGGCGAGGCACAGCGCCAGAAAGACGGCCGTCATGCCGAGACTGACGCCGATGCTGACGTCGGCGATGCCGTAAAAGCTCCAGCGGAATCCGCTCACCAAGTACACGACCGGATTAATCAACGTGATCGTCTGCCAGACAGGCGGCAGCATGTCGATCGAGTAGAACGTGCCGCCGAGGAACGTGAGCGGCGTCACGACCAATAGCGGCACGAGCTGCAGCTTTTCGAAGCCGTCGGCCCAGATGCCGATGATGAAGCCGAGCAGGCTGAATGTCAGCGCCGTCAGCACCAGGAACGAGACCATCCACAGCGGATGCAGAATCTGTACCGGCACGAAGAAACCGGCGGTCGCCAAGATGATCAGGCCCAAAAGGATGGATTTGGTCGCGGCGGCACCGACAAAGCCGACGACGAGTTCTATATACGAGACGGGTGCCGACAGAAGCTCGTATATCGTGCCGGAGAAGCGGGGAAAATAGATGCCGAACGATGCGTTGGCGACGCTTTGGGTCAACAGCATGAGCATGATGAGCCCGGGTACGATGAACGAGCCGTAACCAACTCCTTCGATGTCCGCGAAGCGCGAGCCGATCGCGGCACCGAAAACGACGAAGTACAACGACGTCGAGAGCACCGGTGAAAGGATGCTCCCCATCACCGTGCGGAACCAGCGCGACATCTCGAACCGGTAGATCGAGTGGATGGCGCCGAAGTTGATGCGCAAGGCGACCGCGGGCGTCATCGGCGCTCCGTCACCAGGCTGACGAAGATTTCTTCCAGGGAACTCTGCTTGGTCTCGATGTCCTTGAAGCGAATGCCGGCCGCACCAACCGCTTGCAGCAGCGCGGTGATGCCGGTGCGTTCCACCTCGGCATCGTAGGTGTAGACCAGTTCTTGGCCGCCTGCAGCAAGCACCAGCGAATGGGTCGAGAGTTCGGCGGGGATGCGCTCCAGCGCGGCGACGAGGCGCAACGAAAGCTGCTTCTTGCCGAGCTTGTGCATCAGCACCGACTTGTCCTCGACCAAGATCAGTGCGCCCTTGCTGATGACGCCGATCCGGTCGGCCATCTCCTCGGCCTCGTGGATGTAGTGCGTGGTGAGGATGATGGTGACGCCGCGGTCGCGCAAGCTGCGCACCAGACGCCACATATCCTGGCGCAACTCGACATCGACGCCGGCGGTCGGCTCGTCGAGAAACAAGATTTCGGGTTCGTGGGCCAACGCCTTGGCGATCATCAGGCGCCGCTTCATGCCGCCGGACAGCGTCATGACGCGACTGTCCTTTTTGTCCCACAGGGACAAGTCCTTCAGGACTTTCTCGATGTGAGCGGGATCGGCCCGCTTGCCCCACAAGCCGCGGCTGAAGGTGACGGTCTTCCAGACCTTTTCGAACGCGTCGGTGTGCAACTCCTGGGGCACCAAGCCGACCTTGGCGCGGGCGGCACGGTAGTCGGCGATGATGTCGTGGCCATCGACATGCACCCGGCCCTCGCCGGGACTGACGATGCCGCAGACGATGTTGATGAGGGTCGTCTTGCCGGCGCCGTTCGGCCCCAGCAAGGCGAAGATCTCGCCGCGCAGGATGTCCAAGCTGACATCGGTCAGCGCCTGGAACGGCTTGCCGCCCGCCCGCGCCGCGTAGGTCTTGGACAGATTCTGGATCGAGATGACCGGCTGCATGGCGGGGCGCATTTGCGGGGGGCGAGGCTGCTCAAGTCAAGGGTTCTGCCGCCTGAGCCCCACCCGTCCGAGGCCACTGACGAACAGCCGCCGGACCGTAGCTCGCGCGGTGGTTTGGACGCACCCGCAGGGGAATAGAGGCAGGGTCAAATGATCCTGGCGGCGCCCGTTGACACCCCCGGTACCCCCGCCTATATGACTAGCACTCTCGACAAGGGAGTGCCAACGCCCCCGGTTTTCTGCGGCTTTCGCCTGCGGTCCCCGGGGTGAGTGCGTTCGGACCCACAAGATTGCGATAACGCGCGAGGAGAGACCGCAAGTGACCATGAAGATTAAGCCCCTCCACGACCGCGTCCTGGTGCGCCGTCTCGAAGAGGACACCAAGACCGCCGGCGGCATTATCATTCCCGACACCGCCAAGGAAAAACCGAGCCAGGGCAAAGTCCTGGCCGCGGGCCCGGGCGCGCGCGGCGAGGACGGCAAGATCGTCCCGCTCGACGTGAAAAAGGGCGACAAGATTCTGTTCGGCAAGTGGTCGGGCAGCGAGGTTCGTGTCGATGGGGAAGACCTGTTGATCATGAAAGAGTCCGACATCATGGGCATCATCGAGTAGCGCGAAGGAACTCCTGCAATGGCAGCGAAGGATATCCGGTTTAACCAAGACGCGCGCGAGCGACTGCTGCGCGGCGTCGATACGCTTGCGAACGCGGTGCGTGTCACTCTCGGCCCCAAGGGCCGCAACGTCGTGCTCGAAAAGTCCTTTGGCGCTCCGCGCATCACCAAGGACGGCGTGACGGTTGCCAAAGAGATCGAACTCTCCGACAAGTTCGAGAACATGGGCGCGCAAATGGTGCGCGAAGTCGCATCGCGCACCAGCGACGAAGCGGGTGACGGCACCACCACCGCGACCGTTTTGGCCCAAGCGATCGTACGCGAAGGCCTGAAGTCGGTTGCCGCCGGCATGAACCCAATGGATCTCAAGCGCGGCATCGATATCGCCGTCGCAGCCGTCATCGAGGACGTGAAGAAACGTTCCAAGGCGGTCAAGTCAAACGAAGAGATCGCGCAGATCGGCACGATCTCCGCCAACGGCGAAAGGGAAATCGGCGACTTTATTGCCCGGGCCATGGAGAAAGTCGGCAAGGAAGGCGTCATCACCGTCGAAGAGGCCAAGGGCATCGAGACCGAACTCGACGTCGTCGAGGGCATGCAGTTCGATCGCGGCTATCTGTCGCCGTATTTCGTCACCAACGCGGAGAAGATGCTGGTTGAACTCGAAGACCCGCACATCCTTCTGCACGAAAAGAAGCTCTCGAACCTGCAGGCGATGCTGCCGGTCCTGGAAGCCGTAGTGCAGTCCGGCCGTCCGCTCGTCATCATATCGGAGGACGTGGAGGGTGAGGCGCTTGCCACCCTCGTCGTCAACAAGCTGCGCGGCGGCCTCAAGGTCGCTGCGGCGAAGGCTCCCGGCTTTGGCGATCGGCGCAAGGCCATGCTGGAGGACATCGCCGTCCTGACCGGCGGCACGCTGATCTCCGAGGACTTGGGGATCAAGCTCGAAAACGTCACCCTCGACATGCTCGGCCGCGCCAAAAAGGTGTCGATGACCAAGGAAGATACGACTTTGGTCGGCGGCGGCGGCAAAAAGAAAGACATCGATGGCCGGGTCAATCAGATCCGCGCCCAAATCGAAGAGACGACTTCGGACTACGACAAGGAGAAGCTGCAGGAACGCCTGGCGAAGCTTGCCGGCGGCGTGGCGGTCATCAAGGTCGGGGGCGCCTCTGAGATGGAAGTGAAGGAACGGAAGGATCGCGTCGAGGACGCGCTGCATGCCACCCGCGCCGCAGTTCAGGAAGGCGTCGTGCCGGGCGGCGGCGTTGCGCTGCTCTATGCGACGCGCGTACTCAAGGGACTGAAGGTCGACAACGACGACCAGCAGGTCGGTATCGAGATCGTGCGCAAGGCGCTTGAAGCGCCACTGCGCCAGATCGTTGAGAACGCCGGTGTCGATGGTGCTGTCGTCGCTGGCAAGCTGCTGGAACAGAAGGACGTGCGTTTCGGCTACGATGCTCAGGCCGAGAAGTACACAGACATGGTTACGGCCGGCATTATCGACCCGACCAAGGTCGTGCGCACGGCACTCACCGATGCGGCATCCATCGCCGGCCTGCTCATCACGACCGAGGCCATGATTGCCGAGCGGCCGGAGAAGAAGTCGGCCATGCCGGGCGGTGGCGGCGGCGGCGGTATGGGTGGCATGGGCGACATGGACTTCTAGGTCCCACGCGCATCACCATGAAACGATTGGGGGGTCGATCCGCAAGGATCGGCCCCTTTGCTTTCAACGCCCCCTGTGGTTGCATTCCCGCAATGGCATCGGAGCCCAGCGCCTTCGCCGCCGGAGACCTCGCGTCGGCCGTCGAGGCCTTTGTCCGTGACCCCGAATCGCTCCAAGGAGGCCTCGCCGTGACCGAGTCACTGACTCTGTTGAGTGACTCCGGCGCCATCGATCTCGGCTCTCACTTGCACTTGCTTGATCAGCTTGCTGACCAGCACAACGATCCCGAACTCGATGCTCGTATCAGACCTTCTACCTGTACGACACGTTCGCGGGCTTTTCGGAGAGGTATTCGTCCCCCGCCGATTTCGGCAAGTACGCGGACTTCTTTGCCTTTGCGCATGTCCTCCACAACCCTCCCGGGTTGTACGAGCGCGTGGCAACACGGTTCGCCGCGTACTCAAACGTCAAAGTGATCAAAGGGGTGGTCCCGGACGTGTTGGCCGAAGTGTCCCCCCAGAAGATCGCGTACTTGCACATCGATATGAACTCGCCGGCGGCGGAACTGGGCGCCATCGAAGTGCTGTTCGATCGCGTGGTGCCGGGCGGCGTGATTGTCCTTGACGACTACGGGTGGCTGGTCTTCCAGAAGCAACGGGAAGTCGAAGACGAATTCATGGCCCGCCGCGGGCACTCGATCCTTAAACTTCCCACGGGGCAGGGCATGGTCATCAAGCGGGCCGAGGCCGACATTCGCTAGCGGTCGGCATCGCGATGCACCGCGAACGGGCCGAAGGCCTGAGCGGTCGCCATCATCTCAATTACGTTGATATTCACATGAGCAGGCAGACCTACCACCCACGAGATCGTTTCCGCAATGTCTTCTGCGGTCATCGGCTGCATGTCCCGGTAGACCGCGTGCGCCTTGGCCTCGTCCTGCAAGCGCACTAGCGAGAACTCCGTCTCGGCCATGCCGGGCTCGATGCACGTGACCCGGACATTCTTGTCGACCAGGTCCGCGCGCAGGTTCAGGGAAAACTGGCGCACGAAGGCCTTGGTGGCGCCGTACACGTTGCCGCCGGGGTAGGGGTACTCTCCCGCCACCGAGCCGATGTTGACGATGTGGCCGCCACGGCGCTTCACCATGCCGGGCAGAATGGCGCGAGTGAGGACCACGAGGCCGCACACGTTGGTTTCAATCATGGTGACCCAGTCGTCGAGCTTGGCTTCATGGGCCGGCTCCAGGCCCAGGGCCAACCCGGCGTTGTTCACCAACACGGTCACCGCCTCGAAGGCGAGCGGCAGGGAGGCGACCGCGTTCAGGACCGCGGCGTCGTCGCGCACGTCGAGATCGAGAATATGGACGCGTTCACCCAATTCGCGGCGCAGCGCCTCCAAGCGGTCGCGCCGCCGGCCGGCGGCGATCACCCGGGCCCCTTCGCGCACGAACCGTCGCGTCGCCGCAGCGCCAAATCCGGAGGTCGCACCGGTTATGAAAACAATCTGACAGGACCCGCTCATCGTTCCGCCCCCTCTGGGCGTTCAGCCAAAGGGTTCGGGGCCGCCCCGCGTTCCTCATGCTTCGCCTGCTGCCACAGCGACTCCATCTCGGCGAGGCTCGCTTCCTGTGGCGTCCGCCCGTACTCATGGAGCAGGGCCTCAATGCGGCGGAACCGGCGCTCGAACTTGCGATTGGTGCCGCGCAGACTTTCTTCGGGGTCGATGTCGCGGTAGCGCGCAAGATTCACCCACGAGAACAGGACGTCACCGAGTTCGTCGGCGATGCGTGCCGGGTCTCCGGCCGCGATCTCGACGCGTAGTTCGCGAATCTCGCTTTCGAGGGTCACGAAGATGTCCTCGATCGCATGCCAGTCGAACCCGACTCGCGCGGCGCGCTTTTGGAGTTTCGCCG
>SHVP01000026.1 GCA_009694165.1 Alphaproteobacteria bacterium
ATGGCCGTATCGATGTCGCGCCGCGACGTCGGCGCCCGGCCGTGGCGCTTGTGGAAGGCGGGCTTGGCCTGGCGCTCGAACACCGTGCGGTTGCCCGGTCCGATCCCGGTCAGCACGTGAATCTTGTAGGTGCAAACGAAATCCTGGCGCGCGCGCTCGTCGTGCCGGGCGCCGGGCAGCATGGCGTGGGGGAATTGGCGGATCATGGCGGGCCTCCCTTGGGGCGCCGATGCTAGCACCATCGGGCGCGCCCGTTCATCCTTGCGCCTTGAGGAAGTCGACGAATTGGGCGGCGCCGGTCGCCGGCGCGTCGGGAAGGTTGTGGACGGTAGCAGCCGGCATCACCTCGGCAGCGTGCTCCCGGCAATGGTGGAACACGTCGGTCGGCGCCGAGGCGAGCAGGGTCGGCACGCGCACCTCGGTCAGCCGGCGGCGCAGGCCATAGGCGAACGCAGCCCGCCAACTGGGCAGGAACGACTCCGGGTGTTTCATCACCTCGGTGACGCGGCGCTGCAGCGAAGCCGGATCGATCTCCGGCGCTGCCTTTCGAGCGGCCGCCTCGGTGCGTCGGAACCACGGCCACCACAGCTGCTCATCCCGCATCATGTGCCAGACCGAGGTCACGTGGCTGCCGTCCCAGCGCGGCGTCGCGTCGAAGGCATAGTGCGGCGCCAGTGCCGCTTGCTCGCGCTCGGGCAGCGCCATCGGTTCGTGCAGCAACAGGCTTTTCACCCGCCCCTCCGATCGCAGCGACAGGGCCACCGCGACGGCGCCGCCGGTGCCGCGACCGTAGACATGGACGACCCCAGGCCCAACGCATCGAGCAGACGCGACAAGGCGGCGGCATAGGACTCGATTCGATGGTCGTCGGTGGCATCGGAATCGCCGTGCCCGGGCAGATCGATGGCGATGACCGGCCACTCGCGGCCGATCTCGCGCATCATGTCCTCGTGGAGAGTGGACGATCCCGGGAAAGCATGGAGCAGTACGAGCGGGGTGCGCCCGCCGCCGCCCACCGGCCCCAAGACCTTGATCATGGACTGCCGGCCCTCGACCGTCCGATAGGTGGGCGTCAGGCGTCCGGCGATCGGCGTCGTCTCCGGGGCGGCCGGTGGCGTCCCGCCGGCAGGGTGGGTGGACAGCAATTCGAGCTCGCGCACCGTGGCCGCCCGTTTGTCGGCCGGCAGCCGCTCGATCCAGCAATCCTTCGGCATCAGCTCGAGTATCGGGTAGAGCGAGTCGGAGGGGCGCGAGGTGAAACAGGCGCGGACCTTCAGGGCGTCGAGCGCCTCGCGGCCGAGGTGGCGGAAGGCCGCCGCGTAACCGACGCGGTAACCGTCGCCGGCAATGAGCATGTCGACCATGCCGCGGTGCAGGAAATCGAGCCCGGGCACGTCCTGGGTGGCGCGGTTCTTGATCGTGTGCTCATGCCAAGGCCAGAACACATGCTGTTCGCGATAGCGGTACCACAGCCAGGTGAGGTGGCCGGCGTCCCAAGTCGGCACGATCGGTTTCAGATAGCGGTTGGCATAGTCCTCACGCTCGCTGTGGCTGAACATCGGATAGCTGTCGCACAGCACAAACGCGGTGCGGCCGGGGTGGCGCCGGCCAATCTCGACGGCGATGGAAGCGCCGGTGTGGCGGCCATAGACGGCACACTGCTCGATCCCGAGGGCGTCGAGAGTCTCCTTGAGCGCGTCGGCGTAATCCGCGATCTCGGGGTTTTCCTTGGCGAGCGGATCGGACAGGCCGTAGCCGGGGGAATCGAAGGCGAGCGCGGTGAAGCGTTTGGCAAAGATCCGCGTCTGCATGGTGAAGACCTTGCCCGAACAGGGCGAGGCGTGCACGAGGACGACGGCCGGACCGCTACCGGCCCGGCGATAATGGACGCGACGATGGCCGACGGTGACGAAATGACGCGAGATGGCGATCGACATGCGAAATGCTCCCTGGAACCGGGCGGAACCTTGCCCGAGCGGCAAAGGCTTGTCGACTGACCTGCATCAATGAGGCGGTCAGGCGGAAGCGGCACGGTGTCAACATGACCGAAGCAGCGAGGATGCGATGACATTGGCAATGGCGGCGGAAGCAGGCGCGCCCAAAGTGGCTGCCGGAATCATGATGAGTTCGGGCTCGATGTCAGGTGAGATGGGGATGATGCAGGACTTCATTGCGTGGTGGCTGCCGTTCGAAGGCCTGCTCGCGCTCGCCATCCTGGCTACGCTGATCGTCTGCGTCGTGGTTTTGGCGCGCCAGCACCAGGGCATGGTATTTACCCACCACGAGGCGCTCGACGTTCTCGATGCGCGCTATGCCAAGGGTGAACTCGACCGCGAGGACTACATGCGGCGCAAGGCAGACATCCTCGGCCAG
This sequence comes from Alphaproteobacteria bacterium, assembly GCA_009694165.1. Next base: position 2,374 of record SHVP01000026.1, read on the forward strand.
AAGGCCTAGCGCGCCCCTCAGGGACGAGCCCCCGGGGCGCGCCGAGGCTGAACCCGCTCAGGCCGGTGCCGGCGTCAACTCTATTTCTGGCCGATCAGCAGGTAGCCGGCGCCGCCGATCACGCGGATTTCTTTGCCCTTGGGCGGCCCCTCGTGGGAGTAGTCGTTGCGCACCTTCTTCGGGTCCCAACCAGCTTCGATCGCCCATTTGGTCAGGTCGGTGGCCCGCAGCGTGGTGATGAACGGTTCGGCGTTGTAATGCGTGTCCCAGTCGGGCACGACGCGACCGAGCGGATCAAGGTCACGGAACGGCGTGCCATCGTTATGCACCATCAAGCCGCCCGGCTTTAGAATGCGCAGCGTCTCGGCGAGGATGTGGTGCATCGCCTTGACCGACGTCTCATGAATCATCGCGTGGCTGCAGACGATGTCGAAGTAATTGTCGGGATACTTGGTCTTCTCGGCATCCTGCTGGGCGAAATGGACGGGTCGACCGAGTGCCTCGGCGCGGGCATGGGCGTAACGGAGCACGGGAGCGCCCACGTCGATGCCATAGACCTCGGCCTCCGGAAACTCGTCGACCCAGCCGATCGTCGATGAGCCGATGGTGCAGCCCATCTCGAGAATGCGCTTTGGCCGCAGTTTTGGATAGTTTCGCTTCACCCACTGCGCCGTATCGCGGCCGAGCCGGTCCTGGATCGGCCCCAATGCGCCGGCCGAATTCATATAGGTCGTGCGTTCATACTCGGCGCCGGCGAAGACGTCGTCTGGGCACAGGTCGGTGTGGTACCCGCCCGGCTTGATGTGGATTTCGATCTCGGTGTTGTAGCGCGGCGCCCTGACGCGCGGGTCGAGTTCGAGCGAGCCGAGCTTGCGGTTGGAGGTACGGTAGCGGCGTGCCTTGTCGATGAGGCCCGATAGCTGCCGCTCGACCGCCGGCCCGACGACATCGGTGTGCATCTCCCGCCCGATCCGCCGCAGGCTCGACCACATCTGGCCGTAGGGATGGGCGAGAATGCGCTTGCGCTGGCGGACGACCTGCTCCAGCGAGCCGGGCGTACCTGGCTTGTCGCACAGCGGCCGCAGGCCCTCATGCAGGACCGTGTTCACGTCGCGCATGAAGTTCGACACGAACGATTGCCGCGCGAACTCGTCGTGGTTCACCGCGGCCATCATGTCATGTTGCTGCTGTCCGGCGATCGTTCCTATGCGCACTACAAACCTCCTGGAGCTTGGGTTTCCTGGCCAGGAGTATAGGCGAGAACCAATCTCGTGTGCAGTAGCTGCGGCGCCGTCCTGGCCGCGTCATGGGCGGGCGGGTCGCGCAATCATCAAGTGCCGTTGCAACGCTCGCCAGCGGGATTGTTGCGCTTCCGTAGCGTTCGAGCGAAGTCCATGGCGACCGTCTTCGCCCGCGCTATGATGGAGAGATGGATCCTGCGTTGGCCAATGGGGAAGCCGCGGTCGCCCGCCTCGAGGCAATCGAGGACATCAAGCAGCTGAAAGCGCGCTACTGCGCCTTTTGCGACGTGCCGTTCGACGGCGACAGGATCGCGCCCCTGTTCGTGCCCGAGGGCGTATGGGAAGCGGGCGATCGGCGCGTCGCCGGCCGCGAGGCTATTCGCACCTTCTTCAACGCCGCCAAACCGCTGTTCATCGCCCACCTGGTGACCAACCCCATCATCACCGTCGACGGCGATCGTGCCACCGGCCATTGGTGGGTTATCTGCCCGTCGACGCGGCTGGAGCAGGGCCGCAAGGTCGCCTACTGGATTCTCGGCTATTACGACGACGTCTACGTGCGCCAAACCGGGTGCTGGTTGTTCGAGCACGTCAGGACCGACGTCAAGTTCTGGGCGCCGCACCACGAGGGCTGGGTCGCCGACATGGACAAGCGCGCGGCGCACTAGCCGGCTTCCCCGCGCGGTCCGGCGGCCGCGCCGCGGAGAAGGGGGAGCCCTCTCCCCACAAGGGGAAAGGGCTCCGCGCGATGACGGCGGCTAGCGCCGTGTCAGCTTCAGTTCGTTGTACGGGATCCAGAGGTTGGTATGGGAGAAGTTCTGGATCTTCGGGTTGTAGCCCATGGTCTCGTCGAACTCGATCAGGAACAGGATCGGTGCGTTGTCGCGGTTGATCTTCAAGACCTCGCCCCACAATGCCAACCGCTTGGCCTCGTCGAACTCGCCCTCGGCCTGGGTGATGAGCGGCATTTCGGCCTGGTTGCAGTAGTAGGGGTCCGGCTTCATGCACGACGTGAGTTGCGTGAAGGCCTGTGAGGCATCCAGCGTCGTCGTGAGGTCGTGGCCGAAGCCGAAGGCTTCATACGGCCAGTCGCCGGCCAGCCAATACTTGATCCAGTCGGAGAAGGGCTGTGAGATCAGCTTGGCGCGCACGCCCACCTTGTTGAGGTCCTGCAGGGCCGCCTGGTAGACGAGCGAGATCGCGGTGTCGGTGGTGATCGCCCGAATCTCCATGTCGATGCCGTTCGGATAGCCGGCTTCGCTTAACAGCTTCTTGGCCTTCTCCGGATCGTATTCGTAGGGCTTCAAGTTCGGATTGAAGCCGCGAATGGTCGAAGCCGCCGCCTGGCTCGCCGGCCGACCGGCGCCCTGGTAGACGTTCTTGACGATCGATTCCTTGTCGACGGCGTAGTTGATGGCCTGGCGCACGCGCACGTCCGCCATTGGGCCCTCGGCCGGTTTCTTGTTGCGATGGCTGACGAACGAGATGCCGATCGTCCGGGTCGACGGCTTGGCGTAAATCTTCATGCCGGCCGCCGTCGTCTGCGCCATCGCGTCGCGCGACAACAGAATGTCGACGTCGATCTGGCTCGATAGAAGCGCCTGCGCCCTCGCCGGCCCCTCCGGCAACTCGATGAACTGGATGCGATCGACGTCGGCGCGGGTCTTCCACGACGTCTGGTTCGGCCCTGCCAGGGCTTGGTCGGCCTTGAACTCGAGCGTATAGGGTCCGCTGGCGATCGGGTTAAGGGTGAAGGTTTCCAGTCCCCGTTCGCTCCATGCCTTGGGCGGCACGATGGTGACCGCCTGGACGGTCTTGGAAAAGATAGGATTGGGCCGCTTGGTCTTGAAATCGACCGTCAAGTTGTCGACGACGATGACGTCGTCGATGAAAGGGCCAGTGGTCTTGCCGGTAGCTTGTAGTTTGCCGGCGTCGGTCTTGAGCAACCAGTCATAGGCCGCCTTGACCGCGGCGGCGTTGAAATCTTCGCCGTTGGAGAACTTCACGTTCGGGCGCAGCGTGAAGCGCCAGGTGTTCGGATCCATGTTCTTCCAACCGGTCGCCAGGAACGGTTCGGACACGCCGCCTTCGCCGTTCTTGGTCAATTGCTCAAAGATGGCCGACCACGAGAACAGCCCAGGCGTACCGATGGCGCCCGAGTAGGGATTGCCCTTGCCGCCCGAAAATTCGCGCAAGCCAACCTTGAGCAAGTCGGCCGAGGCCGGGCCGCTCAGCACCGTCGCTGCTAGCGCGGCAGCCAAAACTGCACCAAGCGCGGTACTCGATTTCAGTCCAGACATGGGGTCATCCATTTCGTAAATCGGGGGGTCACCTTCGACCAACCGCAAAGGAGCGTCCAGCGTCGGCGACGGGCGATGGTCGAAGGAAAAAGAAAGGGCCCGGCACGGCGCCACGCCCTAAGCCGCGGAAATCCGCGGAAGGCTTATTTCTGTAACACCATCTCGTGATAATTGAACACGGTGTTGGCCTGCTTGAAGTTCTTCAGCTTGCTGGTGAAGGCCGTCGGTTCGCCGACCTCGGCCAAGAATACGATCGGCGCGTTCTCGGCATTGATCTTCAGCAGATCCTGCAACAGCTTCTTGCGCTTGTCCTGGTCGAACTCGGACAACGCCGCGTTGATCAGCGGCATCTCCGCCTCGTTGCAGTAGTAGGGCGACTCCTTCAGACAGGACGTGTAGTCCTTGAACGACTGGCTGGCGTCCAAGGTCGAGGTCAGGTCGGCCCCGAAGCCGAACAGATCGTAGGGCCAGTTACCGCCGAGCCAGAACTGCAGCCATTCCGGGAACGGCTGACTGCTGAACTTGACCCTGACACCGGCGGCCTGCAGATCCTGCACTCCGGACTGGTAGATCAAGTCAAAGGTCGCGTTGCCGGCCGAGGCCCGCGCTTCGAGGTCAAGCCCGTTGGGGTAGCCCGCTTCGGCCAGCAGCTTTTTGGCCAACGGAATGTCGTAGGCATAGGGCTTGATGTCGGGGTTGAACCCGAACGAGGCCCGCGTCGCCATCTGCCCCACGACCGCTCCGTTGCCTTTGAAGATATTGTCGACGATCGACTGCTTGTTGACCGCGTGGTTGAGCGCCCGGCGGACGCGGACGTCGGCCATCGGGCCGTTGACCGGCTCGGCCTTGGCATCCTTGTCCTTCTTGCGCATGCTGACGATCGAAAGCCCAATCGTCCGCGGCGGCGGCGCGATGTCGATCGTGAACCCCGCCCGCCGCAACTGGTCGACCGCGTCGTTCGACGTCTGCACGTCGATATCGACCTGGCCGCCTTGCAGCGCCGCGACGCGGGCGGGCGGCTCGGGGAGTTCCAGGTAGCGAATGCGATCGATGTTGCCCGTGATCTTGCGCCACGAGCGGGGATAGGCTTCGACTTCGGCCTCGCCCGGTTTGAATTGGACGATCTTGTAGGGCCCGGCCGTCACCGGGTTCCTGGCGAAGCTTTCGGGTCCCATGTCGGCCCAGGACTTCGTCGGTACGACCGCGACCGCACCCATGCGCTTGGGCGTGATCGGGTTGGGCGTCACGGTCTTGATCTCGATCACGAGGTCGCTGACGACGCTGACGTCGCGGACGACGGTGATCATGTCGCGACCGGCGACCGAGGTCTTGCCCAGATCGGTTTTGATCAGCCAGTCCATCGTCGACTTGACCGCTGCGGCGTTCAACTTTTCGCCGTTGGCGTAGGTGACATTCGGCCGCAGCGTGAACTGCCAAGTGTCCTTGTCGATGTTTTTCCAGGATTCGGCGACGCCCGCCAACGGATTGCCGCCGGCGTCCATTTCAACCATGTAGTCGAACATCGCCGTCCATACGAACACGTGGGGAATGCCGCGGCCGGTAAAAGGATTGCCCTGCGCTGGCGGCAGCCCGCGAACGGCGACGCGCAGCGTCTCGGCGCCGGCGGTCGCCGGCAACAGTCCGATAAAAAGGGCCAACGCCGCAACCGCTCCCAGCAGTCGCCGCATCGTCATGGAATGGTTCATGTTGTAGCCTCCCTGGGGTATTGTTCAGCGCGCATCCTGCCCCGCGGGCTTAAGGCCAGCAAGGGGTTTGTTGCATGGCGGACTTAACAAATCCGCGCGCCGGACGGGCCACGATCGGCCTCTATTTCAGCCGCACCGCGAACGGGCAAAAGGTGGCGATCATGGCTGGCGGTGTTCCAATCGCTCGCCATTGCCCTCCATCTCGCCGGCGAGGATTACAGGATCGCCAACGTACCGACCTTTCCCTTGATGGCCACGTCGGTGCAGCGGCTGAAGGCGTCGGCGCCTATCGGAACATCGCCCACTGGTGCGAGGTGGTCGGCCGCCGGGCTGCCGTGCAACGGGGCATGGCGATCTCGCGGACGCTGTAGGATGGGCAAGACCGATAAGAGGAGGGCGCGATGAGCGACGAATTTCGCGGCAAGGTGGCCCTGGTCACCGGCGCGGCGGGTGCCTTGGGGCGAGTGGTCGCCGACCGCTTCCGCGCCGGAGGGGCGACGGTCATCGCGGTCGACCTACGTGCCCAGCCGGCCATCGTCGCGGTCGATCTCACCGACGCCGCCGCGACCAAGGCGGCGGTCGACGACGCGGTCGCCACGACCGGGCGACTGGACGTGGTGTGCAACATCGCCGGCGGGTTTGCCATGGGTGAGACAGTGGCCGCGCTCGCCACCGGCGCCAACTGGCGCGCGATGTTCGATGCCAATGTCACCACTCTTCTCAACGTGTGCGCCGCGACCGTGCCCCATCTCACGCGCCAAGGCGGCGCCATCGTGAACGTCGGCGCGGCGGCGGCGCTATCCGGCAAGGCGGCGATGGGCGCCTATGTGGCGGCGAAAAGCGCGGTGATCCGTCTCACCGAGAGCCTGGCGGCCGAGTTGCGCGAACAGGGCGTCAACGTCAATTGCGTGTTGCCCTCGATCATCGACACGCCGGCCAACCGCGCCGACATGCCAAAGGCGAAGTTCGCGCGCTGGGTGTCGCCGTCCGATCTGGCCGAGGCGATCGCGTTCCTCGCCTCGTCGCGGGCCAAAGCTATTCACGGTGCCGCGCTGCCGGTGGTCGGACTGTCATAGGCCCAGGCGGGGAATCGGCCCGGGTCAGCCGCGGTGCGATCCGTGGATCTGCGCCTGGCGCGCTTCGGTGAAGCGCCTCAGTCGAGATCGAGCCCGGCCGATATGTTGATGGCGGCGCCTGTCATCGAACCGGCGGCGCGTGAACAGAGAAAGGCGATCGCCTCGGCGCATTCTTCGGGCGTCGAATAGCGCCCCACCAGCGTGCGCCCTTCGGTGGCGCGTCGCTGCTCGGGCGTCTGCCAGCCGAGCATCGGCGTGTCGATCGGACCGGGCGACAGCGCGTTGACGCGGATGCGGTCGGGCGCCCACTCCTTGGCGAGATAGCGCACCAGGTTGGCGACGCCTGCCTTGGCGGCGCCATAGGCGGCGCCGGTGCCGGTGAACCCGCCGTTACGCGCGACGACCGAGCCCATCAGCACGACGCTACCCTTTGTCGCCTTGAGCGCCGGATAGGCTTCGCGGCACAGCAGGAACGGCGCCGTCAAGTTAGCCGCGATCAGGCGCTGCCAATCGGAGAGCGATGTCTGATCGAGACGCGATCCCTTAACCACGCCGGCGCAGTCGACCACGTGATCGATGCGACTAGCCGCGGCGAGCGCCTGCCCGATCGCATCCTTGGCCGGTCGCTCGTCGGTGAAATCGGCGGCTATCAAGGTGATTCCGCCGCTGTCGCCAAAGGTCGTCCGCAACTTGGCCAGCGTCCGCCCGGTGGCGACGACCCGCGCCCCGCGTGCGGCAAACAGCTTGACCGTCGCCTGGCCGACGCCGCCGCTCGCCCCGTTGACCAGGACGACCTGATCGGTGAACTGTTGCGTCATCGACTACCGATTGCATCCCCGGTTGCGGGGGTCATTCGCGATCGAGAAAATCGCGCAGCAGAGCGCCGACCTCGCGCGGATGGGCGTCCATGAAATAAAAACCATAGTCCATGAGATCGTGGATCCGTCCCTGACGCATCAGGCCGCGCGCCCGCAATGTGAGCTGCGCCGCGTCGTCGTTGGGGCGAAGGATCAGGACCGGCTGCGCCACCGCGCCCAGCCGCTCGGCCAGCGGATAGCGGTAGACCGCATAGTGTCCCCAGAACGACACCGGCCCGCCGCGCATCGATTCGGCGAAGTTGCGCAAGAACACGTCCTCCGACACGCGCGGACCATAGTTGTCCGCCATGCGACGCCAGCGCTCGACCAGATGCGAGCCGTCCTCTCGCAATTCCTCCGGGCCATTGCGCCGGAGTCTCACGTCGATCTCATCCTGGGTGAAGATCGGCGCCGAGATCATCACCACTTTGCGAATGCCGCTCGCCCGCTGCAAGGCTAGTTCGACCGCGATCACCGAGCCGGTGTGGTAACCCATCACGTCGGCCCGGCCGAGTCCGAGGGCGTCGATCGCCGCACCGACGGCGTGAGCAAAGTCGGCGATGGCGGGTTGCGCCGTCGGCGCTTCGCTCTCGCCGAAGCCCGGCGTATCGACGGCAACGACGATGCGGTCGCGTCCCATCTCGGACATGAGCGCGTCATAGACGCGGCCGGACAACGTGCTGAGATGGAGCAGGATCAGCGGCGGCGCCAGCGCGATCTCGGGCACGCTCATGCGGACATGCACCGGCCCATTCGGCGTCGGCACGAAGGCCCGGCGGGCGACATAGGGCGCGACCCCTGCGGCGGCCGGCTCGATGTGCGCCGGGTACGAACCGGGACGGCCGGCGTCGAAATAGTCGCGGACATAGCCGGCAAACTCGGCGGTGCGGGTATCGAGGCGGAAATGAGCCCATTGCGGCAGATCGACATAATCGCCGTGGGTGAGGTGGGCCTGGATGCGTTGCGTTTGCTGGGTCAGGTCGTCGTCTGGGTTAAGCACCCGATGCGGCTGCGTCAGCCGCGGCACCATCTGCTCGAGGCGGTAGTCGAAATTGGCGCGGGCGCCCCACCAGGCACGAAAGCCCGGACGCAGCGTTTCGGCCACCGATTTCTGGACGCAGATGAGTGGCACGTCAGGCTTGCGCCAGGTCGCCGAGAAGCCCCAGCGGCGTTGCAGGAAACTGCCGTCGTAGGTGAAATCCGGGCGCAGGAACGCCGCCCGTGCCCGCGTGCGCTCGGCCTCGTTGGCGAGCGGCACGCCGGTCAGCAACAGGCGCTTGACCTGCTGTGGGCGCTGCAGCGCCATTTCGACCGCCGTCTTTGTGCCGCCGTGATAGCTGAGGACGTCGACTTCGCCGATGCCGACGGCGTGCAGGAAATCGATATGTGCTGCCGCCAGGTCGGCCACCGTGGGCGGTGTCGCCGGCGGATCAGATTCGCCGAATCCGGGGCTGTCCATCGCGAGCACGACGCGCTCGCGTGCCAACTCGGCCATCAGGAGCGCGAACATGCGGCCGGAGAAACCGGTCGAATGCAGGCACAGCAGGGGACGGCGAGTGGCCTGCTTGGGCAGCGCGACGCGGTAATGCACCTGGCCGTAGCGGCCACCGACGTAGTCGCGGCGCACGCCGGGCGGCGTGCGCCAGATCGCCATCGGGTCCGTACTCATGCCGGCGCCGGGCGCAAACGGGTCGATTCGACGCCGGCGATGATGTCGGCCTGTTTGAGCGTGAGTTCGGCTATGGTGGTTCCTGTCGGTGTCAAGCAGCCGGTCGCGGTTCGTCGCCGACTTTTACCAGCGCCTTGCCGATGTTTTGGCTGCGGAAAAGATCGGCGAAGGCCTTCGGCGTCTGGTCGATCCCGTGATAGATCTGCTCACGATATTTGAGCGTACCCTCCTTGATCCACCACGCCATCTCGCGAATGCCGTTTTCGTAGTCGTCAATGTAGTCGTGGACGACGAATTGGCGACGATGATAGGGCCACGGCCAGAACGGTTTGTCCTTGGGGATGGTGTTGTATTCGGAGGCGAGCCCGACCAGACGGTAGCGGTGGCCGGGCGCGTGCAGCGCCATGATCGTGGCGGCCATCTCGCCGCCGACGTTGTCGTAATGGATATCGACGCCGTTGGGACAGGCTTTGCGCAGCGCCGCCGTGAGATCGTTGGTCGTGCGGTAGTTGATGCCGACGTCGAAGCCGAGTTCCTCGGTGATGTATTTCACCTTTTTGTCGCTCGAGGTGAGGCCGACGACGCGACACCCCTCCATCTTGGCGATCTGTCCGGCGATCGAGCCGCCGGCGCCGGCCGCCGAGGTGATGACGACGGTGTCGCCTTTGCGCGGCCGCAGTTCCCGCGTCATGCAGTAGTAGGGCGTGAGGCCGGCGCGGCCGAGGACGCTGGCAAAGGCCGACAACGGTACGTTGAGCGAGAGGTCGCATTTGACGACGCCGAGCGGATTGTGCCGCTTGTTGATCCAGCCGGTCGTCACGCACTGTGTTTGCCAACCGAGAATGCCCTCGACGATCTCGCCGGGCGAGAAGGTCGGGTGGTGGGAGGCGACCACCTCGCCGAGGACGCCGCCCGCCATCACCCGTCCGACATCGGTGACGACCCCGTATTTGCGCGACGTCAGGTTCTGCGGCGTGGTCGGATTCATCTGCATGCGTAGGAATGGATCGACCGACAGATAGATCGAGCGGACGAGGAACTCACCCGGCAGCAGCTCCGGCACCGCCTGCTCGACGATGCGGAAATCGCTCTCTTTGGGTGAACCCTCGGCGTAGCGGGCCAGGACTACCTGCTTGTTGTTGGGCGCCATCGTTGGTGCTCCGCGGGTGGCAGGGCTAATAGTTCTTCGGGCGGACGTAGGGCTTGGCGTACTTCTTCAGTTCCTTGGGCAGGATCGGCCGGTAGGGCGGGTTCCATTTCATCGCCCATTTCTTTTTCTGGAAGATGTTCACCATCGGACCCTCGATGGTGCGGACCCACAGATTGAAGCCGGCGATCGATCCCGAGGGACCGTGCCAGACGCGTTCGCGCCAATAGACGTAGCCGCCCGGCCCCATGACACCGCAATCGCCCCACACATATTCGCCGTCGAGGACGAAGATCTCTTCGATTATCGAATGGGTCCATTTCGGCTTCATTTCGCCCTTCGGCACTCGATGGGCCGCCGACGAATAGAGGAACGACGTCTCCTTGGTGTAGGGGTCCGTCCGGAGCGGCTTGATGGCGACGCCCGCCGCCAGTTGCGGATCGACCAATCCAGGATCCCAGTCCATCGACAGGGTGTCGAGGTGTTCGACCAACAGTTTCTTGTCGAACAGTCCGCGCGGCGGTTTGCCCGCGCCAAGCGTCGGAGCCCGGTTGAAAGTCTGGAGCAGGACAGCGCCGGTCTTGGACGCCGCCTGGCGCACGTGGCCGGCGGGCAAGAACGCGTAGGCGTGCTGGCGGTAATCGATGTCGTTGACGCGAATCGTCCCCTCGAGCACGAGAAACTCCTCATGGGCGGTCAGGTACTCGGGCCGACGCTGCTGCCAGCCGGAGGGGTAGCGGACGATGCAGGTCGAGTCGCCTCTTTTGGCGTCAAGCGATAGCATCTTCGACTGCACGCCGGGGCGGATGCCGTACAGCCCCTTGCGCCAGGGAACTCCCTGGCTCTGAATGAACAAGCAATGTGGTCTCGCCATGGTCCCCCTCACTATGTTGTGTTGTCCGCCGGAGCGCCAGCGACCCAGGCTTTGGAATTGCCGGGCTGATTATGCTAAATGTACCAGATCGCGGCGCTCAATGAAGATCGCGAGTGATTGGACCTAGGGAGGCTATTCGATGTTCAAGACTTGGCTCCGCCCGCCCGGCGTTGCCGTTGCGGCCGTGCTGGCCGTCGCGGCCGCGACATGGGCACCCGCGCAGGCGCAACAGGCGAACCGAACGTTCACCATGGCGACGGCGCTCACCGATTCGAAATTCGACCCGGCGCTGCATTTCGCCGAATTCGACGGGGTCGACATCATCAACAGTTACGAGCCGCTGGTGTTCCCGGTGAAGGGCCAGTTGCCCAAGCCATGGCTGGCGACCTCGTGGACGACGTCCCCGGACGGCAAAAAGTGGACGTTCAAGCTGCGCGGCGACGTCAAGTTCCACGATGGCAAGCCGCTGACCGCCAACGACGTTGTCTATTCGATGGATCGCATGCTGACCATCGGCAAGGGCTACGCCTCGTTGTGGGACGGCATTCTGAAGCCGGGCACGACCAAGGCGATCGACGCCACCACCGTCGAGTTCAACCTCGAACAGCCGTTCGGTCCGTTCACCGAGACGCTGGTACAGTTCTACATCGTCAACAGCGAACTGCTGAAGGCGAACACTAAGGGCAATGACTGGGGCCAGGCCTACCTGCAGAACAACTCTGCGGGCTCCGGACCCTACAAGCTCGAATCGGTTGTGCCCGACCGCCGGCGCGTGTTCGTTAAACACGACGACTATCGTGGCGGCTGGACGCCCAACCACTTTGACCGCGTCGTCATCGAGATCATCAAGGAGGGGCCGACCGCTCGCGCCCTGATGCTCGACGGCAAGGTCGACTTCATCGACCAGTGGCGGACGCCTGACTTCTATCCGAGCATGGCCAAGGAAAAAGGCGTGCGCGTAATGGAAGCGGCCGACAACAAGCTCTATTACATCCAGTTCAACAATCAGCGGGCGCCGTTCGACGACGAGAACTTCCGCAAGGCGGTGTCGCTGGCGATCGATTACGAAACCATCGCCAAGGACATCATGGGCGGGGCCGAAGTCGGCAGTGGGCCGATTCCGAGCGCCATGCTCGGCTACGATTCGTCGACCCCCAAGGCCAAACGCGACCTAGCCAAGGCCAAGGAGTATCTTGCCAAGTCGAAATACAAGCCCGACCAGTTCGAACTGGAATATTCCTTCCTCAAGGTCAGCATCCACGAACCGGTAGGCCTGTTGGTGCAGGCCAACCTCAAGGAGTTGGGCATCCCGGTAAAGATCAAGACCGACCAGTGGCCGGTCCTGGCCGCGGCGGCGGCCAAGAAAGAGACGGCGCCGCACTTCTTCGCCGTGTTCAACACCGCCAAGTACCCGACGCCCGACGCCTACACCTTCGCCATGTACCACCCGTCAAACCACGGCGGCTGGCAGGCGGCGTCGCACTACAACAATCCCGAGACGACCAAGATGCTCGAGACGGCGCGGACGACCATCGACACGGTCGAACGCAACAAGAAGTATGCCGCCGCGGCGAAGAAGGTGGTCGACGAGGCCGTGTCGGCCTGGGTCGGCTATCCGATGCACCGCACGGTCGTGTCCGAGCGGGTCAAGAATTACGAGTCGAAGGGTCTGATGGCCTTCGACCTGTACGTCTACGATCTGCGGATCTGACGGCCGGTTGAACGATCGGAGAAAGGGCGGTTGCGGCCGCCCTTTCTTTTTGTCGGCCGGCCGAAGACGCTCCCGGGCAGCGGGACCAGCCGGTACAATGGCGGCAAGGGGGTGCCGTGCGCTTTCTTATCCGCCGCGTGGCCGAACTGGCGATCGTCATGTTAGGCCTGTCGATCCTGATCTTCGTCATCTCGCGGGTCATGCCCGGCGATCCGGTGCGATTTGCGCTCGGCCCGGGCGCGACCCAGGCGCAGATCGACCAGCTCACCCGTGAGATGGGCCTCGACCAGCCGATGGTGGTGCAGTACTGGCTCCTGCTGGTCGGCATCGCCAAGGGCGATCTCGGCGTGTCGCTGTCGACGTTCCGCAGCATCTCGGGCGACCTCGCCATCTTTCTGCCGGCCTCCCTCGAACTGGCGCTGGTGGCGATGGCCCTGTCGATCGTGCTCGGCGTGCCGCTCGGCGTCATCACCGCGGTCCACCGCAACCATGTGCGCGACTATGTCGGGCGGGCGCTGGCGTTTTCGGGCGTCGCACTGCCGGTGTTCTGGCTCGCGCTGCTGCTTCAGACGCTCCTATCGTTCAACCTCAAGCTTTTTCCCGCGGTGGGCCGCATCAGCGCCGACGTCAAGCCGCCGCCCGAGGTGACGACCTCCTACCTGATCGACAGCCTGCTGGCGTTCGACCTCCCGCTCTTCCTCCACGTCGGCTCCTACCTGATTGTGCCGGCCCTGGTGCTGGCCCTGTCGCCGACGGCGATGATTCTGCGCCTGTTGCGCGCCAGCATGATCGAGGAGACGGGGAAGGACTACGTTCTCACCGCGCGTGCGAACGGGATGCCGGCCAACCTGCTCACCTATAAATACATGCTGCGCAACGCCTTTTCGGCGACGCTTACCATCATTGGCCTGCTGTTCGGCTATTTCATCGGCGGCGCCTTCGTTATCGAAACGGTGTTTAGCTGGCCGGGCATCGGCCAGTACGGCGTTCGCGCCCTCCAGCTCAAGGACTTCAACGGCATCATCGCCGTGACCCTGCTAGTTGGCGTCGGCTATGCCATCGCCAACACGATCGTGACGCTGCTCTACGGCTGGCTCGACCCACGCCTTCGCTTCGCCGGGCGCTGACCATGACGGTGACCGTTCCCGATCAAGCGTTGACGCAGTTGGAGGACGCCCCGGCGAGCGCGCCGGTAAGCCGCTGGCGCGCCGCAATCGAAACGCTGCGCAAGAGTCCGCTGTCGGTAGCTGGCTTCGTCATCGTTATCGCCGTCATTGCCATCGCCCTGTTGGCGCCCTGGGTGGCGCCCTATCCCGAGGACGGCGGTACCGGGGTGCATTTCGCCCGCCGGCTGCGCCCACCGTCATGGGACTTCTGGTTCGGCACCGACATCGTCGGCCGCGACGTTCTGTCGCGCATCATCATGGGATCGCGCATTTCGTTGAGCATCGCCTTGTTCGTCATTCTGCTGGCGGTGTTGATCGGCGTGCCGCTCGGCGTCGTCGCTGGCTATTGGGGCGGCTGGTTCGGCGGCAGCATCATGCGCGTCAACGAGGTGTTTCTCGCCATTCCCTCGCTGGTATTCGTCATGTGTGTAAGTTCGCTGCTGCGACCGAGCCTGCCGGTGGTCATCGTCGCCATCTCGCTCGCCTGGTGGACGTGGTACGCGCGACTGGCCTACGGCGAGGTGATCTCGCTCAAGCAGGAACAGTTCGTCGAGGCGGCGCAGGTATCGGGCGCCAGCGCTTGGCGCATTGCTTTCGGCGAAATCCTGCCCAATTTGTCCTCGGTGCTGATCGTCAAGATCACGCTCGACATCGGCTACGTCATCCTACTCGGCGCCTCGCTCGGCTTCCTCGGCCTCGGCGTGCAGCCGCCCGACCCTGAGTGGGGCATCATGGTCGCCGAAGGGCGTGAGCAATTGCCTGACGCCTGGTGGCTCACCGCCTTCCCCGGCCTCGCCATCTTCCTCACCGTCATCGGCTTCAACCTGCTTGGCGACGGCCTCAACGACATTCTCGGGGCGAGGCAGTGACCATCCTGCTCGAAGTTGCGCAGTTGCAGATCAGCTACAGCGATGCCGATGGCGTGGATGTACGCCTGTTGCGCGGCGTCGATCTCGTCGTCAACGAGCGCGAGGTGGTGGCTGTCGTCGGCGAATCGGGCTGCGGCAAGTCGATCACCGCCAAAGCGATCCTGGGCGTGCTGCCGCGCCCGCCGCTGCGGATCGAGGGCGGGGCGATCCGCTATCGCGGTCGCGACCTCCTGCCGCTCGGCGAGGCCGACTACCACGCGCTGCGCGGGAGCGCCTTCACGCTGGTACCGCAGCATCCGCTGTCGTCCCTCAATCCGGTGTTCACCGTGGCGCAGCAGTTCTTCGACCTGATCTGTTTCCAGGGCAAGGCTCGGGTCAGCCTCGGCCAGTACTGGCGGCCGCGACTCTCGCGGCGGACGCGGGACGCGGTGCGGGCGCGCACGATCGAGGCGCTGCACGAGGTCAGCCTGCCCGACCCCGAATCGATCCTCGAGCGCTACCCGTTCCAGCTCTCGGGCGGCATGAGCCAGCGCGTTCTGATCGCCATGGCGCTGCTGTCGCAGCCGGCCATCGTCATTGCCGACGAACCGGGAACCGCGCTCGACGTCACCATCGAGTCGCAGATCAACGACCTTCTCCTCGAGCGGGTGCAGGCGCGCGGCATGGCGATGATCTACATCACTCACGACCTTGGCATCGCCAGCCAACTGGCGGACCGGGTTTACGTCATGTATGCGGGCCGCGTGGTCGAGGAGGGCCCGACCGAGACCGTGTTCACCGCACCGCGGCATCCCTATACGGCCGGGCTGCTCAAGGCCGTGCCCAAGGTGACCAACGAACCCTTTGCCGGCATCCGCGGCACATTGCCCGATCCCAAGGCCCTCGACGGCGGCTGCGCCTTCCGCTGGCGCTGCGCGTATGCGACACCCGCGTGCGGCATCGGCGTACCGCCGCTGGCCGAGGTCGGTCCAGGGCGACGGGCGGCCTGCATCCGCGCCGGCGACATCAGCCTGGCCGCATGACCGTCCCCGTCCTAGTCCTCGATCGCGTCTCGCGCCAGTTCGGGACGGCGGCCCGGCCGGTCCTCGCGCTCAACGACGTCAGTCTCAGCGTGGGCGAGGGTGAGCGCATCGGCATCGTCGGCGAGTCGGGATCGGGCAAGACGACGCTCGCCCGCATCGTGCTCGGCCTGACGCCGCCCACGTCCGGCCGGGTGACCCTGCTGGGGCGCGATGTCTCGGCGCACCGCGGCGCGGACCGCGCGTTTATCCATCGCCATGCCCAGATGGTTTTCCAGGATCCGCTGTCGTCGCTCAACCCGCGCAAGAGCGTTCGCCAGATCATCGCCCTGCCGCTCGAGGCGCAACGGATCGGCACGGCGCGCGAGCGCGAGGCGGCGGTGAAGGTGCTGATCGAGAGCGTCGGACTGCCGGCCCGCCACCTCGACGCCCGGCCGGCGCAACTGTCGGGCGGGCAACGCCAACGGGTCGGCATCGCCCGCGCCCTGGCGATCTCGCCCAAGCTCCTGCTCCTTGACGAGCCGACCGCCTCGCTCGACGTGTCAGTGCAGGCGCGCATCCTCGAGCTCCTCAGCCGCCTCCAGGCCGAGCGGCGCATCGCCCAGGTGATGGTGTCGCACAATCTCGGCGTCATCCGTCACGCCGCCGACCGTGTCGCCGTGATGTATCTGGGCCAGATCGTCGAACTCACCTCGACCGCGCGCCTCTATGCCGCGCCGGCCCACCCTTACACCCAGGCGTTGTTTGCGGCCGTGCCGAGCGTTGGCGAGAAGAAACGCGATGCCCCCAAGGTGCGGGCGAAGGGAGAGGTGGCGAGCGCCACCAACATTCCGGCCGGCTGCGCGTTCCACCCACGTTGTCCGCAGGCGATGGATCGCTGCCGCACCGTCGTACCGGGCGTCAGCACAGTGGCCCCCGACCACAGCGTCCGCTGCCACTTGTACTCGGCCCGCGGATAAGCGCCCAGTGCCGGCGAATTCTCTTCGACGCTTGCGCCTATGCGCTCGGGAGAGGACGCGGAGCGCGGTCTCGAAAGGTGAGTGGGCGGGCTGCGAACCGCAAGGTCGGCAGCCGCTACCGCCGGTTTCTCTTGGTCTTCGGCGCTTTCTTCTTCGGCGCCTTCTTCTTCGGCAGCGACTCGATATAGGCGAGCCCGAGGGCAATCCACTTTTTCAGCGCCGGGTCGGTCTTCAGCCCGTCCCGACCAACAAACAGGTAGCCCTTCATCGGCCGGCCGGTGAAGTCCATCGGTCGGGCGTGTGGCCGCTTAACGGCGGCGCTATAGGCATCAGCGCCGACTCGTACCATGAAATCGCCGCTCGTGATGCCGCAGCACATGCTGCCCGCGACCATGAAACAAAGGCCGCCGAACATCTTCCGCTCGCTGACGTCGTTGCGCGCCGCCAGCAGACTGCGTACCCGTGCCGCCAGCTTTTCGTCGTAGGCCATGGGCTACTCCGCCGCGCGGAATTCGATCACGGTTCCGGCCACAACGTCGGGTCGGACCCAGATGCGGTCGACGCCGCCTGACTGGGCAGCAATGCCTTGGCCGGCGAGATAGCTGCGCGTGTGCTCGAGGTCGGCGACGCTGATGGTCATGCCGATGTAGCAGGGGAGGGCCGGCGGCACGACGCCGAAATAGCGCTGCGCCAAGCCTTTGGGATCGGTGATCACGACGCGCGATTCGCCCATGTCGAAGGCATGACCATAGGGCAGCGGTGTGTTGGGCACGCCGAGGAAGGAGCGGTAATGCCGACAGGCGCTCACCGGGTCGGCCGTGCATAGGGTGGTCTCGATCACCGCCAGCCCGCCGCTCGGATGATTGGTGACGACATCCTGAAAGACGATCGGCGCCGTTACATGTTCGACGGCGCACACCAGCCCCTCGGGGGCGATCGCCGGCGGGATGAGAAACCATTTGAAGAGGGCGAGGCCGGGCTTGCCGTAGACGATCTCGCGCCCGGCGTTCTGCACCTTTGGAATGTCGAGGCCGGCCGCCTTGAGCGCGGCCACCGCCGCTTCGGCATTCGCGGTGTGAAGGGCCAGGATGTGCAGCCCGGCATAACGGGCGATGTAGGGTTCGAGGTGGTTCTTCGCCGTCGGATCGGTGATGCCGGTCAGCTCCACATAGGTATCGCGAAACACGAAGTGCTGGCTGTCCTGCCCGGTCGGACGCTGTTTGCCGTCGGGGCCCGGTGCGGTGAGCGGTTTGGGGTCGGTCACGGCGAAGCCGAGGCGTTTGAACGCACGCTCTGTCGCCTTCATGTCGCTGCTGACGACGCCGAGGTGATCGATACCGGTGATCACTTTGGCCATGGTTCCACCCTTCCGTTTCTTGTCGTGCTTGCGCCCTCTTATAGGAGGGCGTGGCCGCGATGTTGAGGGGAATTTCCGGTGACGGAACGGGGTTGGCCACGAGATCCGGCGGGCTGGCCCGGCAAAGCCCTCAGACACCTAAGGTTTTTGGCTGCGATTCTCGGCACTTAGTTTGAAAAGCCGAGACGAGGGCGTACATTGGATGCAACCCAACCGGAGCCGGCCGATGTTCATCCAAACCGAGGCGTCCCACGATCCCGCCGTCATGCGTTTCCTGCCGGGGCGCGAGGTGCTGAAGAACGGCATGGTGTCCTTCGCCAGTGCCGAGGAAGCCAGAGGCTCGCCGCTGGCGCGCTCGCTCTTCGCCGTGCAGCACGTCGTCCGTGTCGAATTAGGTGAAGGCTATGTCGCGGTGACCAAGAGCGAGGTCATCGAATGGCAGCACCTGAAGCCTTCGATCCTGGTGGCGATCATGGATCACTTCACCGCCGAGCGCCCGGTGTTGGCGGACGCGGCGATCCCGGCGGCGGAAGACGACCCGATCGTGCAGCAGATCGTCGATCTGATCGAAACCCGCATCAAGCCGATCGTGACCAAAGACGGCGGCGAGGTCGTGTTCCACAAGTTCGTCGATGGCGACGTCGTGCTCGAACTGCGCGGTTCGGCCTTGCGGCTGCTGGGCGGCATTGAGAACATGCTGCGCCACTACGTTCCCGACGTCATCCGCGTGGTCAACCTGATGGACACGCTGCCCAAGCCCGGCATCGACACGCCGGAGGGCAAGACCATCCAGCAATTGCTCGACGACGAGATTAACCCGAGCGTCGCCTCGCACGGCGGACACATCTCGCTGGTCGACGTCAAAGACAACACCGCCTTTATCCGGCTTGAGGGCGGCTGCCAGGGCTGCGGCATGGCCGACGTCACCTTGAAACAGGGCGTCGAAGTGGCGATCAAGCGGGTCGTCCCCTCGATCGTGGCCGTGCTTGATGCCACCGACCATGCGGGCGGCAGCAATCCCTATTTCCAGCCGAGCAAGGGCGGAGCCTAGGCGTCGCCGGTAGTTCCCGGCGTCTCGACGTGACCGTCCTCCTCGTCTCCACCTACGACCTCGGTCATCAGCCCTTCGCGCTCTCTTCGCTGGCGGCCCGGCTGGATGCCGTCGGGGCGCGCGTCGTCTGCACCGATCTGGCGATCGAATCCCTCGACGAAGCCAAGGTGCGCTCGGCCCGGGTGATTGGCGTTCACCTCGCCATGCACACCGCAACGCGCATTGCGGCCGAGATCGTTCCGCGCGTGCGCGTCCTCAATCCGCGGGCGCCGCTGGTCTTCTTCGGCCTATATGCGCCGACCAATCCCGGCCTTCTCCACGATCTCGGCGCACATCTTGCGATCGGCGGCGAATTCGAGGCACCGTTCGTCGCCTTCTATCAGCGGATCGCGGCCGGCGAGGTGGTGGAGCGCGACGGCGCGGTGATCGAACTCGGTAAACAGGATTTCCTCGTGCCCGCGCGGCACGGGCTGCCGGCGCTGGCGCACTATGCCAAGCTGATCGACGGCGCCGGTCGGCGCCACGTCGTCGCCTATACCGAAGCCTCGCGCGGCTGCAAGCACACCTGCCGGCATTGTCCGGTCGTTCCGGTTTACGGAGGGCGGTTCTTCGTTGTCCCGCGCGATATCGTGTTGGACGATATC
This sequence comes from Alphaproteobacteria bacterium, assembly GCA_009694165.1. The sequence continues at coordinate 22,020 of SHVP01000026.1, forward strand.
CGCCAGCAGGTCGCGGCGGGTGCAACCCATGTCTCGTTCGGCGACCCCGATTTTCTCAATGGGCCGGGTCATGCGCTGGCAGTCGCCCGGGCGCTGCACGACGAATTCCCCGACCTCACCTTCGACGCGGTGATCAAAGTCGAGCATCTGCTGCAACAGGCGGCCATGCTGCTCGAGTTGCGCCGCCTTGGGTGCATTCTGATCACGACGGCGGCGGAGGCCGTCGACGACGCGATTCTCGCCATCCTGGCCAAGAATCACTGCCGGGCGGATTTCATCCGCGCCGTCGCGCTGGTGCGCGCGGCCGGCATCACGCTGGCGCCTACCTTCGTGCCATTCACGCCGTGGACCACAGGGGCAGGCTATCGCGATCTTCTCGCCACGCTAGTCGACCTTGATCTCCTCGACGATGTCGCGCCGGTGCAACTGGCGATTCGCCTGCTGTTGCCGCGAGGTTCGTTGCTGCTCAACCATCCAGCCATGCAGGCCTCGCTCGGCGCCTTCGATGGCGCTGCCTTGAGTTATCGCTGGCGCCACCCCGATGCGGCGATCGACGCCCTGCAGCTCGAGGTCGAGCGTCTGGCGGGCGAGGGCGAGGAGAGCGGCGCCTCGCGGCGCGACATATTCGCGGCGATCTGGCGGGCGGCCCATGCCGCCGGCCCCACCGTCTTGCCCCCGACACTGGCGACGGCCCGGGCGCCGGGGCCGCGCATGAGCGAGCCCTGGTTCTGTTGCGCCGAACCGACATCGCTGCAACGGCAGCGCATCGCGCTCTAGGGCATGGCGCGGGTCCTGCTGCTGGTCCCCTCGACGTCCTACCGCGTCAGCGACTTTTTGGACGCGGCGCGTGCCCTCGACGTCGAGGTCGTGGTCGGCACCGACCGGGAACAGGTACTGGCCAATTCCGAGGGCCTGCCCTGTTTCGATTTTCGTGACTCCGACCGCGGCGCCGAGGAGATTCGGGCGCATGCGGTGAACCACCGGATCGACGCAGTGGTGGCGGCCGATGAAGAGCCGCTGCTGCTCGGCGCCAAGGCTGGAGCGGCGCTCGGCCTGCCGCACAATGATCCCGACGCGGTGCGCATCGCCATCAATAAGAAGCGGCTGCGCGCGGTCCTATCACAGGCCGGGTTGCCGCAACCGCGGTTTCAATTGCACGGCGTCGATGACGATCCGACGGTCGCCGCCGGGCAGGCGAGCTACCCGTGCGTGTTGAAACCGTTGTCGCTCTCGGCCAGCCGCGGCGTCATCCGCGCCGACACGCCGGCGCAGTTCGTGGCTGCGTTTCGCCGCATCAGCGCGCTTCTCGGCCAGCTCGATCCCGACCGGAGGCAGCCGGCGCTGCAGGAAATCCTCGTCGAGACCTTCGTTCCGGGCGCCGAATTTGCGGTCGAAGGACTGTTGACGGCCGGGCGGTTGCGGGTGCTGGCGCTCTTCGACAAGCCCGACCCGCTCGACGGGCCCTATTTCGAGGAGACGATCTATGTCACGCCGTCGCGTCACCCCACGCGCGTACAGGAACGCTTGATCGCCGCCGTGGCCGAGGCCATTGCTGCCATCGGCCTGCGCGAGGGACCGATTCACGCCGAGGTCCGCCTCCACGGCGATACGCCCTACGTTCTCGAGGTGGCAGCGCGTTCGATCGGCGGCCTATGTGGCCGGACCTTGCGCTTCGGCGCCGGCATTTCGCTCGAAGAACTAATTCTTCGCCATGCCTTGCGCCTGCCGATCGAAGGATTCGAGCGTGAGCGCCGTCCGGCCGGGGTCATGATGATTCCGATCCCTAGGGGCGGCGTGCTGCGCCGCGTTGACGGCTTGCTTGAGGCCCAGGGGGTCGAGGGCGTGGTCGAGCTTTCGATCACCATCGCCCGCGAGGAACGCGTGGTGCCGCTGCCCGAGGGCAACCGTTACCTCGGCTTTATCGTCGCGCGTGGCCCAACCGCGGCGGAGGTCGAACGGACGCTGCGCGCGGCCCACGCCAAGCTGTCCTTCGTCATCGAGTGACCGTCGCGCCAGAACCGCGGCCCGCAGGGAGAAGTCCGTGCGTGCGGAGCAGGTGGCGAAACTGGTTGTAGGTGAGTTTCAACTGGGTGGCCGCAGCGCGCTGGTTGTGGCGGGTAGCGGCCAGCGCCTGGATCAGCAGGCGCCTTTCGAAGCGGGCAACGCTGCGGGTGAAATCGACCCGTGCACCGAACGGCACCGGGTCGCCGCCCCGTCGTTCGCCCTCGCCGGAGGGCGACGGGGCGAATTCGGCCGCCGGGCGGAACGGCGATTCGAAGGGATCAATGACGACCTCGGCGATCTTGCGCTCCGGCCTTTCGGCGCGATAGACCGCGCGCTCGACCACGTTCTTGAGTTCCCGCACGTTGCCGGGCCAATCGTGACCGGTGAGCAGTCCGAGCGCGGTCTCGGCAAAGCCCGGGAACGTCGTCCAGCCCAATTCGTGACTCATGGCGCGACCGAAATGGTCGGCCAGCAGCGGGATGTCGTCGGGGCGGGTGCGGAGCGGCGGCAAGGTTAGGACATCGAAACTGAGGCGGTCGAGCAGGTCGGCGCGAAAGCGGCCCATTTCGGCGCGGGCGCGCAGGTCGACATTGGTGGCCCCGATCAGGCGCACGTCGACCCGGACCGTCGCGTTGCCGCCGACGCGTTCGAACTCGCCATATTCGACCGCGCGCAGCAATTTCTCCTGCGCTGCCAGGTTGGCCTCGGCGATCTCGTCCAGGAACAGCGTGCCATGGTCGGCTGCCTCGAAGCGGCCGTGGCGCCGGCGGACCGCGCCGGTGAAGGCGCCCGCCTCGTGGCCGAACAGCTCTGATTCGAGCAATGATTCGACCAGCGCCCCGCAGTTCAGTTTGAAGAAAGGGCGGTTCCAGCGACGCGACAGGAAATGAAGTCGCGCGGCGATCAGCTCCTTGCCGGTGCCGCGTTCGCCGACGATCAGCACCGGGCGGTCGAGCGGGGCCACGCGCGATACGCGCTCTAACAGCTCGACGAACGCCGGCGCCTGGCCCACGAGGGCAGGCAGGGAGGATTGCTCCATAATATGTAACTATTTCATATATATTATTTAAAATTAATAAATATTGTGACAATATTTTACACACTAATTCCTCTCGATCATTGGAAATATATTTTTATCAACAGGTTAAATGGTTAACGCCGATTGGCACATCCCATGCGTTGCCTAAGGCCATGGACCGCGACCCCACCCTGAACCGGCCCGCCGCCTCGTAGGAGACCTCGATGGGAATTTTTTCTCGCCTTTCCGACATCCTGCACTCGAACGTCAACGCCTTGCTCGATCGTGCCGAGGACCCGGAGAAGATGGTCCGACTGATCATCCAGGAGATGGAAGACACGCTGGTGGAGGTGCGCAGTCAGGCGGCGCGCACCATCGCCGAGCACAAAGGGATCGAGCGCGAACGCGAGCGACTCGCTGCCGCCATCGACGAATGGGCGCGCAAGGCGGAATTTGCGCTCAGCCGCAATCGCGATGATCTGGCGCGCGGGGCGTTGGTGGAAAAAGCCCGGTTGGGCGCCGCCCTGGCGGCGCTGGACGAGGAGCGCTCCGCGCTCGCCGGCGCCCTGGCGCAGAGCGACGAGGACGTCGCCAAGCTGGAAGCCAAGCTCGCCGAGGCCAAGGCGAAGCAGCAGACTATCCGCCAACGTCAGGAATCGGCTTCGGTACGACTGAGGGTCCGGCGCCGGCTCTACGATCCCCACATCGAGGACGCTTTCGCCCGTTTCGAGCAGGTCGAGAAACGGATCGACCGTGCCGAGGG
>SHVP01000027.1 GCA_009694165.1 Alphaproteobacteria bacterium
AGGACATGAAGTTTCGCGGCGAGAACTCCCAGCTGACCATCGGGCCCCATTCGACAATTCGCGAACATGTGACAATGAATCCTGGAACGGCGGGTGGCGGCATGGTTACCCGCACCGGCAGTCACTGCCTATTCATGGTGGGCGCGCACGTCGCGCACGACTGCATCATCGGCGACCACGTGATTTTGGTGAACAACGCGACGCTTGCTGGCCACGTCTCGATTGGCGACTATGTGATTCTTGGTGGTCTATCGGCGGTTCACCAATTCGTCCGCATCGGCCAGCATGCAATGGTCGGCGGCATGTCCGGTGTCGAAAACGACGTCATTCCCTATGGCTCGGTGACGGGCAACCGGGCCTTCCTGTCCGGACTCAACGTCGTCGGCTTGAAGCGACGCGGCTTTAATCGCGACCAGATCCATGACCTTCGTCACGCCTATCGCCTTCTATTCGCCCAGGAGGGGACGCTGCAGGAGCGCTTGGAAGACGTCGGTCAAATGTTCGCCGACAAGCCCGTTGTGATGGAAATCGTCGAATTCATGCGCGCTAATTCACCGCGGGCCCTTTGCCAACCCAAGTTGGATCGTGCCGCCTAAGCTCGGCATTTTGGCAGGCACCGGAGAGCTACCGCGCCGTCTAATCGAAGCCTGTCAACGCGACGGCCGGTCGTTCTTTGTGGTCCGTTTCGAAGGCGAGAACGACAATGGCGATCTTGCCGATTACCCCGGTGTTCGCGTTCCACTTGGTGCCCTGGCCCGCACCTTCGCCGCGTTGAAGCGCGAACAATGTGAAGAGATCGTGTTGGTCGGCAAGTTTAAGCGCCCCAACCTCGCCTCGGTGAAACTCGATCTGCGCGGCGCGATGTTGCTGCCAAAGCTTCTGCGTGCCGGCGGCGACAATTCTCTGCTAACGGTTATCCTTCACGAATTGGAGCAAGAGGGATTTCGCGTCGTCGGCGTCGACCAGATCCTGCCGCCGTTGACCGCGCCGGAAGGGGTGTTTGGCCGCTGCCGTCCCAGCGCGGTGGATGAGGCCGACGTCGCTATGGGGCTTGCCGTATTGCAGGCGTTGTCCCCGTTCGACGTGGGCCAAGCTGTGGTGGTGGAGGGGCAGCGAGTCTTGGGTATCGAAGGCCCGGAAGGGACCGACTCCCTGCTCGACCGCTGCAAGTCCTTGAAGGCCCGCGCGTCGGCGGGAGTGCTCGTTAAGTTGAAAAAGACGGGCCAGGATGGACGGGTCGATCTGCCCACGATCGGCCCCATGACGATCGACCAGGTCGTGCGATGCGGGTTGGCGGGTATCGCTGTCGGCGCGACGACCACGCTGGTCGTCGATTTTCCGGCGGTCGTGCAGCGAGCGGACGAACTCGGCGTATTCGTCATTGGCGTGGACCCGGCGGTCTAGTGGCGATGGAGAGGCCGCGAATCATGCTGGTGGCCGGGGAGCCGTCCGGGGACCAGCTTGGCGCGGCGATGATGCGCGCGCTGCGCGCCTTGACCCAAGAGGGGGTCGAATTCGCGGGTATCGGCGGTTCGGCGATGGAACGCGAGGGGCTGCATAGCCTGGTACCCCTGGCCGATCTTGCCGTCATGGGGCTGGCCGAGGTGGTGCCGCGCCTGCCGACGATTCTTCGGCACCTTCGGCGCGCGTGCGATTTTGCCCTTGCTTGGCACCCCGACGCCTTGGTCACGATCGACGCGCCCGGCTTCAACCTGCGCCTTGCGAGGCGCATCGGCCGCGGCTCCTTCCCCTTGATTCACTGTGTCGCACCGTCGGTGTGGGCCTGGCGGCCGGGCCGGGCGCAAAAGATGGCGGTCCTGTTTGATCACCTCCTCACGTTACTCCCCTTCGAGCCACCCTATTTCGAGCGCGTCGGGCTCCCAGCCACCTTCATCGGTCATCCGCTACTCGAGCGACCGCAGCCGGGCGACGGCCCGGCATTCCGGCGGCGCCTTGGAATCACCGCCGAGGAAACCGTGGTCGGCGTTCTGCCAGGCAGCCGACGCAGCGAAACCTCGCGCCTGCTCGCGCCCTTCGGTCAGACCGTCGCCCGACTCGCGCGCGAGCGCCCTCTAACGGTCGTCCTGCCAAGCGTTTCGCCCGTCGAGGCTGACGTGCGCCAGGCGGTCGCCTCATGGCCGCTACGGACCGTCGTGGTCGTCGAGGAGTCTGAGAAGGCCGACGCCTTTGACGCCTTTGATGTCGCCATGGCGGCCTCGGGAACGGTGGCGCTGGAGCTCGCGCGCGCGTCGGTGCCGTCGATCGTTGCCTATCGGCTGAACCCGCTGACGCACGCGATCGTTCACCGACTCATTCACGCCCGCTTTGCCAATTTGGTTAACGTCGTGCTCGACCGCATGGTCGTCCCCGAGTTTCTGCAGGGTGACTGCACGCCGAAAAAACTCTATGACGCCCTGCGCGCGCTCCTGGACAACCCGGACGAGGGCGAAAAGCAGGTTGCAGCCGCCCGGGAGGCGCTAGGCGCGTTGGTTCCCGGTGGGGGGCGCCCACCGAGCGAGATCGCGGCGACAAAAGTTCTGGAGCTGATCGCCAACCGGGTCGCGACTAGGCGAAACTAGATGAGGCCCCACCAAAGCAGCATGGCGACAGCGCCGGCGGTGGCGCTGCGGACAAGCAGACGCCGGGCATGAAAACACAGCGTCGGTGCATTGTCATTGGCGGGCGGTGGCATGTAGAGGCGGGCTAGGCGATAGCGCTTCGCCCGGACCAATGGGATCGGTGGGCGCCCCATCCGACGACGGGCGCGAAACTTGCGGAGGCGCTCCCCTTTTGCGGCCATTGTCCGACCTACCCGCGTTTCTCGATCGGCACATATTCGCGCTTGGTGGCCCCGGTGTACAGCTGCCGCGGCCGCCCGATCTTTTGGTCTGGGTCGGTGATCATCTCGTTCCACTGGGCGATCCAGCCGACCGTGCGGGCGAGGGCAAACAGCACCGTGAACATCGAGGTCGGGAATCCCATCGCCCGCAAGATGATGCCTGAGTAGAAATCGACGTTCGGAAACAGCTTGCGCTTCACGAAATATTCGTCGGCGAGGGCGATCTGCTCGAGTTCCATCGCCAGTTTCAGCAGCGGCTCATTGGCCACGCCGAGCTCTGCTAGGACCTCGTGGGCGCTGGAGCGCAGTGCGGCCGCACGCGGATCGTAATTCTTGTAGACGCGATGGCCAAAGCCCATGAGTCGGACGCCCGAATTCTTATCTTTCACCTGCCGAAGAAAGTTTGGGATCTCGTCCGCCGACCCAATCGACGTCAGCATGTCGAGTACAGCCTCGTTGGCGCCGCCGTGGGCCGGTCCCCACAGGCAAGCGATGCCGGCAGCGATGCAGGCGAATGGATTGGCTCCCGACGACCCAGCGAGGCGCACTGTCGAGGTCGACGCATTTTGCTCATGGTCAGCGTGCAGAATAAAAATTCGCGCCATCGCCTTGGCAAGCGTCGGGCTGACCTTGTACTCCTCCGCGGGGACCGCGAACATCATGTGCAGGAAGTTCGACACGTAATCGAGATCGTTGCGCGGATAGACGAACGGCTGCCCAATCGAATACTTGTACGCCATCGCGGCAATCGTCGGCATCTTGGCAATCAGACGGTAGGACGCCACCTTGCGATGCTCAGGATTATCGATGTCGACGCTATCGTGATAGAAGGCGGACAGCGCCCCGACCACACCCACCATGACGGCCATGGGGTGGGCGTCGCGGCGAAAGCCACGGAAGAAATTGTTGATCTGGTCGTGCACCATCGTGTGCCGGCTGACCGTGTAGATGAACTGCTCAAGCTGCGTTTTGTGGGGCAGTTCGCCGTTCAAAAGCAGGTAACAAACCTCGAGGTAGTTGCCGCGCTCGGCCAGCTGCTCAATCGGGTAACCGCGGTGCAAAAGGACGCCGGCGTCACCGTCGATAAAGGTGATCTTTGAATCACAGCTCGCAGTGGCCATGAAGCCAGGATCGTAGGTGAAGTAGCCCGATTCGCCGTAGAGCTTGCGAATGTCGAGCACCTCGGGACCGGTCGTGCCCGAGCGCACCGGGATGATGTAGTCCTTGCCGTTCAGGCTCAGCGTTGCGGTCTTGCCCGTGGGCGCTTTATTGGCTGCTGCTTGCTCGGCCATACCGCTCGTCCTCTATTTTTTTCTCGCTGAAGCTGCCTCGCCCTGCAGGCATGGGCAGGCAGATTATACACAGGAAGGGCCCAAAGTGAAATTCGACCTCTGCGCTTACCTATTACAGAAAAATCAAAATACTGATCTCTTAAGGCGCGGGTGCGGAGGCCCGTGCGGCGATGGCGATGCGGACTAAGGTTTCGCGTTGCCCGAGAACGCGCATGACGTCGAACACTCCGGGCGAAACCGTGCGCCCCGTCAGGGCAACCCTCAGGGGCTGCGCTACCTTCACCAGTTTGATGCCGCTCGCTTCGGCAAAGGCGCGGATCGCCGCTTCGATGCTCGTGTGATCCCAATCCTGTAGATCGCCGAGGATCGGCGCCACCTTGGCGAGCAGCGCTCGCCCCTCGGCATTGAGCACGTCACCGGCTTTGGCGTCGATCGGCGGGGCGCCGCTCAAGAAATAGAAGGCGGCGCTGTCGGCAAGTTCCTCCAACGTTTTAGCCCTTTGCTTGAGTTCCGCCATGGCGGCCAGCAGCCGATCGCGATCGGCCGGTTCAAAGACCCGGCCGATGCGCTTGACGATTCGCGGAATAACCAGGTCGGCCAGTCGTGCGTCGGCGATTTCGCGGATGTAGTGTCCGTTCACGTTCGCGAGCTTGACGAAATCGAAACGAGCGGCGGATCGCCCGATGGCTCCCATGTCAAACCAGGCAATGGCTCGCTCGGTCGAGATGATTTCATCGTCGGCGTGGGACCAGCCGAGGCGCAGCAGGTAGTTGCGCATTGCCTCCGGGAGGTAGCCTTGCTCGCGATAGGCATCCACCCCGAGCGCTCCGTGGCGCTTCGAAAGTTTTGCGCCATCGGGTCCATGAATGAGCGGCACGTGTGCGTAGACCGGCTGACGCCAATCGAGGGCGCGAATAAGGTTGAGTTGCCGGAACGTATTGGTGAAATGATCCTGGCCACGAACAATGTGAGTGATCGCCATATCGTGGTCATCGACGACGACCGCCAACATGTAGGTCGGCGTGCCGTCGGCACGCAGCAGGACCATGTCGTCCAATTCGGCATTGGCCAGACGAACCTCGCCCTGAACCACATCTTTGACGACGGTCTCGCCGTGCTGCGGCGCCTTGAAGCGAATGACCGGCGGCACATCTTTTGGCGCCGTGGCCGGGTCGCGGTCGCGCCAGCGCCCGTCGTAGCGGACCGATCTGCCTTCGGCACGCGCCCGCTCGCGCATGTCCGTCAATTCGGCCGGCGTCGCAAAACAGTGATAAGCCAGACCTTGCGCCAATAGCTGGCGAGCGACCGCTGCGTGGCGCTCAGCACGCAAAAATTGTCGTATCGGCTCACCATCCCAATCCAGTCCGAGCCACTGGAGTCCGTCGTAAATCGCCGCCACGGCTTCTTCGGTCGAGCGCTCGCGGTCGGTGTCCTCAATGCGCAGGTGGAACGTTCCTCCGCAATGGCGGGCGTACAACCAATTGAACAATGCCGTGCGCGCGCCGCCGATATGGAGATACCCGGTCGGTGAGGGGGCAAAGCGGGTGACGACGGTCATGGTTTAGCGCTTCCAATTCTCGGCGCGAGCGACGAAACCGGACAGGCGAGGGGAAGTGAGAACATACCGTTGCAGCGGTGAATCAGCGGGGGCTTTGACGATGTTGGCTAGCAGCCCGAACAGGGACGCATCGGTGCTGCACGGTCGCGCTCCGGTCAGGAACGGCTTGTCTCCCAGCAGGCCCTCGACGGCCCCCAAGTCCGCTTCGCCTTTCTTCCAGATATCCGTCTCTGGAAGCGTGGAGACACCCTGAGCGTGAAGCTGCCGAGCGAGACCGCGCCGGATCGCTTTATTGACGATCGGGCGGACCAAGCCCAGGAGATCCGTCAGGAGCACCGGTCTGAGGACCCCCCAGCCCGCCGACGTAAACCAACGCGCGTACACAGCGACCCAGTACAGGTCCTCCTCAACCATCCGCTTGACCGCATGAGCGACCGCCCGGCCTTCATGGTTGAGATTATCGTCGAGCGAAAAGCCGTGACGCTCCTTGATGTGGCGCAGGATAAGTTCGCTGTCCCCGACAACGACATCTTCGTCCCGAATGTAAGGCACTTTGCCAAACGGGCCTTTGCGTGGATCGCCGAACTTAACCGCGTAGTCGACGCCGAGCCACGCCAACGCGGTGGTGACCTTCATGCAAAACGGACTGAGGCTCGAAAGACCCCAGGCGCCCGGTATCTGATAGACGGTGATCATGGGAATTCCTGTTTGGCCGCTGTCTCTAGCACAGCTGCCCAGCCGTCGCAGCAGGGAGCCCGCAACTTGGCCTGCCTCCGGTCGGTCGTGCATCGACGGCAATGCGGGGCGCCGGCCTGGCATAGGGGCCCCCTCGGCGTGGCAGCCAATCAGCAGTACCGCATCCAAAACCGCCTTGGTTCCTCGATAGGTGGGGGCATGGACCCGCCATCGAGGTGGGCCTGTTCACGCGAAGGACGAGCCTCGATGCGTACTGACGGCAGAGTATGGGCCGTACTTGGCGCATTGGCCCTGGCGGTGAGTGGAACCGTCGCCACAACCGCCGCCGAAGGACCAAACTCGCCACAAACTCGGCCAGCCGTGAGCGCCGTTGTGGCGCTGGCCGCGCCGGTGGAAGTAAAACGCACCGCCACCGAATCCGCCACCGGCGCGGAACCGACCAAGCGGCGCTATTTTCGGCGGACCGCGAAAAAAGAGGTTGCCGCCGACCAGGCAGCCAAGCCAGCCAAACGGCGCCGGTCGCAGAGCTAGCGCGTCGCCGCAACCTGGCCGATGGGGCGACTGATCGCACTGCTCGGACGCGGGCTCGCCGCCCCCGCGGCAATGCCGTCCGCGGAACTTCGTCGCTGGTTGCTTTGGTTTCCCGTTGGGATGGGAAGCGGAGCTGCGCTCTATCTGGAGATGACGGTCGAACCGCCAGTGGGTCTGGCTGGTGGCGCGCTCCTGACCGGGCTCGGTGCCGCGATCGCCCTCCGGCGACGTCGGGGCGTTCTTGGGATCGTCGTGGGCCTAGTATCGGTCGCCCTGGGATTTGTCGCCGGGGAGACCCGCGCCTGGCGACAGCAGGCACCGGTTCTTGCCAAGGCGCTCGGACCCACAGCGATTGAGGGACGGGTCCTCGACGTCGAATCGGCGGCCGGTGGTCGCCGTTTTCTGATCGATCGATTGACGATCGCCAAGCTAAATCCGACCGACACGCCCGACCGTGTGCGCATCATCGATCGATCGCGGACCGGCCCGATTCTTCCGGGTGATAGAGTGCGCGTGCGGGCAATCTTGCTTCCTCCCGCGGCGCCGGCGGGGCCAGGGGCATATGATTTTGCCCGTGACGCCTGGTTCAAGCGGATTGGCGCCGTCGGCTTCGCGACCGGCCCGCCGCAGCGCCTAACGGCAGGGAACCCAGGGCAGCTCCACATTTTTGTGGCTGGCGTCCGGCGCCTGATCGCGAATCGTATTCAGCATCAGCTTCCCCGCCCCACCGGCGGCATTGCTGTCGCTCTGGTGGTGGGCGAACAGGCGGCCATCCCGGAGAAACACCTGCAGGCGATGCGCGACGCAGGTCTAGCGCACCTGCTGTCTACCTCCGGGTTGCACACGGGTCTCGTCGCCGGAATCGTTTTCATCTCGCTTCGCCTCGCCGTGGCCCTGAGCCAGCACCTCGCATTGCGCTACCCGATCAAGATAATGGGCGGCAGGGGCCGCAGCCATTGCCGCCCTCTGCTACCTCGGACTGTCGGGAGCATCGGGGCCGAGCGAGCGGGCGTTCCTGATGGTGGGAATCGTTCTGCTCGGCGTCCTGGTCGATCGACCCGCCATTTCCATGTGCTTGTTGGCCATAGCTGCGATCGCCGTTCTGGCCCTCGAACCTGAGAGCGTCCTCGGGCCCAGTTTTCAGATGTCTTTTGGTGCGGTTCTCGCACTCATCGCCCTCTATGAAGGGATCAAGCCCACCATGGCGCGCTGGCGCAGCCGGGCGGGACCCGTTGGCCGGGCCACCCTTTACGTCGGTGGGTTGACCGTGACAACATTCGTCGCGGGCATGGCCACGGCACCTTTCGCGCTTTACCACTTTGGCCGCTTTGTCTCCTTTGGGGCGGTCGCCAACCTACTGGCGATCCCGGTGACCAGCCTCTGGGTCATGCCACTCGCCATGCTCGTTCTGGTGCTGGTCCCTTGGGGAATCGAGGGGCCAGCGCTGACGGCGATGGGATGGGGCATTGACGTCATCCTGTGGACAGCGCGCGAGGTGGCGGCCTGGCCCGACGCCACTTTTCTGGCGCCGGCCATGCCCGGTTGGGGGCTCGCCAGCTCGGCACTTGGGCTGTGTTGGCTGTGTCTATGACAAAAAGCCTGGCGGTGGTTTGGCCTCTTGGCACTGCTGGGCGGATTTGCGTCGCCGGTGTTCTGCGACCTCCCTGACATTTACGTGGATGCCGCGGCGCGCCAATTGGCGGTGCGATCGCCGACCGGGGGACTGATCGTCTCAGGTTCCCTCCGTTCCATCGTCAGCAAGACGTGGTTGCGCCGCGACGGCTTGGCCACCGCCGAGGTCTGGCCCGAAGTCGGGCAGGCGGGAGCCGACGGACAGCTTCGCGGTGATCGCAGCGGCTGCCTCTATCGCCATGGCGGGCGGGCGATCGCCCTCGTGCAAGATGCGGCGGCACTCGACGAGGACTGCGGCCGAGCCGAGGTCGTGATTAGCCTGGTTCCAATTCGCCGGCGCTGTCAGGCCCCGGAACTGGTGGTCGACCGCTTCAGCTTGTGGCGGAGCGGCGCCCACGCGATCTGGTTACGGCCGTCCGGAGTCCGGGTGGAAGCGACCGCTGATCGACGGGGCAGGCATCCGTGGGTCGATGCGGCTGGGCGGGATGCTAGTTCGCGGTCGCAGACTGCCCGGCGCGCGCGGTCCGAAGGATGAAATCCGGCAAACCCTGACCCATCGAGTGCTCGAAGCGCAGCGCCGATCGCGCTGAGTTGAACGGAATCTTCAATTTGGCCCTGGTTTCCCGTTCGACCCAGTCCCTCAGCCGCACCAATTCTTCGGCCGACAAATGATCGGTGAAGACATAGGACCGGTAGCCGCCGTCCGGATCACCTTTGTAGTAGTCGGGGGTGGTCGAAAAATCGACTTCGTACGCATGCCGCCGGTCACCGCTCTTCGGCTGCACATACGTCCACACGCCGCGCTGACTCTCATGGGGAACGGAAAAGTCGTAGTAGGGCGTGCCGGGATAGGTGGTGATGATGGTGTAGTCGAAGTCGTCAACGCCAACCCGCACCAACCAATCATGAACGGAACCCACGGTTTCGGCGTTCTCACCTGGGTGGCCCACCGACATCAGGGCTTTAACCTTGAAACCGTGGCGTTTGGCGATTTCAACGGCGCGCGAGTTGTCGTCGAGGGAGGCCCGCTTCTCGATGTTTTCCAGGATGCGCGGATGCGCCGCCTCGAAACCGCACAGTAGCCAGCGAAACCCAGCCCGGTACATGGCCGCGGCTTGGGCGTCCGTGAATAGCTCGGCCTTGACGAAGCCGCGCAGGCGGAACTCGACACCAAGTCGCGACTGCAGGTCCGACAGCGCGTTCATCAGCTCGACCATCATCTTGCTGACGTTCAGCTCGTCGTCATAGAACATGAATCCGGTGTGGCGGTAGGTGCGGTGCAACTGCTCGACCTCACCCACGACCGACTAGGTCGTGCGCGTGCGAATGACGCGGAGGCTCTTGCTGTTGCGTCCGCCGCAAAAGCCGCAATTGAAGGGACACCCGAGCTGGCCGATCAGGCTGGTCGCAGTAAATCCTTCGATCGAATAACGGTAACTCGACAAGTCGACGAGATCGCGCGCGGGCAGGGGACTTGAATCGTAGAGTTCATCGTTCAAGAAGAACTCGTCCCGGTGATCGTCGCCGTCGAGAACCTTCGGGCTGTCCGGGTCGAGGGCCGTGGAACTCCTAGTCGGCCATCTGGCCAACGAAGGCTAGCTCAATTCGGTGCCGCGGATGGTCGTTCAAGACGACCGCCCGGTCAACAATCGTAGCCGCAGGCCGGATCAGTAGCGACGATAGAGACCGACCAGGCGACCCTGAACCTTGACCCGATCGGGAGGAAAGATGCGGGTTTCATAGGCCGAGTTGGCCGGCTCCAGGGCAACGGAGTTGCCGCGTCGGCGAAGGCGCTTGAGCGTCGCTTCCTGTTCGTCGATCAGCGCCACGACGATGGCGCCATTTTCGGCCATGTCGCACCGTTCGATCACCGCCACATCGCCATCGTATATCCCGGCGTCCACCATCGAATCGCCCTCTACCTGAAGGGCGTAGTGCTCGCGCTTGCTCGCCAGCAGTCCGGCCGGCAACTCGAAATAATTGTTGGGATCGCGCAGCGCCTCGATAGGGGTACCGGCGGCAATCTTTCCATACAACGGCAACTGAACGTTCTCGTTCGCCGCCACCGGAGCCATGCTGCCCGCCAGCGGTAAGCTGCGGCTACCCGTGATCACGGCCGGTTCGAATTTGGTCGGAGGCGGGGCCACGGCGGGAACGCCGCGATAGCCCGGCAAGGCCGAATCGGCGCTGCGAAGAATTTCCAATGCCCGGGCCCGATGGGGGAGGCGGCGGATGAAGCCGCGCTCTTCGAGGGCGGTGATAAGGCGATGGACGCCCGACTTCGACTTCAGCTGGAGCGCCTCCTTCATCTCATCAAACGACGGCGAAACCCCGTTTTCGGCTAGGCGCTTGTGAATGAAGGTCAGTAGCTCATGCTGCTTTCGGGTGAGCATCGCTCCCTCCCATGGAACAAAGCGACAACATGGCAGTGTTCTACTTTAGTTCCGGACCCCGGTCAACGCCCCTGGGCCGGGTCCCCGCCACCCCGAGAAACGGCGCCTCAAAGCCAATGGGGCAGGGGATCGAGACGGATGACGGGGACCGGATCGCCCTCCTTCGCGGCGGCGGCCTTGGGTGGACGCACCAGTAGGCAATTGGCCCGAGCGAGCAAAGAAAGCATCGAGGAATCCTGCCGGTCGAACGGTGTCGCGACCATCGCGCCGGCAACCACGCTCAAGGTCGCCCGCAGATAGTCCTGGCGCCCGTCGTTAGCGGTCATGGCACGGCCAAGTTGGGCGGTCTCTTCGACCAGGTAGGGACCGCTTCGACCAAGCAGGCGGTGGACCGCGGCATTGGCGAATAGCAGTCCGCAGACGAGCGACGATACCGGGTTGCCCGGTAGACCCAGCAACTTGGTGGCACCGATGCGGCCGAAAAAGAGGGGTTTCCCCGGTCGCATGGCAATCCGCCAAAAATCGACTTCCAGCCCGCGATCGCCCAGCGCGGCCTGCACAAGGTCATGGTCGCCTACTGAGGCGCCGCCCAGCGTGATGAGCAGGTCGGTTCCAGCTGCGCCGTCGGCCATCGCTGCGACGGCGCCCCGACGGTCCGGGGCGATCCCGAGGTCAAGGATCTCGGCGCCGCGGGAGCGAAGGAGCGCGGCCAAACCTAGGGCATTCGAGCTGACGATCTGGTTGGGACCGACGGGATCTCCCGGACGAACGATCTCGTTGCCGGTCGCCAGTAGAGCGATCCGCGGCTGGCGACGGACGACGAGCCACGGCACGTTCATCGCGGCGGCCAGGGCAATCTCGCGCGGACCGAGCCTTAGGCCGGCGCGCAGCACCGTGTCGCCGCGATTGAAATCAAGCCCGGCCTGGCGGATATGGCGACCGGCGGCGCCACTTTCGCGAACCCGGATTCGCGCCCCGTCGCGGTCAACATCCTCCTGGATGACAATCGTGTCGGCGCCTGCTGGAACCGGTCCACCGGTGAAAATCCTCACCGCCTGACCAGGGGCCAGCGTCCCCGAAAATGCGCCGCCCGCCGGTGCTTCTCCTACCACCGTGAGCGTCGCCGGTCCCTCGGCCACGTCGCCCGCGATCACGGCATAGCCGTCCATCGCCGAGACCGCGGCCGGCGGCTGGGTCACCCTGGCGATCACGTCTTCCGCCAAAACTCGGCCCGCCGCTTCGGCAATCGAGACCACCTCCGACGGCACGGGCGCGAAGGCCCGCTCGATGCGAGCCAGGGCCTCGTTGACCGGCATCAACGGTTGCAGGGCCATGCTAGCGCTTCTTCCGTTTCGTCGTCGGCCGTGCCCGTTGGTCGCTCGCCCGGTAGGTCCCTGACTTGCCGCCGCTCTTGAGCAGGAGCCGCACGTCGGTGATCGTCATGGCGCGATCCACCGCCTTGCACATGTCGTAGATCGTCAGCGCCGCCACCGAGGCCGCGGTGAGGGCTTCCATCTCGACGCCGGTCCGGGCGTTTAGCTTGCACGTCGCGATGATGTGAACGGCCGACAGCGCCTCGTCCGCCTGCAGGTCCACTGAAACCGAGCTGAGCGCCAGCGGGTGACAAAGGGGGATGAGTTCCGCTGTCTTCTTCGCGGCCATGATGCCGGCGAGGCGGGCAGTTGCAAAAACGTTGCCCTTCTGGACATCGCCTTTGAGGATCAACTGAAGGGTGGCGGGCTGCATGATCACGGTCGACGCCGCTGTGGCGATTCGATCCGTCTCGCCCTTGGCCGACACATCGACCATGCGAGCCCTGCCGCGCCGATCAAGGTGGGTCAGCCGCGCCATGTTCAGCCTATCGCCCGCTGCGGCGCATCCGCCCGCATCAACAGTCGAGCAGTCGCGACGGCTACATCGGGTTCACGCATGAGCGCTTCTCCAATCAGAAAACAGGATGCGCCGGCCGCAGCCATTCGCGCCAAGTCTGCAGGTCCGCCAAGGCCGCTCTCGCTCACCAACGCGTACCCCAGCGGCACTTTGGCGGCGAGTCGTTCGGTGGTAGCGAGATCGACTTTGAGGGTCGTCAAATCACGGTTATTGATGCCGAGCAGGCGCGACCGCAACTTCAACGCGCGCTCCAATTCTTCGTCGTCATGGATCTCGATGAGCACGTCCATCTGCAGAGCAAGAGCCGCCGCCTCGAGCTCGGCGGCAAGCGAATCTTCGACCGCGGCCATGATGACAAGGATGCAGTCAGCCCCAAGCGCCCGCGACTCAGGCACTTGATAGGGGTCGATGATGAAATCCTTCCGGAGGACCGGCAGATCGACCGCCGCCCTGGCCGCTACCAGATAGCTGTCGTCGCCCTGGAAATACGGCACGTCGGTCAGCACCGACAAGCAACTGGCGCCGCCAAGCGCATAGGCTCGGGCAAGCGCCGGGGGATCGAAATCGGCGCGGATAAGCCCTTTGCTCGGCGATGCTTTCTTGATTTCCGCAATCAGGCCGTAGCGTCCTTCCGCGCGGGTCCGTTGCAATGCCGCGTGGAATCCGCGCGGCCGGCCCTGGTCGTTGGCGCGTCGTTCGAGTGCGGCCTGGGATAGCTGGCGGCGGCGCACGGCGACCTGGGCGCGTTTGTCGTCACAGATCTTGGTCAGGACGTTGGTCATTCGTTGGTGATCTCGACCAGGCGGGCAAGCGCTTGGCGCGCCTTGCCCGAAGCAATCGATTCGGCCGCGACAACCACCCCTTGTCTCAAATCCATCGCCCGGCCGGCAACGATCAATGCCGCTGCCGCGTTCAACAGAGTGATATCGCGATAGGGGCCTTCATGCCCGTCGAGAAGTGCGCTCAAGGCCAAGGCATTAACCGCTGGGTCACCACCCTTGAGTTGCGCCGGGCTTGCCGTTGCGAGATCGGCATCGCCTGGCGTGACCTCGAAAACGCGCACCGTCCCGTCGCGCAACTCGGCCACGGTCGAGGGGCCGGTCGTCGTAAGCTCGTCCAGTCCGTCTGAGCCGTGCACCACCCAAGCCCGCTGGGTCCCCAATCGCTGGAGCACATTGGCCATCGGTTCGACCCAAGCCGACGCAAAAGTGCCAACCAATTGGCGCGTCACTCCGGCAGGATTCGAGAGTGGGCCCAGAATGTTGAAGATGGTGCGGATTCCCAACTCGGCCCGCGCTGGACCGACGTGCTTCATGGCGCCATGGTGGCGGGGTGCCATCAGGAAACAAACGTTGGCATCCCATAGGGCCTTGCGCACCAGGACGAAATCGCAATCGATCTTCACTCCCAACTGAGCCAACACGTCGGCCGCGCCGGACTTGGAGGAGAGCGCGCGGTTGCCATGCTTGGCCACCGGAACGCCGGCGCCAGCAACAACGAAGCTCACCGCCGTTGAAACATTGAGGGTGCCCGAAGCGTCCCCGCCGGTACCGCAGACGTCGATCGCGTCTTCGGGCGCCTCGATAGCGAGCGCCTTGGCACGCATGGTCAGGGCCGCGCCGGTGATTTCTTCAATCGCCTCACCGCGGACCCGGATGCCCATCAAAAAGGCACCAATCTGTGCGGGCGTGGCCTGACCCGTCATGATGGCGTCAAAAATTTGTTGGGCACGCTGGACGCTCAGCCGCTCCCCGGCCGCGATCGCCGCCAGCGCATCATTTATTATTGTCGCCATTACAATACTTAATAAACAAAACTTGCGTTGAAAGATGAAGAAAAGGTGCCGCCCCGGCATGGGCAGGAAAGCAGCCTCGCCTAGGCGCCGTCAAGGAGACAAACCTTGACCTTACTGTAAGGGAAATCATTATCTAAGGGCCATGCTTGATCTCCTTTCGCCTTCCGATGATCGCTCGCCGACGCGGACATCCGCCACCGAGCCACTCATTCTGCCAATCGAGGGCATGACCTGCGCCAGCTGTGTCAACCGAGTCGAACGCGCTATCGGCGCCGTCCCCGGGGTGAAAGGGGTAGCGGTGAATCTGGCGACGGAGCGTGCGGAGATCGTCCGCGACCCGCTTACCGCCGACATCGGCGCGATCGCTCAAGCGGTGGTCCGAGCGGGGTACCAAATTCCACAGCGGCATTTCGAACTCGACATCACTGGGATGACGTGTGCGTCCTGCACCGCGCGCGTTGAGCGAGCCCTGCGAGGCGTACCAGGTGTTACGGCAGCGGGTGTCAACCTAGCCACCGAGCGGGCCACGATCGACGCCAGTGCCGGGGTCACGCCGGAAGTCCTGGCGGCCGCGGTAAAGCGGGCGGGGTATGGCGCCCGTCCGCTTGCGCGTCCTGTAGCCGAGCGGTCTGACGACCGGCAGGCGGAGGTCGCACAAGAAACCTATCATGTTGCCATCGCGGCCATTCTAAGCGTGCCGCTCGTGCTCCACATGGCTGCGCGCTGGATTGGCGCGCCGTTCCTGTTGCCAGGATGGGTCGAATTTGCGCTGGCTGTACCGGTGCAGTTCGTGATCGGCGCACGCTTTTATGCGGCCGGCTTCCGCGCCGTCCGCGCCGCAACCGGCAACATGGATCTCCTCGTAGCGCTTGGGACCTCCGCGGCATTTGCCTACAGCACCTACATTCTGTTCTCTCCGGGCCATGCGGCGGATCACTTGTATTTTGAAGCGGCCGCGCTCGTCATCACCTTGGTTCTCGTTGGGCGCTTGTTGGAGGCCCGCGCCAAGCGCAGTACGGCGGCTGCGGTTCGTTCGCTGATGGCATTGCGCCCCGAAGTTGCCCAGGTCCTCCGCGACGGGCAAGAGGTGGCGCTCACGGTCGACGATGTCGTTCTCGGCGACACCATTGTAGTGCGGCCGGGCGAGCGCATACCGGTCGACGGCGAGATTGTCAGGGGAAGCACGCGGGTCGACGAAGCGCTGATCACCGGAGAAAGTAATCCGGTCGAAAAGCGCGAGGGCGATCGCGTCACCGGCGGCTCGATCAACGGGGACGGGCTGTTGCAAGTTCGCACGACGGCGGTCGGCGTCAATACGACCTTGGCCCGTATCATTCGCTTGGTCGAGCAGGCACAGGGGGGCAAAGCCCCGGTCCAGAGATTGGTCGATCGGGTCAGCGCGCTTTTCGTCCCGGCGGTGCTGGGCGTTGCGATCATCGCTTTCGTGATCCATTGGGCATCAGGGAGCGAGTTTGAGACGGCCCTCATCGCCGCCGTCTCGGTTCTGGTCGTTGCCTGTCCCTGCGCGCTAGGCCTGGCGACGCCCACTGCGATCATGGTCGGAACGGGAGTAGCCGCCCGCCGAGGAATCCTGATCAAAGATGTGCAGGTGCTTGAACAAACCCATCGGTTGCGAACCGTGGTGTTCGACAAGACCGGCACGCTGACCGAGGGCCACCCGGCGCTCACGGATATCGTGCCGGTAGCCGGATCGGACACTGCGGCAGTTCTGCGAATAGCCGCTGCTTTGCAGCACGGAAGCGAACATCCCCTCGGTCGCGCCATCATGGCCGCGGCAAAGGAGCGCGCGCTGTCGCTGCCTGCGGTCGACGATTTTCAACGCATCGGCGGGCGCGGCGTCCGGGCGCGTATCGACACCGACCTCTACTACCTTGGCAGTTCGCGTTTGGCGGCCGAACTCGGGGCCGACCTGACCGGACTTGCCGACACCGCCCATGGATTGCAGACACGGGGGGCGACCCTGATGTGGTTGTGCGTCGGCGATGCCGGCCGCATTCGCGTCCTCGGGTTGCTGGCGACCGAGGATCGTCTGCGGCCATCCGCGGCGGCGGCCATCGGCACTCTCCGGAGCATGGGGATCCGAACCGTCCTACTGACCGGGGACAACCCGAAGAGTGCGGCCGCCGCCGCCGCCGCCGCCGGGATCGCTGAAGTTCGCGCAGAGGTCCTGCCCGACCAAAAAGCGGCGGAGGTCGTCCGGCTGCAGCAGGACGGCGCCGTTGCCATGGTGGGCGACGGCATCAACGACGCGCCGGCGCTGGCGGCCGCCGACCTCGGCATCGCCATGGGCACTGGAACCGACGTCGCCATGCACACCGCCGGCATCACGTTGTTGCGTCCCGACCTGACCCTGGTGCCGACCGCGATTCGATTGGCGCGCGCGACCTATCGGAAGGTCTGGCAGAACCTTTTTTGGGCCTTTGCGTTCAACGTTGTCGCCATCCCGATTGCCGCGATTGGCGAGTTATCCCCGGTCGTTGCCGGCGCGGCGATGGCACTCTCGAGCGTGAGCGTCGTCAGCAACGCACTGTTGTTGCGCCTGTGGAATCCGGTTCCGGCGCGGAAAGGGCAACCATGAATATCGGTGAGGCAGCCGCGGCGACGGGCCTGACGGCCAAGGCCATTCGCTATTATGAAAGCATCGACTTGATCGCGCGGGCCGAACGGTCGCAGGGTGGCTACCGCCAGTACAGCGAGCGGGACGTGCAGACCTTGCGCTTCATCCGCCGCGCGCGTGACCTTGGATTTTCGGTCGAACTGGTGGCCGAGCTCCTGTCGCTCTATCGCGATCGCTCGCGCACTAGTTCCGAGGTAAAGCGAATCGTGCAAACGCGGATCGCCGAGATCGAACGCAAGATGGCCGAACTCGGTGCCATGCGGACGACGTTGCTGACCCTGGCCGAGCGCTGTCACGGCGACGAGCGCCCCGATTGCCCTATTCTCGAGGATTTCGCCGGCCCCTTCGGCGCGCCGGCGAAAAGCGCTGGCGTGTCCAAGAAAGGTGAGCTAGCGTCCTCATAAGTCTTATGAGAGTCATAGGCTTAAAGGCCGGTGTCAAAGCGAGATAGCAGGAGTAATCGCTGGTTAGACTGGTTGAAGCGCCGGTCGCTTCGCCAGCGAACAGCCATGGCCTTGACCGCGGCAATGGCATTGTCGATGGTCGTTTGGGCGGGCACGGCCGCACTCCGCCCAACGCCCCTGCGGCCGACGACGTTCCAGGTAGCGTCCGGCCCGACGCCATCCCAACCCCTGCGACTTCCGCCAGCGACCGAACTTGAGCCGGCGATTCCGCTTCACCCACAAGCCGATCTCGATCGCCCGCAACGGCAGCACGTCAATCGCGAGTTTCGCTCGTCCACCCGACCCGAGGGGGGAGTGGCCGAAAGCGAGCGGCCGCAGCGTCGCATCGCCGCGCTGCCACCGAGAGCCCTTCCCGAGGCCGGCCCACCTCCGGAGAGCCGCGCGCCGGCAGCAGTCGAACAGGAGCCGCCCGATCGGCGCGTGCCGGCATGGCTGCGGTATGCGCAGCCTGCCCCCGATCACGCCGGACCGATCATCGCGATCGTCATCGATGATGCCGGTCTCGATCGCGAGCGCCTCCGCCGATTCACCGCCCTGCCGCTGCGGCCGCTGACCATCGCCTTCCTGCCCTATGCCCATGACGTGGCGGGCCAAATTGATGCCGCCCGGCAGCTCGGCCATGAGATTCTGCTGCACCTGCCGATGGAGGCTGAGGACTCGCGCGAAGACCCTGGTCCCAACGCGATCTTGACGCGACTGCCCGGCGAGGAGATTGCCCGCCGTCTGTTGTGGAATTTTGATCGCCTCGAGGGAGCAGGCTTCGTTGGCGTGAACAATCATATGGGCAGCAAGGCGACGGCCGACGCCGCGGTGATGGCCCAGGTGATGGCCGAATTGCGCGCGCGGGGGCTGCTTTTCCTCGATTCGCGAACGTCGACCAAGAGCGTCGCCGGACGAATCGCCGACGAGTACCAGGTCCCACACACCAAGCGGGACGTCTTCCTGGACAATGATTTCCACGTGGATCGCGTGCTCGAGCGGTTGGCGCAAACCGAAGACGTGGCCCGCCGACACGGCTACGCCATCGCCATCGGCCACGTTCAGCCATGGACGCTTGCCGCCCTCGAACGCTGGGCTCCGACCCTGCAAGCGAAGGGCATCGCCTTGGTACCGGTGAGCGCCATCGTGCGTCAGGTACAGGAGCCTGGGGGTCTAGCCGCCCTGTCAGGCCGTGCGCAACGCAAACACAATTAGAGCGACCGCCCGAGCGCCTACCGGGTTCCCCGGCCGCGGAACGGCGTCCGCGTCGTCGCGACGTTGAGATCGAGGTTCTCGATTCGCTCTCGATACACGCTCACCTTGAAGCGTTCCTGCAGCGCAGTTTGATACTGAAACAAGATGTCGGCGCCGACCGCGCTGCTTAGCTGATCGCGAACCTGCGCGAGCGGTACCGGTTTTGCTTCGGGGGAGGCCTCGTTCAGCTGATCAAGGCGGGCAACCACATAGCCTTCGCCGTCGGGGGTCGAGCCGGTCACGACGGCACCTGCCGCTTTGACCTCAAACAGCGCCGCCACCAGCGTTGCCGAGACCGCCGGATCGGCTAGACCGCTGGTTCGCGTCAAGGGCGGTGTCGTCCGATGAACGTAGGAGCGCTGGGCGGCAAGGTCTTTCAGCGGCTTGCCGGCGGTCACCGCTTCCGCCAGTTCCTTGCCCGCCGCTTCGGCCGCCGCATAACGCTGCTGGCGCTGCCAATCGGCGACGACGCGGTCGCGAACCTTGTCGATCAATCTCAGGGTTGGCGGGGTCACCGCATTGACACGCAGGAAGTAGATCGACCCGTTGGCGACTTCCTGCGGAGCGCTCACCCGGCCCGGGTCGACGGTGAAAGCGAGCGACAGGAATGCACTCGGATCGGGAATGCCCTCGGCAGCGGCTCCATTCTCGTCGCGACCGCTGCGGTCAATGCCCGCCAGTGTCCTCACGGAGCGGTTAGCCTTGGACGCGGCATCCTCCAACGACGAGCCGCCGGCCATTTCGTCTTCCAATTTGTTGGACAGCTCAAAAAGCGCGTCGACCGCTTTGTCGCGCTTGAGTTGCGTCTCGATCGTCGCTTTGACGCTGTCGTAGGGTGCGATGCCGCCCGGGCTGATGCTCTTCACCCGCAAGACATGCCAACCAAGGGCAGTCTTAACCGGGGTGGTGAGCCCATTGGGTGGCAGAAAAAACGCGGGCCCGGTCAATTCCGCCGGCAGGTCTTGTCGCGTCACGACGCCGAGCTGAATGGCGCCGACGTTGAGCGCCTTGGTGGCCTTGGCAATGTCGTCAAAACTCTCGCCGCGCTCCGCCCGGTCGCGGGCTGCCTTGGCCGAATCCTCCTCCGAGAACAGAAGTTGCTCGACCTCGCGCCGGTCAGGCGTGGTGAACTCGTCTCGACGATTCTCGTAAGCTAATCGAGCCTGTTCCTCGCCAATCCTGATTTGGTCGAACAGCGATTCCGGCGGAATCACGAGGTAGCTGACGGAGCGCAACTCCGGCGCGCTGTAGCGACCGGCGTTGGTGCGGTGGAACTCGGTAAAGGCCTGGTCCGTCGGCACTCCAGGGTCGCGCATTGCCGATCCCGCAATGACGACGATTTCGGCCAGCCGCGTTTCTTCGCGATACTTGAAGATGGGTTCGACGAGGTTCTTGGGGGCGAAAGCCCCGACGGCGATGCTGGCGATGAGTTGTTCGCGCGCCAGATCCTGGCGCAGCGATTCGACATAGCCCTGTTCGGTGATGCCGTATTCCCGCAGGAGCTGTTCGAAGGCCGCCCGGTCGAAGCGTCCTCCCGGTGTCTGCAATCCTGGCTCGCTGAAAATGGTCCGGCGCACGACGTCGTCGCTGACGGCAATGCCCGCCTGCCGGGCAGCCTGGCTCATGATGCTGCGGGTGACCATGTCCCGCAGCGTCTGATCGGCAAGCCCTTCCGTGCGCGCCTGGTCGGCGGTAATCGGCTGACCGAGCTGTTGGGCCAAGGCGCGGACGTCACGATGGTAGGTCTCGAGAAATTGGCTGGCGGTGATCGACTCGCCGCCAATTTTCGCGAGCAAGGGGTTCTGGGCCGGTGTAGTGAAGACATCGCCGATACCCCAGGCAGCGAAGCTGAGGATCAACAGTCCCAGCAGCACCTTCACGAGAATTGAGGCGGTGCCCTTGCGAAGTGAGTCCAACATGAAGATTTCCCTACCGTCTGCGGACGGCGCGGCGGCACGATAGCGGCGGCAACCCCAGGTCGCAACGGCAGGCTGGGCGGCGGCGGGCCGATCTGTTATGGGGAGGCGCTCTGGAACACTATGCCGTCGGGGGGCGAGATGACCACGCGCCATCGCAAGCTGGTTGCCGGCAACTGGAAAATGAACGGGTTGCGCGATCCGAGCTTGGCGCTGACGGGTGAACTGATTGCCCGCGCGACCGGCGTACCGCCGGTTTGCGAGGTCGTTATCTGCCCGCCGGCCACCCTGCTGGCGAACATCGCCCGTGCTCTCGACGGCAGCGTGATCGGCCTCGGCGGCCAGGATTGCCACGCCGCCACCGCCGGGGCGCACACCGGCGACATCAGCGCTGAAATGCTGGCCGATGCCGGGTGCCGCTACGTTATCGTCGGCCATTCGGAACGTCGGCACAATCATGGCGAAAAAAATGCCCTGGTTGCGGCTAAGGCCGCCGCTGCCCTGCGTGCGGGTCTAGTACCGATCATTTGCGTGGGCGAGACGCTCGGGGAGCGCGAGAGGGGGGCAACCTTGGCCGTGATGGGCGAGCAGGTGGTGCAATCCTTGCCGCCGCCCGGCGGCCACTGCGACATCGTCGTCGCCTATGAGCCGGTGTGGGCGATTGGCAGCGGTCGGACGCCGACCGCGGCCGAGATCGCTGAGGTCCATCGCCACATCCGGGCGTGCCTGGCGAGCCACCTCGGTCGGCCGCAATCAGATGCGGTCCGCCTGCTGTATGGAGGCTCGGTCAAGGCCGACAATGCCCGAACCATCCTGGCGGTCGAGAACGTCGATGGCGCCCTGGTGGGCGGTGCCAGTCTGAAAGTGGACGAGTTCTGGGCCATCGTCGGCGCGGCCGGCAGCTGACCCACGGCCCAACTGGCGCAGGCCGGGCCTTTAGGGTAATAAGTCGCGAATCAAGGCCATGCAGACCGTTCTCCTCATCATTCATGCTCTCATCGGCGTCGCGCTGATCGGTGCCGTACTCGTGCAACGGAGCGAGGGGGGGGCGCTCGGCATCGGCGGTTCGGGCGGTCTGGTCACCGGCCGGCAGGCGTCTAGCGCCCTGACCAAGACGACCGGCGGGTTGGCCACGGCGTTTATGGTGACGAGCGTCCTGCTCGCGGTCTTGGCCGGGGTTTCGACGCGCCCCAAGTCGCTCCTCGATCAACCGGTGTCGACGG
Source organism: Alphaproteobacteria bacterium (assembly GCA_009694165.1). The sequence goes on from SHVP01000027.1 coordinate 22,101, forward strand.
AGCTGTCGACGCCCGAGTCCAGCCGCGAGCCGGCGGTTCCACTGTCCCGGTGAAGGCGTCGTTCGTTTTGGCGCTCCGATAGTCGCGATTGGCATTTCGCTGCCAAGGACTTTGGTTTAGTCTCGGGGTCCATGACGCGGTTCATTTTTATTACCGGCGGCGTGGTTTCTTCGCTGGGAAAAGGACTCGCGTCAGCCGCCCTAGGGGCACTGCTGCAGGCACGCGGCTATTCGGTTCGCCTGCGCAAGCTGGACCCCTACATCAACGTCGATCCGGGCACGATGAGCCCCTACCAGCATGGCGAGGTCTACGTCACCGATGACGGGGCCGAGACCGACCTCGACCTTGGACACTATGAGCGGTTCACTGGGGTCGCTTCGATGCGGGCTGACAACATCACTACGGGTCGCATTTACCAGACGGTGATCGGCCGTGAGCGCAGGGGCGACTATTTGGGGGCGACGGTGCAGGTGATCCCGCACGTGACCGACGCCATCAAGGAATTTGTCCTCGAGGGGACCGCGGGCCATGACTTCGTCCTGGTCGAAATCGGCGGCACAGTAGGCGACATCGAGAGCCTGCCATTCCTCGAGGCGATCCGCCAACTGGGCAATGAACTCGGGCGCGAACGCGCTTTGTTCGTCCACCTGACCTTGATGCCGTTCATCGCGGTGGCCGGCGAACTTAAGACCAAGCCGACCCAGCATTCGGTCAAGGAACTGCGCTCGATCGGCATCCAACCCGACGTGCTGCTGATCCGCAGCGAGCGCCCGATCCCGATCTCCGAGCGGCGCAAGATTTCGCTCTTCTGCAACGTTCGCGAGGCCGCGGTCATTCAGGCGCTCGACGTCAAGTCGATCTACGAAGTTCCGGTGCGCTACCACGAAGAGGGGCTTGACGATCAGATCCTCAGGGTCTTCGGCATCGAAGAACGCAGCAAGCCCGATCTCCGCCGCTGGCTCTCGATCATGGAGCGCGTGCAGAAGCCCGAGGGGTCGGTGAAAATTGCCGTCGTCGGCAAGTACATCAAACTGTTGGACGCCTACAAATCGCTCGCCGAAGCGCTCACCCATGGCGGGTTCGCCAACAACGTGCACGTTGACCTCGAATGGCTCGATTCCGAAATCTTCGAGTCGCAGAACCCGGCGCAGTATCTCGAAGATGTCCATGGCATCCTCGTTCCCGGCGGTTTCGGCGAGCGCGGATCACTCGGCAAGATTGAAGCTGTCCGTTTCTCGCGCGAGCGCGAGGTGCCTTATTTCGGCATTTGCTTCGGCATGCAGATGGCAGTTATTGAGGCGGCCAGAAACCTGGCGCATTTGCCCGACGCCAGCTCGACAGAATTTGGCGCCTGCCGGAACCCGGTCGTCGGGCTCTTGACGGAATGGATGCAGGGCAACCGGCGCGAAGTGCGAACCGCGAATGAAGACAAAGGCGGTACCATGCGGCTGGGTGCCTATGACTGTGACCTGCTCGAGGGCAGCAGGGCGCGTAGCGCCTACGGCTGCGCTCGCATCCGCGAGCGTCATCGTCACCGCTTCGAGGTCAACATCGGCTATAAGGAAAAACTCGAGAAAGCCGGTTTGGTCTTTTCCGGGATGTCGCCGGATGGCGAGCTGCCTGAGATCGTCGAACTCCCCAACCACCCGTGGTTCATCGGGGTGCAGTTTCACCCCGAACTGAAGTCGAAGCCCTTCGATCCGCATCCGTTGTTCGCCTCGTTCATCGAAGCGGCTGTTCGGCAGTCGCGGCTGGTGTAGCCATGGCGCCGGCACGAGGCGTCACCATCGGCAACGTAACGCTGGGCAACGACCGGCCGCTGACCCTGATCGCCGGCCCTTGCGCGCTTGAGAGCAGGGATCATGCGCTGTTCATGGCTGAGCGTCTGGTGGCGCTGACCAGCAATCTTGGCATTCCGTTCATCTACAAGACGTCTTTCGACAAAGCCAATCGGACCAGTCTTGCCGCGCAGCGTGGCGCCGGGCTGGAGGCAGCAATTTCGGTCTTTCAGGAGGTGCGGCGCAACGTCGGCTGTCCCGTGCTCACCGACGTGCACGCCGAAGAGCAGTGCGCATTGCTGAAGGATGCGGTCGACGTGCTGCAGATTCCCGCGTTTCTCTGTCGCCAGACCGACCTGCTGGTGGCCGCCGCGCGCACCGGCCTTGCCGTCAACGTCAAGAAGGGTCAGTTCCTCGCGCCCTGGGACATGAAACACGTGGTCGCCAAAATCACCGCCACCGGCAACAATCGCGTTCTGGTGACGGAGCGAGGCGCCTCCTTCGGATACAACACCCTCGTTTCCGACATGCGGGCGCTGCCGATTCTGGCGGAAGAAGGATTTCCCGTCGTGTTCGACGCCACTCATTCGGTCCAGCAGCCGGGCGGTCAGGGGACCGCATCGGGTGGCGAACGGCGCTTCGTACCCGTCCTGGCCCGGGCAGCGGTCGCCGTGGGCGTCGCGGCGGTGTTCATCGAAACCCACCAGGACCCCGACCGGGCGCCGTCCGACGGTCCCAACATGGTACCGCTCGACCAGTTGCGCGACGTCCTGGTCAATCTGCAGCGCTACGACCGCGTCACCAAGGCTCATGGCACCGCCTAGGGCGTTACGCTAGCAACGCTGCACTCTCTGTCGACCCAAGGAGACCGGACATGAGCGCCATCGTCGATATCATCGGCCGCGAGATTCTCGACAGCCGCGGCAATCCGACGGTCGAGGTCGATGTCGTTCTCGAGGGTGGAACCCGCGGCCGGGCGGCGGTGCCGTCCGGTGCCTCGACCGGTGCGCATGAGGCGGTCGAACGTCGGGATGGCGGCGCGCGCTATGGCGGCAAGGGCGTTCGCGATGCGGTGGAAGCGGTCAACGGCGAGTTGTTCGAGGCGTTGCAGGGAATGGATGCCTCGGATCAGGTCAAGATCGACCGCACGTTGGTTGCGCTCGACGGGACACCGAACAAGAGCCGTCTCGGTGCCAACGCGATTCTCGGTATCTCGCTCGCCGTTGCCAAGGCGTCGGCAGCCGCTCTGCATCTGCCGCTCTACCGCTATGTCGGAGGCACGTCGGCCTGCGTCCTGCCGGTGCCGCTGATGAACATCGTCAATGGCGGCAAGCACGCGGACAATCCAATCGATATCCAGGAATTCATGATCATGCCCCTTGGCGCCGCCACTCTTGGCGACGCGGTGCGGATGGGCGCCGAGGTCACCAACCATTTGCGCGGCCATCTTAAGAAGGCTGGGCACAACACCAATGTTGGCGACGAAGGGGGGTTTGCCCCGAACCTGCGTAGCGCCGATGAAGCGCTCGACTTCGTCGTCCGCGCCATCGAGAGCGCCGGCTTCAAGCCGGGCGGCGAGGTCGCCCTCGCGCTCGATGTCGCCGCAACCGAACTCTACACGGATGGACAGTACCGGTTCGCGGGCGAGGGCAAGTCGCGGGACCGGGCCGCAATGGTCAAGTTCTACGAAGGACTGTGCGCGCGCTACCCGATCCGCTCGATCGAAGATGGCATGGCCGAAGATGATTGGGATGGATGGAAGATGCTCACCAGCGGTCTCGGCGCCAAGGTTCAATTGGTT
>SHVP01000028.1 GCA_009694165.1 Alphaproteobacteria bacterium
AGCGTCGGCCGGCCGTGGGGCCGCTTGATCGCCGCGAGCGTCGGCCGGCCGTGGGGCCGCTCGATCGTCGCCATCGTCGGCCGGCCGTGGGGCCGCTTGATCGCCGCCACCCTGGCCCTGGCCGCCACCCTGGCCCTGGCCGCCACCCTGGCCCTGGCCGCCACCCTGGCCCTGGCCGCCTGCCGCCCGGGTGCCGCTTGCCGTCGCGGCCTGTCCGCCGCCCTGCTGGGCCGACGCAGCCGCCGGGGCCGACTTTCTGCTTTCGAGCGTGCTAACGGTGGCGCTCAGTTGTTCGGCCGGCACCTGCACGGGCCGGCTCGGCGCCGTGTTAGGCGCCCCCGCGGTGACGGCAAAGCCCGGACGGGTCACACTCTGGGTGACGCCGCCCGAGGCGACCGTCATCTGATTGCCGAACAGGAACGTGGCCTGGGTCGCGCCGTTCGGCTGGATCGTCACCAGCGCGATGCCGCCGCGAATGCCGATCGTCGCCGTCGGCGTCTTCAGCGTGACCGGAGTGGTCTTGCTGATCTTGCCGCCGACCATGCGGATGACGCCCTTGGTGGCGCTGAGGGCGATCTTGCCGGTGCCCGTATTCGGGTCGTAGACGAACTCGTCGAGCACGACTTCGGAATTTGGTCCGATCGAGAAGGCGGATTCATCGAGGAACAGCAGCTGCACTTGGCCGGAGGCGGCGGTGACGATGCGCTCATTAGCGACGACATTGAGGCCGACGCGCAACTCGCGCGGCTGCGCCACGGGGGGAAGCCCCTGGGCAGCGGGGTTGACGGCGGCGGCGACGCCGATGTCGTCGCGGTTCTGGGCGGCGGCCGGCGCCAGCATTGTCATGGCGGTGACCGCGGCTGCGGCAGCGAACGGGATGGGGCGGATGGTCATGGAGATTTCCTCTAGAAACGATAAGAGAGCGAACTGCTGAGCGACGAGGCGCGGTAGCGGTAATTGGGAATGTTGCTGGCGGTCGTCGTCCGCAGCCCGTTGGCGACGAAGGACCACTTTTCGGTGAGCGGAATTGTCGCCGCGAGCCCGGCCAGCCATTGCTTGTCTTGCCGCTTGCGATCGGGATCAACGTCGGCGTTGACGTCATGGTAGTCGCTTAGTTGCCGATTGATCGTGAACGACAGCGCTACCGGGTCGTCGCGGAGCAGCCGCCAGGCAAAAAGCCGCGTTACACCCAGGCCGAACAGATACTCGGTGAAGGCATTCGAGTGGTCCTGGGCAGTCTGATTGGTCAGTTCCAGCCGGTTGGAAAACTGCAGGTTGCTGAGCACGGTCCAGGTCGAACGCACACGGAAACCGGTCTCGACACCGGTCTGCCCGGACGCGGTCGGCCGCTGCGAGTCGTCGGAGAATTCTTCGCGCTTACCCTCGAGACTGAAGGTCGAACTGAGGGCCGAGGTCCAGGGAAACGTCGTTTCGACACCGGCGCCCCAAGCGGATTCGTAATAGGCATCGCCGAGAAACACCGAGCCGAGGAGGACGTAGGGACGGATCGACGCACCCTCGATCCAGCTCTGCAGATAGGGGTGGCGCGGACCGCTGGTCAGTTCGCCAAACACAGTGTCGAGTTGACGTTGCCGGCGTTGCTTCGATCCATAGACCGTCAGGCTCGTTTCGAAGGTGTCGTTGTTCTGGGTCAGAAAATCGTAGAAATGGTTGATCTGCACGCTGGCAAAGTAATTGATGTCGCTCTTGTTGGTGAATTGCTGGTCGAGTTCGGCCGGGACGCCGCTGGCAAGCACGCCGGTCGAGCTCGGGCCGGTATTGGCGTTGTCTGCGAAGCGGTAGCCGGCCGACAGGCCGCCCGAGAAGCGGCTGCGCGTCAGTCGGTTGTTCACCTCGGTAAGAAACGTCTTGACGCGTTGGCGGACGTCATCGGGGACGTTTGGCGTGTCAAGCACGGGCTGCAAGTAGCTGCGGGCAATCTCGAACGATCCGAGCCGGAAGTAGAGGACGCCCAGTTCCAGGCGCACGCGCGGCAAATCCGGATCGACTAACAGCATGCGTTCGAGCGCGCTGATCGCCGCCTCGAAGTTTTCTCGGCGCACCGCCAACTCGGCGAAGCGAAACGACTTGTCGAGGTTGCCAGGATCGCGGAACAGCTCCTGGAAGGCTTGGTCGTAGTCTTCTGCGAGTTGGGCGTCAGTGCCCGGAGTCTGCTGCGCCCACGACCTCGAGGGGGTGAACGACAACGCCGTCACGAGGGCAACTATTGCCGTCAAACGAATCCACACCATCCGTCGAGAACTTCCAAAAATGACCAAGCCCCGATCGTCAGCGCGCTTTCACGCCCGAATTGCGACGCATTTTAGCCCGGGCGCGAAGTTCGAATGATGTAAAGTTTAGCCCATATGGCCGCTGGCGGCAATAACAAGCCCACTGATGTCGCACAGTGCGCAAGTCTTCGCCGATACGCCCAGCGAGGAAGCGAAAGTACATCCGAAAATCGCTGATCAGCGACCACAGCGGGTGGGTGAAGGTCGCCGGTCGGTTTCGCTCGATGGCGTAGTGGCCGATCCAGGCAAAACCGTAACCTGCCACCACCGCTGTCATTAGGTACCACAGGCTGCCGGTCGACCGAAGCGCGATAACGCTCACAATTGTCATGGCTGTACCGACTTAATGTAGTGCCCGGCACCCGGGCCGGCTGTGCCGTCGACGAGGCGGCGGAATTCACCGATCGTGTCGCCCCGCCCGTGCTCGAGAGCTACACGCGGGAGGGTCAGCTGGTGAATCGTATTCGCCACAACCCGGCCTGGGACCGCGTCGCACGCGAAGTTTACGAACGGGGCGCGGTCGGCCTCAATTACACGGCCGATCCGGCACCCTATCTGGTCACCTTCGCCATGGGCTACCTGCTGTCGCAGTCGGACGTTGCGTTGCATTGCCTGGTGACGATGACAGGCGCGGTCGCCTATGTGATCGATCGCTTTGCCCCGCCGGCGGTCCGGCAAAAATACTTGGCCAAGATGACCCGCATGGATGGCCAGGCTCTGTCGGGGAAAACGTGGGCGACCGAATTGCATGGCGGCAGCGACGTTGGCGCGACGACGACTATCGCGCGCCGCCAGGACGCACACATCCGGCTCAACGGTTTGAAGTGGTTCACCAGCAATGCCAACGGCGGACTTGCGGTGGCGCCGCCGCCGACCGGGTTCAAGCTGATGATGGAAGCGCTCGAATTCAGTCGCATCCATAACGCTATGGGCTCGGTCGGGGTGCAGCGGCGCGCCTTTCTCGAAGCGGTCAGTTATCTGTCGCACCGGGCGGCGTTTGGCCATCCGCTGCTCACCTATCCGATGATTCAGGACGAATTGGTGAAGATGCTGACGCGCCTGGAAAGCGGCTGCGCCCTCGCCTTCGCCGCCGCCGAGGCGTTCGATCAGGCGCATGTCACCGATCTCGACGCCGAAGACGGCCGGCGCGCCTGGCTCCGCATGGTGACGGCGCTCGCCAAATTCCAGACCGCGGAAGACGCCAATGTATTGGCGCGGTCGGCGATCGAACTGATGGGCGGTAACGCTTATACGTACGACTACGTAACGCCGCGGCTGTTGCGCGATGCGCAGGTTCTGACCGTGTGGGAGGGGCCGGCCAACATCCAAGCGCTCGAGGTGCTGCGCATGATCGGCAACCGGGCGCCCGGCTTCGCCGCCTTTGAGCAGCGCGTGGGCGAGATCACGGAGAGCGCCCCCGAGGGTCTGGGGCCGATCGTTCGACCGGTCAGCGAGGCGCTCGGACTATGCCGTCGGGTGGTCGATTACGTTCGTGGCGCTCCCAAGGAGTCGAGCAAGCACGCCCGCAAACTGTTAGTTTTGTTGGCTGATACGCTGGAAGCCTTGCTCTTGCTCGAGGAGGCGATCGCCGATTGGCGCGGGGGCGATGCCCGCAAGGCGCTGGTCGCGCGCGCCTATATGGACGAGCGGTTGGCACCGGCTCGCGACCGCCGGATCGGGCCAGGCCATGACTGGTCGGGCCCGCATTTCGATGCCCTGATCGGCTACGAGCCCATCCCGCTTCGCCCGGGGATCCTGGGCTAAGCCTCCGGGCGGCTGGCGGATCGCCGCCTTTTCAGCGACTATTGCCGTTCAATCCCGCCATTTTCGGGACTCCTGTGCGTGGAAAGGAAGCTTCCATGAAGAATGTCGTCATCGCGGGCTATGTCCGTTCGCCCTTTCATTTTGCCAAGAAGGGGCAGCTCGCCAAGGTTCGCCCCGACGAAATCGCCGGGCAGGTGGTGCGTGCCCTGGTGCAGCGCACCGGCATCGACCCCAAGGACATCGAAGACGTGATTATGGGCTGCGCTTTCCCGGAGGGCGAACAGGGCTTCAACGTCGCGCGTATCGTCGGGTTCATCGCCGACCTGCCGATCACGGTTGCCGGAACGACCGTCAATCGTTTTTGCGGCTCCTCGATGCAGGCCATCCACATGGCGGCAGGCGCTATTCAGATGAACGCGGGCAATGTGTTCATCTGCGCGGGGATCGAGTCGATGACGCGAATTCCGATGGCGGGCTTCAATCCGTTGCCTCATCCCGGCCTCTACAAGGATCACCCGGACGTCTACATGTCGATGGGCGAGACCGCCGAGAACGTCGCCAAGCGCTACAAGATCGATCGCAAACGCCAGGAAGAATTCGCCGTGGCGAGCCACAAGAAGGCCGCTGCTGCACGGAGCGCCGGCGAGCTGAAGGACGAGATTACCGCGATCACCCAAGGCAATCTGCGGGTCGAAGAAGACGGCTGCATTCGGCCCGATTCGACGGCCGAGGCCCTGGCCGGCCTGGAGCCAACGTTCGACAAGGCGGGAACGGTAACCGCCGGGACCTCGTCGCCGCTCACCGACGGTGCGGCGGCGGTGCTGGTGTGCAGCGAGGAATACGCCAAGGCGCATGGCATGAAGTCGCTCGCGCGGATCAAGAGCATTGCCGTCTTCGGCTGTTCGCCCGACATCATGGGCATGGGACCGGTCGGAGCGACGAAGAAAGCTCTTGATCGCGCCAAGCTCGCGATCAAGGACATCGACGTGATCGAATTGAACGAGGCGTTCGCCTCACAGGCGCTCGCGGTCATGGCCGAGGCCGGCATCTCGCTGGAAAAGACCAATCTCGACGGCGGTGCGATCGCCCTGGGTCACCCGCTGGGGGCCACCGGCGCGCGCATCACCGGCAAGACCGCCAGCCTGCTCAAACGCGAGGGCAAGCAATTCGGTCTTGCGACTCAATGCATCGGCGGCGGCCAAGGCATCGCCACCATTCTGGAAGCGGTCTAGGCCGCGGCGGGCAGGAGAGGTCGTCCATGGAGATAAAAAAAGTCGCCGTGCTCGGCGCTGGCGTCATGGGGAGCGGCATCGCCGCCCATGTCGCCAATGCCGGCATCCCGGTCGTGCTGCTCGATATCGTGCCGCAAGGATCCAACAACCGGAATGCGTTGGCTGAGGGCGCGATCGAGCGCATGCGTAAGACCAACCCGGCCCCGCTCATGCATGAGCGCACTGCTCGGCTGATCACGCCGGGAAACCTCGAGGACCACATCGGTCTGCTCGCCGACTGCGACTGGATCTGCGAGGCGGTGCTGGAACGGCTCGACGTCAAGCACACGACCTATAAGAAGGTCGATGCCGCGCGCAAGAAGGGATCGATCGTCACTTCCAATACCTCGACCATCCCGCTGCAGCGCCTGATCGAGCCGCTGCCGAAGTCCTTCCAGGAGGACTTTGCCATCACTCATTTCTTCAATCCGCCGCGCTACATGCGCTTGTTCGAATTGGTAGGAGGAGCGGCGACGAAACCCGACGTGCTGAAGACCCTCGCGGTCTTTGGCGAGATCAACCTCGGCAAGGAAGTGGTGCCCTGTAAGGACACGCCCGGCTTCATCGCCAATCGGATCGGGATTTTCTGGAGCATGGTGGCGACGCAGAAGGCCGTCGATCTTGGCCTGACAGTGGAAGACGCCGACGCCATCGTCGGGCGACCGATGGGCATCCCGAAAACCGGTATCTTCGGACTGATGGACCTCACCGGCATCGACCTCAAGCCGCATGTACTCGGCAGCATGCGTGATTTTCTGCAGAAGGCGGACGCCTTCCATGGCCACTACAACGACAAGCACCCGTTGAACGCGCTCACCGACAAAATGATCAAGGAGGGGTACACCGGGCGCAAGGGCAAGGGTGGGTTCTACCGGCTGCAGAAGAACGGTGCCGAACGCATCAAGGAGGCGATCGATCTCAAGACCGGCGAGTATCGCGTGTCGGTCAAGTCGACGCTGAAGAGCGCCGACGCCGGCAAGAAGGGGCTGCGCGCGCTGAGCGAGTTTCCCGACAAGGGCGGCGAATACGCCTGGCAGGTGCTGGCCCACGTGCTCAAATACGCGGCCGACCTTGTTCCCGAGATTTCCGACGACATCATCAAGGTCGACGAGGCGATGAAGGCGGGCTACGCCTGGAAATACGGGCCCTTCGAACAGATCGACCAGCTCGGCACCGCCTATTTCGCCGAGCGCCTGGCCAAGTCGGGCCTCGCCGTTCCGGCCATCGTCCAGAAGGCCAACGGCCGGCCATTCTATCGCGAGGAGGGCGGCAAGAAACAATACCTCACGGTCAAGGGCGACTACGCCGATCTCGTCGTTTCCGAAGACGCCTGGACGCTGGCCGACAAGAAGCGTGGCAAGAAGCCGATCGCGTCCAATTCCTCCGCCAGCATCTGGGACGTGGGCGATGGCGTCGCCTGCCTCGAGTTCCACAGCAAGATGAACTCGCTCGACGCCAACTCGGTCGCCATGGTCAAGGAGGCGGCCAAGATCGACAAGAAGGGGTTCAAGGCGCTGATCATCGGCAACGACTCCGATAATTTCTCGGTCGGCGCCAATATCGGGCTCGGGCTGTTCGCCGCCAATACCGCGATGTGGCCAGTGCTCGACCAGAACATCAGGGAAGGACAGGACGCCTATCTGGCGCTGAAATATGCCCCGTTCCCGGTGGTTGGCGCCCCGGCCGGCATGGCCTTGGGCGGCGGTTGCGAGGTCAATCTGCATTGCTCGGCCGTGCAGGCCCATGCCGAACTCTATATGGGCCTGGTCGAGGTCGGCGTCGGCCTCATTCCGGGTTGGGGTGGCACCAAGGAAATGATCATGCGCCACGCGCTCAACAAGAAGCGCCCCGGTGGCCCGATGCCGCCGGTGGCTGAGGCCTTCCAGACCATCGGCTTAGCCAAGGTGTCGAAGTCGGCCGACGAGGCGCGCTCGTTGCTGTTCCTACGCGAAACCGACGGCATCACCATGAACCGCAAGCGCCTGCTGGCCGACGCCAAAAAGCGGGCGCTTGCCCTGCTGGCGGCCGGCTACAAGCCGCCGCCCAAGGACGTCGAAGTGTCGCTGCCGGGGGCGACGGCGCGCGTCGCCCTGGCGATGGCGGTCAACGATCTTGCCAAGGCGGGCAAGGCGACACCGCACGACGTGACGGTCTCGGCGGAACTCGCGGGCGTTCTCTCGGGTGGCGAGACCGACGTCACCGAAACGGTGAAGGAGAAAGACCTGCTGGCGCTGGAGCGGGCGGCGATGGCCCGCCTGTTCCGCAATTCGCGGACGCTCGACCGCATCGAACACATGCTCGAAACGGGCAAGCCGCTCCGCAACTAGGAACGTTGGCCCGAAGCAAGGGAAGTTACCGCCATGATCTACCAAGCCCCCGTCCGCGACATGCGCTACCTGCTGCATGACGTGCTCGAAGTGACGAAATACAGCAATGTGCCCGGCTTTGCCGACGTCACCCCGGACCTCACCGATGCCATTCTCGAGGAGGGGGCTAAACTCACGCAGGAGGTGATGTTTCCGCTCAATCAAAGCGGCGACGAAGAGGGTTGCCACTTCGACAAAGGCAAGGTGACGCCGCCCAAGGGATTCAAGGAAGCCTATGACGCGTTCAAAGCCGGCGGCTGGGCCAGCCTCACCTGCGAGCCCGAGCATGGCGGCCAGGGCATGCCGAACGTGGTCGGCATCGGCTTCATGGAGATGATGATCTCGTCCAACCTGTCGCTCGCCACCTATCCGGGGCTGACGCGGGGTGCCTACGAGGCGATCAAGCGCAGCGCTTCGCAAGAGCTGAAAATGACCTACTTGCCCAAGATGGCGAGCGGCGAGTGGGGCGGCACCATGAACCTGACCGAGCCGCATTGCGGGACCGATCTCGGGCTGATCCGCACCAAGGCCGAACCCCAGGCCGACGGCACGTTCAAGATCACCGGGACCAAGATCTTCATCTCGGCCGGCGAACATGACATGAGCGACAACATCATCCACTTGGTGTTGGCGCGCATCACCGGGGCGCCCGAGGGGGTCCGCGGCATCAGCCTGTTTGTGGTACCCAAGCTCCTGCTCAACCCCGATGGCACGCCGGGAAAGCGCAACAGCGTCACCTGCGGCTCGATCGAGAAGAAGATGGGTATCAAGGGCTCTGCCACCTGCGTCATGAACTATGACGACGCGGTCGGCTACCTGGTGGGCGAGAAGGGCAAGGGCATGCGCGCCATGTTCGTGATGATGAACGAGGCCCGCATTGGTGTCGGCATGCAGGGGGTCGGGCTGTCCGAGCTCGCCTACCAGAACGCCGCCAACTATGCCAAGGAGCGCCTGCAGGGTCGTTCGCTGGTCGGCACCAAGTATCCCGACAAGGCCGCCGATCCGATCATCGTCCATCCCGACGTTCGCCGCATGCTGCTGACCATGCGCGCCTTCAACGAGGGTGCGCGCGCCTTCGCCATGTGGACGGCGCTCCATGCCGACCTGTCCGAGCGCCATCCCGACGAGTCGGTGCGGCGCGATGCCGAGGACCTGCTCGCGCTGATGACGCCGATCGTCAAGTGCCTGCTGACCGACATGGGCTTCGAGACCATCAATCTCGGCGTGCAGTGCTTCGGCGGCCACGGCTATATCCGCGAGCATGGCATGGAGCAGATCGTCCGCGATGCCCGCATCACCCAGCTCTACGAGGGCACCAGCGGCATCCAGGCGCTTGATCTCGTCGGCCGCAAACTGCCCCAGCACGCCGGCCGGCTGCTGCGGCAGTTTTTCCACCCGGTCGATCAGTTCATCCAGAGCAACATGAACGAACCCCAGCTCGGCGACCTGGTCACGGACCTGGCCAAGTCGTTCGCGCGGCTACAGCAGGCGACTGCCTGGGTGGCCGAACAGGGCATGAAGGATCCACTGCAGGCGGGTAGCGGGGCGAGCGACTACCTGCGGCTTTTCGGCTTGGTCGCACTCGGCTACATGTGGTGCCTGATGGCCAAGGTTTCGCTCGGCAAGTTGGCGAACGGGGCCGAGGACAAGGACTTTCACCGCCGCAAAGTGAGCCTGGCGCAGTTCTATATGAAGAAGATGCTGCCCGACACTTCGGCCCTGCTGTCGAAGATCATGGCAGGCGCCGACACCCTGATGGCGCTCGAGGACGACGCGTTCTGACGGCTTAGCCGTCCAGCCAGTCGCTCAGCATCGCCGCAAGATTGGCGATCTCGGCGTCTGTCGCTCGCCCGATCGGGTTGTCGTGCGGATGCGGCCGCTTGGTGGCGTGTTTAACCAGCCGGCTGACCCCGTCGATATAGGGCCACGGGCTGTCCTTGGGCGCACAGGTGACCAGCGTTGGCTGGGTGATCAGCGGCAGGCGTTGGTCCGACGGGTAGAGGATAGCCGCCTGGTAGGCGAGGTGGCCCGCGCGCACGCTCTTCAAGGCATCCATGACTCGCTCGTGCAGTTCCTGCGCATGGGGCAGGCCGAGGCCACGCCAGTGGGCGGGATCGCGGCGGTAGGGCGGCCAAAACAGGTAGCTGTCGCGGGTCCGGTTCCAGGTCTTGATGAATTGCGAGCCGTCCTGGTCGACCCAGCCGGAATTGTCGAGCGTCTTCACGTACTCGACGTAGAACGGATTCATGCCGTCGCTCATGCCGTCAAGAATGGCCTTGCCGAGCCGGCCCGGCAGGCCAATCGCGAGTTCGGTGACGATGCGGGCACCGGTGTGGGTCCCGAACGCGTCGAAGGGGCCGATGCCAAGCGCGTCGATAGCGCGCCGGGCGGCGTCGGCGAAATAGGCGATGTCGGGATCGGCGATCGCCGGCCGCGCCGAGTCGCCTTGCCCCAGAGTGTCGAAGGCGATGGCCGGCCGATGCCCGCCGATCGCCGTCAACAGGCGCTCCAGCGCCAGCGATGACTCGGGCGAGCCGTGAAAGAGCACGAGCGGCCGGCGGGCCGCTCCCCGCCAGTCTGGTCCGGCCGTCCGATAGTGCATCTGGCCTTCGGCGATGTCGGCGAAGCCGCGACGAACGGTCATGGGGTCAACTCCTGCGGTTGGCGCGGTCGGTGGCCCCTGCGACCACGACGTTGGCCAGTCTATCGTCGGAGACTGTGCCGGGAAAACCTTGTCGTGTCCGCTCAGCCCTCGCGCTTGGTCCACGTCGGCGGCCGCTTCTCGAAGAAGGCGGTAAGGCCTTCGCGGCCGTCACCGTCGCGGACGCCCGCGGCGACGAGGCGCGCCCCCTCGTCGAGCAGGAGCCCGAGCGGTTTTTGTCCGACGGCGGCGATCAAACGTTTGGTCTCCGCCACCACTTCGGGCGCCCGCCCCTTGATCTGGGCGAGCACGCGGCTGAGCGCATGGTCGAGGCCAGCGTCGTCTTCGGCGAGGGCGGTCACGAGGCCGATCTGGTGTGCCTCTTCCACGGCCATTGGCTCGCCGGTGAAGGCGAGTCGCCGCGCATAGGCCGGGCTCAGCCGCATGGCGACGAAAGGAAGGATTTGCGCCGGCGGCAAGCCGAAGCCCGTCTCCGGCATGGCAAAGGTGGCGTCGCGGCGCGCGATCACGATGTCGGAGACGCAGACTAGGCCAAAGCCGCCGCCGCGTGCGGCGCCATGGACCACGCTGACGACGACCTGCGGCTGGTCGGCCACTTGCTGGAGCAGGTCGCCAAAGCGCCGGTTGACAGCAAACAGGCGGTCGGGCTCGCCGGCTTGCGGCGGAGCCAAGGCGTCGGTCATGTCCTTGAGGTCGCCGCCGGCGCAGAAATGTGGCCCCGCACCCCGCAACACGACGGCAGCCAGCGAGCGGTCCGCCGCCACCGCTCGAAACACCATCTCCAGTTCCTCGGCCATGGCGATTCCCATGGCATTGCGCGCGGTCGGCCGGTTGAGCACGATCGTCAGATGGAAGCCCTGGCGCTGCAGCAGCAACCAGCGGCACTCGGGCAAGGCAGCAGTCATGGATTCTACCTGCGAAGAGGGCGAAGCGTGCCCGTGGGGATGGAAAATGTTAGGGTGTTGCCACGTCCACGCCAACGGTCGGGAGGTCGTCCATGGATCTGGTTCAGGTTACCGAAGGATTGCGCCGCCGCGTCGGCGAGGATTCCGGCGTCGGCGCCACCATCAAGTGCGACTTCGGCGATGACGGCGTCATTTATGTCGATGGCACCAGCGTCCCCAATACCATCAGCAACGAAAACAAAGATGCCGACTGCACGATCCGTATTTCGCTCGAAAATTTCCTCAAGCTGGCCGATGGCGACCTCAACCCGACCGTGGCGTTCATGATGGGCAAGCTCAAGGTCGACGGCGACATGGGCCTGGCGATGAAGCTATCGAAATTCCTCGGCTAACTCGCCCGGCGTGGCGGAACCGGCGACGACGCGCCGGTTGGGCACGATCTTCCACACGCCGCTCGCGGCCATGATCGGGTTACGCTCACAATAGATTTCGGCGCGCGCAAAAATGAGGTCGCGCGTCTTGCGGGTGATGACGGCCTTGCCCTCGACCCAGTCGCCGCGCCGGCCCGGACCGAGGAAGTCGCCGTTTAGGCTGATGGTCACCGCCTGGGTGCCGCGTTCAACCGTGCGGAAGATGGTTATGCCAATAAGGTGGTCGGTCAGCGTCATGAGCATGCCGCCGTCGGCGAGTCCATGCGGATTGGTATGGCGATCGAGGACGCGAAAGCCCATGCGCCAGGGCGGACCCGCGGGGCTGACGAGGAAGGGGCCGACAGCGCTGTGAAAGCCGGCGACGTTTCCAGTGGGCACGAAGCCGGCCGGCGGCGCAAGATCGTCGCTCATCGCCGCGCCCTGCACGGGCGCCGCCGTTGGGGCGATCGCGCCGCCGCAGCGCCGGTCGCTTCCGCGGCGCGGTCTTGGTGCGGCTGCGATCGGCGGCCGAACCCTGGGCCGGGCTCGTGCCGTCGCGCGCCCACGACAACAGCGGCCGAGCAGGGGTATTCTTTGGCGCTACGCAAGATATTGCGATCAGCGATCATCGTGCAACGATGGATGGGCGGTCCGCCACTGGAGCTTTGGCCGGTTCGTGCTTAGATTGGCGCCGCATTATAGACAGTCGTCGCGCCGCCCCCTCGTCATCCATAGACAGCGACGCCTAGCCGCCTATGATGCTCACTCCGTGGGTGAGGGTCGGAAGATAAGCCCATGACAGACAAGACGAAAGATCCTGACGAAAAGGTCGACAAGCTGGCCTGGCTGCGCGACGTGCGCAAGCCGTTACGCAACAACTATCGTGAAGTGCTGCTGGTCTCGCTGTTCGTCAACCTGTTGGCGCTCGGCACCTCGGTGTTCACGCTACAGGTCTACGACCGGGTTATTTCCAGCGCCAGCGTGACGACCCTGGGCGGGCTCGTCATCGGTATGCTGCTGGTCATCCTGTTTGACTTTGTGCTCAAGCAGACGCGCAGCCGCATGATGCAGCGCACGGCGCTCCGCATCGACGCGGCGGTTGGCAGAAAGCTGTTCAACAAGATTTTGGCGTTGCCGCTGCCGCACCTCGAATCGCGGCCGAACAACTATTGGACGGCGTTGTTCCGCGATATCGAAGTAGTGCGCAACACCCTCTCCGGCCCGTCGGCCATCCTGTTGACCGGCCTGCCGTTTGCCTTTCTCTACATCGCGCTCGTCGTCGTCATGGCCTGGCCGATCGTGCCGGTCCTGTTCATCATGCTGATCGCATTCATCGTTACCGCGTGGCTGGGCGCGACCCGGCTTTCGGCCGCCAACGCGGCCGAGCGCAAGACGGCGTACGACCGTGACACCATGGTGGCCGAGGTGATCAACGGCCGCACCACGGTGAAGGCGCTGGCCCTCGATGCGTCGGTCCGTCCGTTGTGGGGGGAAAAGCATGCCAACAACATCGAAGAGGCGATGTTGCGCGGGCGCAAATCGGACATCTTTTCGAACTTCGGCACGGTGCTGACGACCCTGACGACGGTGGTGATGGCCGGCGCCGGGGCGCTCGAGATCATTAACCACGATCTGACGGTGGGCGCGCTGATTGCGGCCAACATGCTCGCCGGTCGTATCTTGAGCCCCTTCAACTAGTTGGTCGGCCAGTGGCGTAACTACGCGCAGTACCGCCAGGCCGCGCTGCGCCTCGGCGAGATGTTCACCGCGCAAGAAGAACGGCAGGCGCCGGCTGAGTTTTTTTCGCGTTTTGGCGGTTGCGAGGACTTCGCGATCGCCAAGTACCTGTCGCTGGCGTCCGCCGGGTTCGATACGGCGAAGCTGCGGGTCGTCGTCGTCCAGGATCTGAACCTGAAGGGGCAGCACGCAGTGCTCGCCGTCGAGTTCGACGGCAAGAGCTGGATCCTCGATAACCAGATCAAGCAGGTGATCGAGGCCGATAAAATCAAACACTATCGCCCGATCTATTCGGTCAACGACCAGGCTTGGTGGCTGCATAAGGCGACGTAGCGGCCTGCGCCAACGACCGCAAGATGAATGGTTAGAAGCGCGAACTGCGCGGCTTCGGGCCGAGCGCCTCGCCCGAGCCGGGGCGGATCGCGATCACGTCCTTGGGCATGCTCGGCACTAGGCCGCGCGCCGCCTCCTTCGCCTGGGCTAGCTCGTCGAAACAACGCTGGTCTTTCTGGCGCATAAAGGCGGTCTTGGCGTTGCCGAGGTGGTGGCGGATCTGCGCCGCCGATTTTCCGTCGCGCACGTGGTCGGTCTCGCGCTCGAGCGTGGTCACCTGGTCGAGGCAGGCGGTGGTCTGGGCCGAGGCCGGCGCCGCCGCGACCGAGGCGATCAGCGCCAGCGAAATCAAAGTCGGCAGGCCATGGGATGAGGCGCGCGCAAGACCGGGCCCGCCGCTGGGAGGGCCTGGTGGGATCAACGCCACCATCCGAAAGCTAGATGATCTCGATGTCGGTCGCCTTGACATCCTGGCCGTCGACGGTGGCGACGGTCTGGTAGCCCTGGCCGGCCGGCGCATTGTGATCGTGGTAGGACAGCGTGTTGGCGTTACTGTCGTACTTAAGCTTGTCGCCGTTCTGGCCGGCGTCAGCCTGGTAGGCAAGCGCGATCTGTTCCGGGTCTGGCGCATCCGAGGGAGATCCGCCGGTGGCCCCTGGCGCATTGCTTGGATCGTTGCCGGCCGCCGTCGCGATGATCTGATCGGCACCCTTGTCCTCGGTGATCGCGTCTTTGAACGTCTTGGCGGCCTCCTCGGACGCTTTCTTTTCGTCCTTGCCTTCGGCCAGGGCTAGCTCGAACGCCACTTCGGCGGCAGCCTCGGCGTTCTGCACCTTCTTTTCGCTGTGGCCCTCTTTCTTGGCCGCTTCTTTCTCCTTGTCGACCGCCTCCTCGAGGCGGCCCTGCTGCTGGCCGCCGCGGCGCTCGCCGCCAGCCTTGGGTGCGCCGGGGCCGACGCCGACCGACGGATTCGAGCCGCCGCTGTAAATGGCGCGTAGCTGTTCCGACGGCAGGATGGTCGGCTGCGACGGCGCCGAATGCTGGCTATCCATGAACACCGTCTGGTTGGCGATGTTCAGGATTTGGGTGCCGGCCTGGTTGGTGACGGCGATTTCGCCGGTATGGCCGCTTTCTTCCTTCAGTAGCGAGATCACCGTGTCTTCGCCTTCGGCGCCGGCCCTGATCGCCACCTTGGTGCCGAGAATACCGATGGTCGCCACCGGCGTGTGGACCTGCATCGCGTCGGAGCCGGTCTTGGCGATCTGGCCGCTGACGAAGGTGAATACGCCTTGGACCACGGTGAACGACGACTTGCCCTCACCCGAGGACGGATTGAAGGTGAGGTCGTCGACCGTCATGCGCGAGCCCTGGTCGAGCGAGAACTGCGAGTCGTCGGCGAACTTGACGTTGACGGCGCCGGTCTCGTTGGTCTCGAGCACGTCGCTCTTGAAGATCGGATCACCGGCATGCAGCGCGACGCGCGCACCGTCGGCGCGGACGGCGAACACGCCGCCTTCGGCAGTGTCGACCGTTCCGATCGGCTGGCCGCTCTGGCCGATCAGCTGATCGTCGCCGCTCGTGGTCACGTCGGCGTTGCTGGCAACCGTCGTCTCGTCGTTCGGCGCGTCGGGATCGGGCCCGGCCAGCGCCTCGACGACCTGGGGCATCAGGCGGGCGCCGCCTGCGGTGACAAGCACCGGTGCTATCGCCTGGGCGAAGTATTCGCGGACGATCACCTCTTCGCCGCTCGGACCCTCCAAATGCAGATCGGATCCCGAGCGCGAGAAGTCGGCCTTGAGCAGCATGGCGCCGAACGGGATGGTGAGCGACTCCGCTCCCGCCGCCTGAAGGACGACAGCACCGGGCGGGACGAACCCGCCGGCCGCGCCAACCTTCGCCGCTTCGTTCGTGACGTCATGAACCATGGCGTTCTCCTCGATCTGACCGGATGGGTCCTTCGCCGACGGGCAGGGGTGCTCCCGCTGAAATTCCCGAGTCGTGTTGTGCGATCGCTTGGTCTTCGCGTCGGCATCGCTCACGCCCCCGAGGACGACGGTGGTGGCCAGCGCGTAGAGAAGAACACCGAGCCCGCGTTGCCGCATCGCTGGCACCTCACGCGCACGCGAGTGAGGTGGTGATCGCGCCCGAGGCTCGAGAGCAGCGCGTTCCGATCGAGCCGCTCGTGCCGCCAGCACTTCGGGCAATGGGCGTAGATGTCGTGTTGCTCAAGTAGCTCGCCGACGGTGTCGAGTGTGGTGGCCCGGGGCACTGGATTCCTCCCAGCTCACCCCGATAGAGCGTCATTCTAGGCGCAAGGCCTTCGTGAGAACGAGTCACGAACCGAGTGCCCGGATAATGCCCGCTTTCTGGTGCCGGTTCATGCCGTGTTCTGCCGGTTGGTGCCGGATGCCGTGGCTGGCCCCTGGCCTGAACCCCCGGATTTCTGCGCTTCTCTGGTGCCCACAGAAGGAATCGAACCTTCGACCTCTCCCTTACCAAGGGAGTGCTCTACCCCTGAGCTATGTGGGCCCTGCGCGAGAAGGGCGACAACATGCCACGGCGCGCGCCCGCGAGGCAACCATGGGAAGGGCCAGCGCGTGGCGGCAGGCGGCCTAGCCGGCGCCCCGGCCCTGGGTCGCATCGGTGTCCTTCTTCGATGTGAGAAACGTAAGCAGCACGAAGCGCTTGCCGCGTCGCACGTCGGTGACCTCGTGCAACAGCGAGCAGCTGAATACCACCGCTTCGCCGACCCCCGGGCGGACGTCACGCTGGCCAAACTCGGGAAAGCGCAGCGAGCCGCCCTCGTACTCAGCCGGATCGTTGAGGAGCAGAGAGACGGCAAACCGCCGGTGGGCCGTGCTCGCCGAAATATTGTCACGGTGTGGGCGGAAATAGCCGCCGGTCGTCCGCTCGTCGAGATAGCACCCGATCTTGAAGCCAGTGGTACGGGTGGCGTGGTACTGGAACGCCTTGGCCACTTCGGGCACCACCCGGCGGCGAAACACCTCGGCCAAGCGCTGGTTGAGGGCGGCATCCACGATCTCGTGGTCGCGCCGCCGCTTGGTCTCCGCGACGGACTGGGCGCCAAGGTGGTCGTCATCACGGCTATCGATGGTGCCGGTGGCTGCGTTGCCCTGGTCCCGCCACCCCGACCAACTCCTGGCAAAATGGTGCGTCGAGAACCCGCGGAATCCACAGCACCGGCGCTGCACCGGGCCCCGCCGTGGCGGGGTTCATCGCTTCGCGGATGGCGGCGAGGGTGTTCTCGATGTGATCGCCCGCCCACCCGTCGCGCCCGACGGCGAGGACCCGAAGGCCGGAATCGAGCGCATAGGTGGTGAGGGCCGGAAGCGGAAGGCCCGCCCCGGCGAAGGCGAAATGGCCGCCCACCTCATCCGTGGGATCCGACAGAACGCCCCACGGCAGATTGAGCCGGCGGGCCAGCGCCAGGTTGTCCTCGCGCGTCAGTGGCGTCACGATCGACAGGTCGACCGCCTGCTTTAGTCGTTGGGCCTGCTCGGCGAACGGCGCCAGATGGGTGTCGAACACCGCACGACAGAAGACCAGCCCCATCGGACGGCCGCGCGAATCGATCACCGGCCCGTTCGGTCGGCCGCGGACGTCGTTCAACACGTAGTTAGGGATCGCGTCCCCGTGCTCAAACGCAACGATCGGCCCGGCCATCGTTCTCGGTCGTCCTTCCGCGGGCGGCAAACATACGGCGGTCACCGTCGACTAGGCGGACCCCGTCGGCGGGGCTTCGCGTCGCCGGGGGCCGCGTGTCATAGTGCCGTGTCCTTCGCTTTCCGTGCCGCCTTTGCTTTGCCTCAATCGCTCGCCAGTCCAGGGCCATGACGACGAACAGCAAGTCCGCGCCACGACCAACCGAGGTGCGGGCGCAATTGCGCGAGAAGCGGCGGTCCGAGGCCCTGCGCGACAATCTGCGGCGGCGCAAGCAGCAGGCGCGCGGTCGCGCCGAACCCGAAGGCGCGGTTTGCCCGGGGGATGCGCCTCCGGCGGAGCGCTCCTAGGTGGATCAGATCCGGATCCGCGGCGGCGTTCCGCTGCACGGGACTATTCGTATCAGCGGCGCCAAAAACTCGGCGCTGCCGCTGATGGCGGCGTGCCTGCTGACCAGCGACCGCCTGATCCTGTCCAATATTCCCCACCTCGCCGACATCGCCACCATGACTCATTTATTGGCGCAACTTGGCGTCGCGGTGGGAATGGACGGTGGCGCCGTGGGCGACGACGCCCAAGCCGGGCGCTCGCTGTCGCTGGCGGCACAGACCATTACCAACAGCACGGCACCCTACGACCTCGTTCGCAAGATGCGGGCCTCGGTCCTGGTTCTCGGGCCGCTCCTGGCCCGCCACGGCGAGGCGGTTGTATCGTTGCCGGGGGGCTGCGCCATCGGCACCCGACCGGTCGACCTTCACCTCAAGGCGCTGCAACGACTCGGTGCCGAGATCGAGCTCGAGCAAGGCTACATCCACGCCCGCGTCGACCACGGTCTCAAAGGCGCCGAGATTCGTTTTCCCATTGTGTCGGTCGGTGCGACCGAGAATCTGCTGACGGCCGCCTGCTTGGCCGACGGTGTCACCGTCCTCGACAACGCGGCCCGCGAGCCGGAGATCGTCGACCTTGCCCACTGTCTGACGGCGATGGGGGCGGTGATCGAAGGTGCCGGGACCGAGCGCATCGTCATCCACGGCCAGCCGCGTCTGCACGGCGCCCATCACCGCATCATGGCCGATCGGATCGAGGCGGCGACCTACGCTGTCGCGGCGGCGCTAACTGGGGGCGAGCTTGCCCTGCAAGGAGCCGAACTCGGGACCATGCGCGCGGTAGCCGACGCCCTCGAACAGGCCGGCGTCTCGTTGCGCCAGATAAACGGCGCCCTGCATGTAGCGCGCCAGGGCAATCGAATCGCGCCGCTCGACATCACGACCCAGACTTATCCCGGCTTTCCGACCGACATGCAGGCGCAGTTCATGGCCCTGCTGTGTATGGCCGAAGGGGCCTCGACCATCACCGAGACCATCTTCGAAAATCGCTTCATGCACGTTCCCGAACTCATGCGCATGGGCGCCAACGTCGTCTTGCAGGGCTCGACCGCCGTGGTGCGCGGGGTGAGCGAATTGCGCGGAGCGCCGGTGATGGCAACCGATCTGCGCGCGTCGGTGTCGCTGGTGATGGCCGGTTTGGTCGCCACGGGAGAGACGACGGTCAATCGCGTCTATCACCTCGACCGCGGCTATGAACGACTGGTCGAGAAGCTCACCGCCTGCGGCGCCCAGATCGAGCGCGTCGCGGTCTGAATTGCCCGATGTCTGACCCAGGTTCGCTCCACCTACTGGCGCACGACGCCGAGGACCTAGCCATCGTCTCGGCGATGCTGCAGGACGCGGTGACCCGCCTCGGCGATCTCGTCTACCTGCCGCGCCGCCGCTTGTTTGCGGCGGTGGTGAGCCGCTACCGCTGGGAGGCGATCCAGTCCGGCCGCGAGCGGGTGCGCACCGGCATCCATTTTCGCGGCGTGCGCCGCACCCAGGTCCGCGGCCTCGATCCGGCCATCCCGGACACGGTGGCAGAGCTGCTCGCCCTTCGCGGCGACCTCGACGCCGAGGGGGCAGGGGCGATCACCCTCGAGTTCTCGGGCGGCGGCTCGGTTCGCCTTTCGGTCGAATGCGTGGACGTGGAAATGCAGGACCTGACCGCGCCGTGGGCGGCAAAACGGCGGCCGGAGCACGTTTTTGACGTCGAATAGCGGGCTGGCCGGCGCGAATCGCCTTGTCCGCCCCGATCGCTTCGCATAGAAATCGCGCCCTGTCGAGCCGGGCTAGGACCGGGCGAGCACGCCGCCGTGAACCGAAGCGATACCATCGTTTTTGCCCTGCCGAAGGGGCGTATTCTGGGCCAGGCGCTGCCGCTGCTGGCGGCTGCCGGCATCCGACCCGAGGACGAGTTTGCCGACGAGGCCTCGCGCCGCCTTCGCTTCGCCAGCAACGTGGCCGGCCTCGATCTGGTACGGGTGCGCAGTTTTGACGTCGTTACCTTCGTCGCCTTCGGCGCCGCCGACCTCGGCATCGCCGGCAGCGACGACCTGCTGGAGTTCGACTATCCCGAAGTCTATGCGCCGCTTGATCTCGGCATCGGTCGCTGCCGTCTGGTGGTGGCCGAGCCGGCCGAGTTGCGGGGTCGCGACGATCCCTCACAGTGGAGCCATATCCGCATCGCGACGAAATATCCCAACCTCACTCGTCGCCACTTTGCCGCCCGCGGCGTCCATGCCGAATGTATCAAGTTGAACGGCGCCCTCGAACTGGCCCCTAGCCTCGGTCTGTGCCGGCGGATCGTCGACCTGGTGGAGACCGGCGCTACGCTGCAGGCAAACGGCCTGGTCGAGGTCGAAACGATCGCTCAGGTGTCGTCGCGGCTGGTGGTCAATCGAGCCGCCCTCAAGACGCGGCCGGCCGAGATCGGCGCTTGGCTCAAGCGCTTCACCGAGGTGGTGCGGCGTGCGGCGGCTTGATACGCAGGACAGCGGCTTCGCCGCTGCTTTCGCCGCCGTGCTGGCCGAGAAGCGCGAGGTCGCTGCCGATGTATCGACGACGGTCGCCCGCATCCTCGAGGACGTGCGCCGCCGCGGCGATCAGGCCGTCATCGACTACACCGCGCAGTTCGATCGTCTGACGCTGACAGCCGACACGCTGCGGGTGCCGGCCGCGGAGATTGCGGCGGCCGCAGCAAGCATCCCGGCCGAACAGGCCGCCGCGCTTGGCCTGGCGGCCGATCGCATCCGCGCCTACCACGCCTCGCAGCGGCCGCGGGATGAACGCTATCGCGATGCCGCCGGCGTCGAACTCGGCGTGCGCTGGACACCGGTGACGGCGGTTGGTGTTTACGTTCCCGGCGGGTTGGCGGCTTACCCGAGCACCGTCCTGATGAACACGATTCCGGCCGTCGTGGCGGGTGTCGGCCGGATTGCCATGGCGGTGCCGGCGCCGGACGGCCGACTGCACCCGCTCGTCCTCGCGGCGGCCAAGCTGGCCGGTGTCGACGAGATCTATCGCATCGGCGGCGCCCAGGCGGTGGCCGCCTTTGCCTATGGCACCGCGGCGATCGCCGCCGTCGACAAGGTGGTCGGACCCGGCAACGCCTACGTGGCGGCGGCCAAACGGCAGCTTTTCGGCATCGTCGGAATCGACTCGATCGCCGGGCCGTCGGAGATTCTGGTGGTCGCCGATCGCGACAACGACCCGCTTTGGATCGCCGCCGATCTCCTGGCGCAAGTCGAGCACGGGTCGGGCGCACAGGCCATTCTGATCGCCGACGATCGCGCCTTCGCCGATGCTGTCGCCGCCGGGGTCGAGCACCACTTGGCCCGTTTGTCCCGCTCCACCGTGACCCGCGAGGGGTGGGAACGCTATGGCACCATCATCGTCGTGCGCAGTCTGGACGAGGCGCCCGCGCTGGTGGATCGCATCGCCCCCGAGCATCTCGAGGTGGCGGTGGCCGAGGCCGAAGCCTTTGCTGCCCGCGTGCATCATGCGGGCGCCATTTTCCTTGGCCGCCACACGCCGGAGGCGATCGGCGATTACGTGGCCGGACCCAACCACGTCCTGCCGACGGCGCGAACCGCGCGCTTCTCCTCGGGCCTTTCGGTGCTCGACTTCGTCAAGCGGACGTCGATCGTCGCCTGCGATCCGGCAAGCCTCGGGCGCATCGGCCCCGCGGCGGTGACGCTGGCGGAGGCCGAAGGCCTGCCCGCCCACGCCCTGTCGGTGGCGTTGCGGCTGCAAGGGACTGGCCGGTGAGCGACTACCATCGCGTGGTCGAAGTGACGCTCGACGAACAGACGGTGGCGCGGCGTGGCCCTGACATCGAGCAGGAACGCAAGGTCGCCATCTACGACCTGCTCGAACAGAATCACTTTTCGCCGATCGAGCGTGCGGCGGGACCCTATCACCTCACCCTCTCGGTCGCCGACAATCGCCTGCTGCTCGATATCTGCACGACCGAAGACAACCCGATCGTGGTGTTCGGTCTCGCGTTGTCGCCGTTTCGCAAGGTGGTGAAAGACTATTGGGACATTTGCGAGGGCTATTTTCAGGCGATCAAGGTCGCCAATCCGTCGCGGATCGAGGCCTTCGACATGGGTCGGCGCGCCGCTCACAATGAGGGATCGGATCTCTTGCGCGAGCGGCTCAAGGACAAGGTCGAACTCGATCACGAGACCGCGCGGCGTCTCTTCACCCTGATTTGCGTGCTGCACCTGCGCTGAAAGCCCTTGATTTCCGCCTGATCCCGAGAATGATAAGCAACCTGTAGCAACGGAGCCGTAATGGCGAAAGAAGAACTGCTTGAGATGGCGGGCACGGTGGAAGAAATCCTGCCCAACGCCATGTTCCGGGTCCGGCTCGACAACGACCATCGGGTCCTGGCCCACACGTCCGGCAAAATGCGCAAGAACCGCATTCGCGTCCTTGCCGGCGACAAGGTCCTCGTCGAGATGACGCCCTATGATCTCACCAAGGGCCGCATCACCTTTCGGTTCAAATAGGGTTGGCCATGACCGCCGTGTCGCAATGGCGGCACGAGGCAACGCCCTCCTTGGTTCTTGCCTCGGCGTCGCCACGGCGGCGGGATCTGCTGGCCCAGGTCGGCATCGTGGCGGCGGCGATCGTTCCGGCCGACGTCGATGAATCGCCGCTCAAGAGGGAGCGTCCCGAGGACTACGCGTGCCGCCTTGCCGGCGCCAAGGCGGCGCGGGTCGCTGCTGCCCATCCCGCCGGCTTCGTTCTAGCGGCCGACACCGTGGTCGCGCGAGGACGGCGGATTCTTCCCAAAGCAGCCGACGAAGCGACGGCGCGGCGCTGCCTCGCCCTTTTGTCCGGCGTCTGGCACCGCGTCTACACCGCAGTGGCGATCCACGCGCCCGGCGGCGTGCAGCGCCACCGGCTGGTGGCCACGCGGGTCGCGTTCAAGCGCCTCTCAGCGGGCGAAATCGACGACTATGTCGCCAGCGGCGAGTGGCGCGACAAGGCCGGTGGCTATGCCATCCAGGGACTGGCGGGCGCCTATGTCCGGGCGCTCCGTGGCTCTTATTCCGCGGTCGTCGGTCTGCCGCTGTACGAGACCTGCCAATTGCTCGACGGATTGGGCTTTCGCCGGAGGACCACGCGATGAATGAGGACATCCTCGTCAATGTCGGCCTCGGTGAAACCCGCATCGCCGTGGTCCGCGACGGCGTTCTGGCCGAGTTGTTCGTCGAGCGGCCGCATCGCCAGAGCCCGATGGGGGCCGTCTATCTCGGCCGCGTCGAGCGGGTGATGGTCGGCATGGAGGCTGCCTTCGTCGACATCGGCCTCGGCAAGGCCGGGTTTCTCGGCGCCTGGGATGCGCGGCCGAAGGGCTATGCCGATCCCGAAGGCAAACGGCGCGCCCCGCCGATTGCCGGCCTGGTCCAGGAAGGCCAGGCGCTGCTGGTGCAGGCAACCAAGGAACCAACCGGGGACAAGGGTGCCCGCCTGTCGACCCACGTGTCGCTGGCGGGGCGCTATGTCGTCTTCCTGCCGACGGGACAGGGCGTGGCCGTGTCGCGCCAAATCACCGACGAGGCTGAGCGCGCGCGGTTGAGCGCGATGGTGGCCGTCCCTGCCGAAGCGGCCGGTTGCGGCTACATCGTGCGTACCGCTGCCTTGGGCGTGGCCGAGCGCGATCTTGCCGCCGACATCGCCAACCTGGCGAGCCGGTGGCAGGGCATTCTTGCTGACAGCGAGCAAGCCGATCCACCGGCCTGCCTACATCAGGAGTTGGCCGCCGCCGAACGGGCGGTGCGTGATCTGGTGCGGCCAACGACGCGGCGCTTCGTGGTCGATCACGGCGAGACAGCGAAGGCAGCCAAGACATTCGCCGGCCGCCATGTACCGGCGATCGCCGACGCGATCGAATGGTACCGCGAGGGTGACCTGTTTGCCGCCTTCGCCATCGAGGAACAGTGGGCGGCGGCGCTCGCCGCGCGGGTGACATTACCCGCGGGCGGTCACATCACCATCGAGCCCACCGAGGCGCTGACGGCCATCGACGTCAACTCCGGCCGCTATGTCCGCGGCGCCGATCCGGCGGCGACAGCGCTGGTGACCAATCTCGAAGCGGCGCGCGAGATCGCCCGCCAAGTCAGCTTGCGCAACCTCGGCGGCTTGATTGTGATCGACTTCATTCACATGACCGGCAGCGATCATGGATCCCAGGTCATCGAGGCGCTGCGCGCGGGTTGTGCCGCCGACCGGGCCGTCCTCCGCGTCGGCAGCGTGTCTGAGTTCGGACTGGTCGCGATGACGCGCAAGCGCACGCGCGAATCGCTCGACCGGCTGCTGACCGACGAGTGCTTCTATTGCGAGGGGCGCCGGCGGCTGCCTTCGGTCGAAACCGTGGCCTACGAGTTGCTGCGGCGCGCCGAGCGCCAGGCGCGCGCCCGCCCGGGCGGTCACGGCGACCTGTTGCTCGTTCGGGCCGCCCCGGAAGTGGTCGAGTTGCTGCAGGGCGACGACCGGCCGCTGCTGCAGACCCTTGAGCGGCGCCTCGGCTGTACCATCGAGATCGAGGCCCACGCCGACCTTTTGCGCGACGAGTTCGACTTTGGCGACGAGTGATCCGGCCAAGCCACGCCCCTGTCCGATCTGTCGCAAGGCGGCGACGGCAAAGTACGCGCCGTTTTGCTCGCTGCGCTGCGCCAATGTCGATCTCGGCCGCTGGTTCGGCGGCCACTACGCCATTCCCGCCGAGGAGGCGCCGGACGACCAAGGCGATGGACTGGAGGATTTCGACGGCAACGGCGAGGAGCCCCGTTGAACAGGCTCATGGCTGCGGCGGTCGCCCCAACGAGGAACTCATCGAGTTTGCGGCGGCTTGATTACTTTAAATAGTTAAAACAATGGCTTGCATTGTTTTTCTTCTATATTTCTTGTGGTCACGGTTGGTTCCACTTTAGGGTGATGTCTCTTGTCCTGTCGAGAACCAGTTCCAGTCGGCGGCGTTCCAGGCCGAATACGTGGCGTTGAACAATTTCCTGGTGGCGACGGCGGACCCTGAGAGTTCGAACGGGCCGACGTTTTTGTTCACGCAGATTCCGCTGACGATCCAGGACATCGAGGAAGTGTTTTTTCTTCTGGTGCACGCGCCGGTCGCGGGTGATGACGCGGTGAGTCTGAGCGAGGATGCTGGGTCGGTGTCGGGCAACGTGTTGGCCAACGACACGGACGCCGACGGTGACGCCTTGGTGGTGATGAGTTCCGGCAGCTACACGGGTAGCTACGGTACCTTGAGTCGATCCCCGGATGGGTCGTTCACCATTACGTGCGGACGGCAACGCTTGACTATCTGCAGGTCGGTCAGAGCGTGACCGATGTCTTC
>SHVP01000029.1 GCA_009694165.1 Alphaproteobacteria bacterium
GAACCTGCAAGGGCGCGGCCATCCAATCCTGCTCGTGGTAGGCAATCGTCCCGTCGCGCCAGGCGAGGCTGCGGAAGCTGACGTCGTAGCAGTGGATCGTCGCCTGCGGGCAAGCTTGGCGCAGCAGCCACGACGAGAGGCCGCGGTGGCTGCCGCTTTCGACTACGAATGTTGGTGCCACCAGGCGGGCGAGAACAAACAGCCAGAGCGAGTCCGCCAATTTGATCCCGCCCTCGTTGTCGCTGACCGGCCGCTCGCCGTAAAGACGGAAGAAGTCATCGACCATCGGCCTGACCAGGGTGCGGTCCGCGGGCAGAAAACTGGCGGGGCCGTCCAGGAATGTTTCGATGGTGCCGGCCACCAGCTGCCGCTGCCGCTCGACCTGGCGGGGCGAGACCACCCGCGAGGCAAATTCGCTTTCATCGCGCTTCTTGCGCAGGTCGAGCCCGATGCGGTGATAGAGGCGCCGATTGAGCGCTGTGCGCATGTCTTCCTTGGCTTCCGGCGTCAACCGCGCGAGATCCGGCTCGGCGCGGCTGAAGATGCGACGGTGCCGGATGTGCTCGGCCATCTCTTGCCAGGGTGCGAGGTCCCACCGGCCCGCGGCTGCTCCCGACGTCGAGGGCAGCACGTAGATCACGGTGTCGCCAATCCGATGGTCCTGCTGGCCGTAGCGGACGTCGGCGCCGAGCAGCACGGCCGCGGCGCGCTTGCCGTTGAAGGCGAGGACCAGCGGTCGATAGCGCTCGATCAATCGCCGCAGCCGATCGGGCTGGTCGGCCGTGCGCGACAGCGCCGCGTCGCCGCCCGACTGGCTCTTGTTCATGTCGGTAAGGCCGATGCCGTAGGTCGCTACCAGTTGGTACTCGCGGGGGGCGAGTTGGCGCTCGGTCAGGCCGATGCGGTGGAGCGTCGGCCAGAGCTTGTTAGCCGGTCCGGCGTAATAGGCCTTCAGCCTGGCCGAGGCGGCGCCCACGGCGCTGCCGCAGAACACGACGTCGAGCCCCTCGACCAGAATATCGGGCAGCACGGCTGAGCCATCCGATGCCGACCGCGGCCGGCGCGCCGTCCGCTTTTTCACTCGGCCGAGCCCACCGTATTGGCGAAGAAGTCGTTCCCCTTGTCGTCCATCACGATGAAGGCGGGGAAGTCTTTAACCTCGATGCGCCAGATCGCCTCCATGCCGAGCTCAGGGTACTCGAGCACGTCCACCTTCTTGATGCATTCCTGGGCCCGCGCCGCCGGCCCGCCAATGGAGCCGAGGTAGAAGCCGCCGTTCTTCTTGCATGCCTCGCGCACGGCCTTGGAACGGTTGCCTTTGGCGAGCGAGATCATGCTGCCGCCCGCGGCCATGAACTCGCCAACGTAGGAATCCATCCGTCCCGCCGTCGTCGGGCCGAACGATCCCGAGGCGTAGCCCTTGGGCGTCTTGGCCGGTCCGGCGTAGTAGATGATGTGATTCTTGAAGTAGGGCGGCATGCCCTCGCCCTTGTCGAGGCGCTCCTTCAGCTTGGCATGGGCGATATCACGGGCGACGATCATTGTGCCGCTGAGCCGCAGGCGGGTCTTGATCGGGTATTGCGACAACTCGCGCAGGATCTCCTGCATCGGCCGGTTGAGATCGATGTCGACCGGTTTGGCTCCCAGTTTGCTGACGTCGATTTCGGGCAGATACCTGGCTGGGTTGGTTTCGAGTTGCTCGAGGTAGACGCCGTCGGCGGTGATCTTGCCGAGAACCTGGCGGTCGGCCGAGCACGACACGCCGATCCCGATCGGCAGCGACGCGCCATGCCGCGGCAGGCGGATCACCCGCACGTCGTGGCAATAGTACTTGCCGCCGAATTGAGCGCCGATGCCCAGTTTCTGGGACAGCTTGTGCACCTTCTCCTCGAACTCGACATCGCGGAAGGCACGGCCGAGTTCGTTGCCGCTGGTCGGCAGCGTGTCGAGATAGCGGCACGACGCCAGTTTGACCGTCTTCAGGTTGAGTTCGGCGGACGTGCCGCCGATTACCACCGCCAGGTGATAGGGCGGACAGGCGGCGGTGCCGAGTGAGCGCATTTTCTCTTCGAGGAACTTGAGCAGCGCCTCGGGGTTCAAGAGGGCTCGCGTCTGTTGATAGAG
The DNA here is from genome assembly GCA_009694165.1 of Alphaproteobacteria bacterium. The sequence continues at coordinate 2,125 of SHVP01000029.1, forward strand.
GACCGACTTGTTGGCCGAGCCCCCACCCTTGGTGATGAAGAGAAACTTGTATTCGTCTCCGTCGGCGGCGTAGAGATCGATTTGAGCGGGCAGATTGTTGCCGGTATTGACCTCACGCCACATATCGAGCGCGGCCATTTGCGAGTAGCGCAGGTTGGTCTCGGTGTAGGTGTGTGCGATCCCACGCGATAAGGCTTCGGCGTCGTTGCCTTCGGTCCAGACGTATTGGCCCTTGTAGCCCATGACAATCGCCGTGCCGGTGTCCTGGCAGGACGGCAGCACCATGCCGGCCGAGATATTCGCGTTCTTCATCAATTCATAGGCAACGTAGCGATCGTTGTCGGAGGCTTCGGGGTCGTCGAGGATTTTGGCCAGTTGGGTCAAGTGGCCGGGCCGAAACAGATGCGAGACGTCGCGCATCGCCGTGGCGGCCAGTAGACGCAGCGCCTCCGGCGCCACCTGCACAACACGCCGCCCGCCGACCTTCATCGTCGAAACATGCTCGCCGGTGAGCTTGCGATAGGGCGTCTGATCCTTGCCAAGGGGAAAGATGTCTTGAAAACGGAATTCAGCCATAGCGACTACTTTCGTGGTGAGGGCGGTGGAGGAGCGAAGCGGCGGGGGCTTTACTTCTTGCGGAACTGATCGAGGGTCACGACCTTTTCCGTCGCCACCGCCGCGGGCCGGCCCGTGGCCGGCCCGTCATCGGCGGCCGGCGTGGTGGCGACGGCGGCCGGCGCCTTCACCTCCGCGCGGGTGCCGAGCAACAGGGTCGCCTTTGGCGTCTCCTCGTCTTGGCCGCGTTCGCCACCCTGGAACTGCAGCCCGAACTGCACGCTGGGGTCGGCGAAGCCGGTCATCGCCGCGAATGGTACCGTCAGGCGCTCCGGTACCTTGTGGAAGCTGAGGGTCAGGTCGAACGAATCATCCCGCACGTCGAGCTCCCAGAACCGATGCTGGATGACGACGGTCATCTCCTTCGGGTACTTGTTGCGTAGGTACTCGGCGACGACGATGCCCGGGTGTTGCGTGCGGAACGAGATGTACATGTGATGGTTGCCCCGCAGGCCCTCGCGCTGGACCTGGCGCAACGCTTCGCGCACGACGCTGCGCAAGGCGGCGTCGACAAGCTGGTGATAGTTGAATTGATCCCGCATCGGCGCGGCCACCCCTCTAACCGATCATAGTCGGCCCGCCGGGCCAGGAAAACATGCGATGAGGTTGGGGGGCTTCTGTTGCCCGGTGCCCCCCGGACCGCGCTTACCTAAGTTCGTTAGGCAGCGAGCGCCATCTCATTGTCATTGGCACTTGTAAAATTGACCCGATAACGGCGGTATCATGCCGGGAAAAAACTGAACCTTTACTGCACGCGTCGATCCTGGTTCGCCCCCAACAGCAGCGCCGCGCCGCGGCGCTGGTGGTGGAGGCGCCGGGTACTGCCCCCGGGTCCGCAATGCCTATTCCATCCAGCGTTTATCGCCATAGCTGGTTGCCCAGCCCTTCTAATATAGGCGTTGTCGTCGGGGTTTTGAAGTTAGCCCTTGATCGCGGCCGCCGGCTGGCCGGTCGGCCCGTTTGGCCGGCCGCCGCGCCGGTTGCCGCGCTGTCTCGCCGCCGGCCGCCCGACCCGCTAAGGTTTCGCCCCCGACGGAGGAACCATGGCGCGGCTTAGTCCCGAACAGGAACGCGACATCGCGGCGCAGCGCGCCGAGACCCATTCCACCCGCCGGGCGACCGTGGCGGCGCTGGAGGAGATTCTCTATCAGCCGATCCCGTTGCTCGATCACGGTTTCATCCGCGTCATCGACTACATGGGCGACGACGCCGCCGTCGTCCAGGCCGCCCGCGTTTCCTATGGCAAGGGAACCAAGCGGGTGTCCGAGGATCGCGGCCTCATCAACTATCTGATGCGCCACCGGCACACCACGCCCTTCGAGATGGGCGAGATAAAATTTCACGTCAAATTGCCGATCTTCGTTGCCCGGCAATGGATCCGCCACCGCACCGCTAACGTCAACGAGTACTCGGCGCGCTATTCGATTTTCGACAACGAGTTCTACCTACCCGCGCCAGAGCATTTGGCGGCGCAGTCGAAGGTGAACCGCCAGGGCCGCGATGAAGTCCTGACCGGCAGCGAAGCGGCCGATGTCCTCGCCCTGCTCAAGGACGACTCGTTGCGGGCCTACGCCCACTACGAACAGTTCCTCAACGAAGACTCGGCGGGGAACGTCCGCGATCCGTCACGCCAGGGACTGGCGCGCGAGCTGGCGCGCATGAATCTCACGCTTAATTTCTATACGCAGTGGTACTGGAAGACCGACCTGTTCAATTTTCTTCACTTCCTCAGTCTGCGGGCCGACCCGCATGCGCAGCACGAGATCCGCGTCTATGCGGACGCGATGCTGGGTGTCCTCGCGCGTTGGGTGCCGCTGACCCATGCGGCGTTCATGGAGTATCGCGTCGGCGGCGCCCGCCTATCGGAAAAAGGTCTGGCGGTCGTGCGGCATCTGATCGCCGGTGAGCCGGTGACGCAGGAATCGTCTGGCCTGTCGAAACGGGAATGGCGCGAGCTGATGGCCGACCTCGGCCGACCGGTCGACTAACCTTTGGACCGTCGCAATCCGCGGGACTATCGTCGCCCGCACGCAACCGACCGCGCGGGGAGGACACATTGATCAAGCGGCGATTTGCCAAGACGGCGATCGGCCAGGTCCATTATTGGACGGGCGGCGAGGACAGGAAGGGAAACGGCAGGTTGCCGCTGGTGCTCCTGCATGCTTCACCCTTTTCCGGGCGCAGTCTCAATGCGCTGAGCGAAGCGATGGAGCAGACGCGCTGGGTCGTCGCGCCCGATCATCTCGGTCAGGGCGACTCCTGCGCGCCGCAACACGCGAACCCGACGATCGAGTATTTCGGCGACGAAATGGCGAAGTTTCTCGACGCCATCGGCGTCGAACAGGCCGATTTCTACGGTACCCATATCGGTGGCCACGTCGCCATGGACATGGCGATCCGCCATCCCGGTCGGGTGCGCCGGCTGATCCTCGACGGCAGCGGCATCCCGCCCACCGATCTCAAGAAAGAGTATGTGGCTCATCTGCGCGAGGCGCCGCCCTTTGATTACAACGGCAGCCAGCTGATGTGGGCGTTCGGAACGGCCAAGGACATGTACATGTTCTTTCCCTACTACGACCGCGACGCCACGCATCGACGCAAGCGAGATCTTGGCTCAGCCGAGGAACGGCATCGCCGGGCGCTCGAACTGCTGCGCAACTGCGCGACCTATCACCATGCCTATATCGCCGCCTTCGAGGCCAATCCCGGCGGACGCAAATATCCGTTGCTCCAGCAGCTGAGCGAAGGGGCCTTCGATCGGGTCGCCCAGATGATCCCGAACTGCACGGCAAAGCGTTATCCTCCCGGCGCCATCGTCGGCGACTACGCCGCCGCGGCGTCGATGTTCACAGACTGGCTGGATGGGTAGGGGAAGCACCATGGCATCGGTAGCGATCGAACGCGGCTTCATCGACATCGCCGAAGGGCAAGTCCACTACCGGGCGGGTGGCGAGGCAGGCGGCGCGGCGGTGCGGCGGCGGCCCCTCGTCCTGTTCCACGGTTCGCCCGGATCGACCAAACAAATGGAACGATTGATTGCCGCGCTCGGCACGACGCGACCGGTGATCGCGTTGGATACGCTGGGCATGGGCGATTCGTCGCCGCCCGCGCGCGAGGACGCCGATATGGTCTATTTCGCCGATGCGGCGCGGCGGGCGCTGACGGCCCACGGCGTGACCGGCAAAGTCGACCTGCTCGGGCATCACACGGGTGCGCGTATCGCCACCGAATTTGCCATCGCCTGGCCCGAGTGGGTGGGCAAGATGATTCTCGACGGCATGAGCGCCGAGATCACCGACCAGGCGCGTGAATACGCCAAGTCGCTCGACCGGCGCCACCTCGTGGACCAGGTCGGTACCCAGTTCTTCGTCATCTGGAACACGCTGCGCGACCAGTACCTGTTCCGGCCCTACACCAAACGCCTGGCCGCCAACGTCCGCCCGAATGGATTGCCGCCGCTCGACCATTTTCACGACCACGTGGTCGAGATTTTGAAAGGGATTGGCACCAGCCACGTCGCTTACCGCGCGGCGGTGCTCTATGACTCGCCCGAGCGCCTGCCCCTTATCAAGGTGCCGACTCTGGCCACCTGCGCGCGCGAGGACAGCCCGTTCGCGGCGCTCGATCGCGTGGCCGAGTTGGTTCCCGGCTGTACCAAGTTGGTCCAGCCGCAGGCCAATGCCGAAAATCTGGCAACCGACGAGGAGATTCGCGGGCTGGCGACCGTGTTCGCCGATTGGCTCGATCGCTAGTTGGGCGGCGCGATTGTCAGATCGACATCGCCCCAGAAGCGCTCCGAGTAGTGGATGTCCTTGAATGCCTCGAGCTCGCGCCAGAATCCCAGGCGGGCGTCGCCGCTGAGGTAGCCGTCGAGAGCGGTCCGATCGGTGAGGCCGTACATCAATAGATAGCCGCGCCAACCGTTGGCGTCGGTCTGGTCGAGCACAACCCGCTTGGCCCAGCGGACACCGGGCTGCATGAGCACCTCGCGCATGTGCTTGGTCTCCAGCCAGTCGAGGTACGGTTGGCCGTGGGCCGGGTCGACCCAGCTGCGCACACAATAGATGACCGAAGCGGCGGTCACTGCATGACGATCCGTGGCGCGGCGGTGGTTGCCGCACTGCGCTCGAGCTTGGCGCGAACCTTCTCCGCCAACGCCATATAGGCCTTGGCGTGGTCGCTGTCGGGCAGGGCGACGACGATCGGCGTGCCGGCATCGGCATGCTCGCGGATCGAAAGATGCAGCGGAATTTCGCCGAGAAAATCGCACTGCATTTCGGCGGCCGTCTGACGCGCCCCGCCGTGACCGAAGATGTCGGCGCGATGACCGCAGTTGGGACACAGGTAATAGCTCATGTTTTCGATGACGCCGAAGACCGGTACGTCAACCTTGCGGAACATGTCGATCCCTTTGCGCACGTCGGCTAGGGCGACATCCTGCGGCGTTGACACGACCACGGCGCCGGTCAACGGCACGCGCTGCGCCATGGTCAACTGGGCGTCGCCGGTGCCGGGTGGCAGGTCGCAGACGAGAACGTCGAGCGGCGCCCAATTCACTTCGCGCAATAGTTGCTCTACCGCGCTCATCACCATCGGTCCGCGCCAGATGATGGCCGTGTCAGCGGGAACCATGAAGCCGATCGACATGCATTTTATGCCGTGCGCGACCTTTGGCTCGATGGTGCGGCCGTCCTTGCTGTCGGGCTTGCCGGACAACCCCATCATCGTCGGCACCGACGGACCGAAGACGTCGGCGTCCATCAGCCCGACCTTGAGGCCGAGACGGTGCAGGGCGAGCGCCAGATTGACCGCAGTAGTCGACTTGCCGACCCCACCCTTGCCCGAAGCGACGGCCAGGATCGTGCCCACTCCCGGCAGCGCCGTGCGTGCCGGCCCGCCTTTCTTGGTTCCGGCCTGGCCGCGTCCCTTCGGCGCGGCGCCCGGCTGATCGTCACCGGCGCCACCACCCTTTTCCCCGCTCGCCCCCTTCGCCGGTGACTCCGGGTTTTGCCCGGCGAGGGTGGCCGTGACCGACAGAACGCCGGGGAGCCCGAAGACGGCGTCCTCGCTACGACGGCGGGCAATTTCGCTGTCCTGGCCGGGAGGCAGCGCCAGCGCATAGGCGACGTGCCCCTCGCGAACCTGCAGCCCGGCAACCGCACCGCGGCTGACGAGATCGCGCCGGTCGTCGGCGGCTGTCACTTTCCTCAGCGCGGCAAGAATTTCCGCTTCGCTGGCGTGCGCCATCCTTGAACCCTCCTGGTGGGAACCGCATATCAAGCGGACTGCCCGGGGCGGCGCACAGGGCTGTGTTTGCCACGCCGGGGTAGGTGTCATATAAGCCTACGAAAGATAAAGACAATCGCGGGCCAAGGCGATTCGCCTCGCGGTTCAGGGGAGAAGAAAGCGCATGCCGTGGAGTAATCAAGGCGATGGCTGGCAGTCCGGCGGTGGCCGCGGCCCGTGGGGACAGCCCCCGGGGTCCGGTGGCGGTCGCCCGCCGCAGATTCCCGACCTCGAGGATTTGTTGCGCCGCGGCCAGGAGCGCTTCAAGCGCATGCTACCGGGCGGGCCTCGCAACCCGCGTGTCTTAGGGCTGGCTATCCTCGGGCTGTTCGCGTTGTGGCTGTTCTCAGGGTTTTTCCAGGTGGCGCCCGACGAACAGGGGGTCGTGCTGCGCTTCGGTCAGTGGGTGCGCACCACTGAACCCGGGTTGCATTATCACATTCCGACGCCGATCGAGGACGTGTTGAAGCCGAAGGTCACGCGTGTCAATCGCGAGGACATCGGCTTCCGTGCCGCGAGCGAAACGCGTCGTGGTCGTGAAAGCGACCTCCTCGAGGAAAGTCTGATGCTGACCGGCGACGAGAACATCGTCGATCTGCGCTTCTCCGTCCTGTGGACGATTAAGGACGCCGGCCAGTTCCTGTTCAACATTCAGGATCCGGCCGGAACGGTGAGAGCCGTGTCAGAAAGCGCCATGCGCGAGGTCATCGGCCGATCCCGCATCTCGTACATTCTTGCCGAGGGCCGTGCCGACATTGAGGCGCGCACGCGCGACCTGATCCAACGAATGGTCGATTCCTACGGCGCCGGCGTCCGCATCAACGAGACGAAACTGCAAAAGGCCGATCCGCCGAGCCAGGTGATCGATGCGTTCCGCGACGTGCAGCGCGCCAAAGCAGACCTCGATCGCCAAAAGAACGAGGCCGAGGGCTACGCGAACGACATCGTCCCGAAGGCCCGCGGCGAGGCCGAGCGTATTCGTCAGGAAGCGGAAGCCTATCGCGAGCAGGTGACGCTGACCGCGGGCGGCGACGCCCAGCGCTTCCTGTCGATCTACAAGGAATATAGCGGTGCGCGTGACGTCACCGCCCGGCGAATGTATCTCGAGACCATGGAAAAGGTGCTCGGCAACATGCAGAAGGTGATCATCGATCAGGGCAAGAGTGGCGTCGTCCCCTACCTGCCGCTCGATCAATTGCTGAGGCAACAGCCCGCTCGGCCCGCGGCGGGAGCAAGCCAATGAACCGCCGCACCCTGATCGCCCTCGTCATTTTGGTGATCGTCGGCTTTGTCACCGTGTCGAGCACCCTGTTTTCGGTGCACCAGACCGAGCAGGCGCTGGTCCTGCAATTCGGCGAGCCGCGCCGCGTGGTCTCCTCACCCGGCCTGAACGCCAAGATTCCCTTCATCCAGGACGTCAAGCGCTTGGACAAGAGAATCCTGTCGTTCGACGCCGGCGCCGAAGAGATCATTGCTTCGGACCAGAAGCGCATGGTCGTCGATGCGTTTGCGCGCTATCGCATCGTCGATCCGCTGCTGTACTACCAGAAGGTCAACAACGACGTCCGCGCCCGCCTGCAATTGGGGGCGACGGTCAATTCCCGCGTGCGCCAGGTGCTCGGCGGCGTGCCGTTGCAATCGTTGCTGACCGAGGAGCGGGTGCAATTGATGAGGTCGATCACCAACTCCGTCGACCAGGAGACCCGGGCCATCGGCGTCGAGGTCGTCGACGTGCGCATCAAGCGTGCCGACCTGCCGGCCGAGAACAGCAAGGCAATCTACGACCGCATGAAGGCCGAGCGCGAACGCGAAGCCAAGGAGTTCCGCGCCCAGGGTGCCGAAGCCGCCGCCGGCATTCGCGCCAGGGCCGAACGGGATCGAACGGTGTTGCTGGCCGAGGCGCAACGCGACTCGCAGGTTATTCGCGGCACCGGCGACGGCGTGCGCAACAAGATATTCGCCGACGCCTACGGCCAGGACCCTGATTTCTTCGGCTTCTACCGCGCGATGCTGGCCTACCAGCAAGCCTTAGGCGAAGCGGGAACCACCATGGTGCTGTCGCCCGACAGTGATTTCTTCCGCTATTTCAACGACTACGAAGGTGCTCTCTTCAAGGGGCGGCCGCCGCCGCGGACTCCGAGCCGCTAGCCATGCAGGATTTCCTGGTTGGTCTCGGGATCGCCCTCCTGATCGAGGGCGGCCTGCTCGCTCTGCTGCCGGAGGCGATGAAACGCCGCGTGGCGACGATTCTGGAACAGCCGAGCCACTTGCTGCGCGCCGCCGGGGTCGGGATGGCGGCCCTGGGCGTCGGCTTGGTTTGGCTGGTACGGTCCGCCTAGGCGCTGCTTCCGCCGACGAATCGTACACTTTGTCGTAGATCCGTTGTCTGATCCGGGGGCTGTTCCTATAGTTTGTGTGGGCGCCGCCCGCCTGCATCGATACCCGGCGTTGGCGGGCCGAGGAGGATTGCATCTGTATGTCGAATCGTCGTTTTTTTGCGGCTTCGGCCGGTAGCGTCGTCGTGCGGCCGGTTACCCAGGCGAACCAATGGTCCTTAAGCGGGATCGGTGGCCTTGTTATGCTGGCCGGCCTGGCGTGGAGTGGGGGGGTCCAGGCGCAGACGCGTCCCGACAGCTTTGCCGACCTCACCGAGATGCTGAAGCCCGCCGTGGTCACCGTGACGACCGGTCAATCGGCTGCCGCCACCACCGCGCAAGGGCCGGCCCAGGGCCAACAGGGGCAATCGGCGCCGCAAGGACAGCAACGGCGCAGCGAGCGACCGCAGGCCGCGCCCGGTTCTCCGTTCGAAGAATTCTTCCGCGACTTCTTTGACCGCCAGCAGCGCGAAGGGGGCGGTCAGCCGGCGCCGCGCGGCCGGCGTCCGCAGTCGCTCGGGTCCGGTTTTATCATCGACCCGCGCGGCTATGTCGTGACCAACAACCACGTGGTCGCCGAGGGCGACCAATATACGGTCACGCTCGACGACAATCGCACCCTGGAAGCGAAGCTCATCGGCAAGGACCAAAAGACCGACCTCGCCGTCCTCAAAATCGAGAGCCCGAAGCCGTTGCCCGCGGTCAAGTGGGCCGACTCCGATACGGCGCGAGTGGGCGATTGGGTGCTGGCCATCGGCAACCCCTTCGGACTCGGTGGATCGGTTTCGGCCGGCATCATCTCGGCGCGCGGTCGCAACATCAACGCCGGGCCCTATGACGATTTCCTGCAGACCGACGCGACGATCAACAAGGGTAATTCCGGCGGCCCGCTGTTCAATCTGAAGGGCGAGGTGGTCGGCATCAACACCGCGATCTTCTCGCCGAACGGCATGTCCGCCGGCATCGGCTTTGCCATCCCCGCCAACCTGGCCAAGACCACGGTCAACCAGCTCATCGACTTCGGCCGCACGCGTCGCGGCTGGCTCGGCGTGCAGATCCAGTCGGTGACCGAGGACATGGTCGAGAACCTTAAGCTCGACTCGCCCAAGGGCGCGCTGGTCGCCAAGGTCAACAAGGATGGACCGGCCGACAAGGCGGGAATCGAACAGGGCGACGTGATCATCCGCTTCGACAACAAACCGGTGCCGGAGATGCGCGATTTGCCCCGCATCGTCGCCGAGACGGCGGTCGACCGCGAGGTCGAGGTCGTTCTCATGCGCAAGGGCAAGGAGCGGAAGGTCAAGACCAAGGTAGGCGAACTGGTCGAGACCGAGACCGCGTCGTTGGGCACCGAGGAATCGCCCTCCCCCGGACGCCCAAGCACCAACGAAGTGCTGGGTATGGCGCTGTCGACCGTCACCCCCGATCTGCGCCGCCAGTTCGAGATCAAGGGCGACACCCAGGGCGTCGTGATCACCGGAGTGTCGGACGGCAGCCCGGCGTCCGAGCGCGGCATTCGCCCCGGCGACGTGATCGTCGAAGTCAACCAGGAGTCGGTGAAGTCGCCGGCCGAGGTCGACGCCAAGATCAAGGCTGTGCAGAAGGCAAACCGGAAGAGCGTCTTGTTCCTGGTCGAGCGCGGCGGCGATCTTCGCTTCGTCGCCATCCGCCTGGGCGACGGTTAGCTCCGCGTCTCCCCTTTCTTTCGGCAAAGGGGCGGCCAAAACCGCCCCTTTTGCTTAAGCGGCGACGATCTCGGTCGCCTTGTAGCCCTGCAGGTAGAGCAGCGCCGTCAGGTCGGCGTGATCGATGCGCGCCGCCGCCGCCGCCGCGACGGCCGGTTTGGCGTGGTAGGCCACGCCGAGGCCAGCTGCCGCGATCATGTCGAGATCATTGGCGCCGTCGCCGACCGCCATGGTGGCCGACGGCTCGATGCCGAGCTCACCCCGCAGCCGCTCGAGCGCCCGGCGCTTGGCCTCGCGGCCGAGAATTGGCTCGCGGACGCGGCCGGTAAGGCGGGTGCCGTCAAGTTCGAGTTCGTTGCCCTGGTGATAGGCGAAGCCCAGGCGGTCGGCGATCCGGCTGGTGAAGAACGTGAAACCGCCGGATACCAGGGCGGTGAACGCCCCGGCCCGCCGCATCGTCGCCACCAAGGCGGTGGCGCCGGGGTTGAGACGCACGCGCTGCTCGTAGACGGCCTGCAGGACATCGACCGACAACCCGGTCAGCATGGCTACGCGCTCGCGCAACGCCCCGGCGAAGTCAATTTCTCCGCGCATTGCCTTCGCCGTGATGGCGGCGATCTCGCTCCGCTTGCCGACGAAGGTGGCCATTTCGTCGAGGCACTCCTGTTCGATGATGGTAGATTCAAGATCGGCGACCAGGAGGCGCTTGCGGCGACCGTCCACGGGCTGGACCACGACGTCGACTGGCGCCTGGCCGAGTGCCTGGCGGACACCCGATATGGTTTCCGAGCCGGCCGCCGCGCAGGGAATCTCGGCGGCAATGCCGGGGGCGAGCCAGGTGATCTCACCCGGTCCGGCACCGAGGCGTTGCAGGGCCGCGTGCGCTGTCGCCGCATGGGCATGACCATCGCCCGCGCGGTCGGCAGGCATGATCAGGGTGGCGACGAAGCGCATCTGGAAGGCCGTGACCGGGGATGCTAAGCGTGAAGGGGAAACGAACCCGATGCGAACAGTCACGATTCTGATCGCTGGACCGACGGCGAGCGGCAAATCGGCGCTCGGCCTCGAACTGGCCGAAGCGCTGCAGCCGTTCGGCGGCGCCGAGATCATAAATGCCGACAGCATGCAGGTCTATCGCGAGCTCCGCGTGCTGACCGCGCGTCCGACCGTCGAGGATGAAGCGCGTGTGCCCCATCGGCTGTACGGGACGGTGCCCGGTGCGGAAGCGTCTTCGGCGATGGCCTGGCGCGACCGCGCCACGGCGGCGATCGCGGAAAGTTGGCAACACGGGCGCGTCCCTATCGTCGTCGGCGGCACCGGTCTCTATTTCCGCGCTCTGCTGGAGGGGCTGGCACCGGTGCCGACGATCAGTCCGGCGATTCGCGAACTCGGTCGGCGGCGACTGGCCGAACTGGGAAGCCCGGCGTTCCACGCCGAACTTGCCCGCCGCGATCCGGAGATGGCCGCGCGCGTGCGCCCGAGCGACCGGCAGCGCTCGGCGCGCGCCTGGGAAGTCATCGAACAAACCGGGGTGTCGCTGGCCGAATGGCAGCGTCGTCCGGCAGTGGCGCGGCTGCAGGGCGAGATCCTGGGCTACGTGCTCGCTCCCGACCGGCAGGCGCTGGCGAGTCGGATCGATCGGCGCTTCGCCCGGATGGTCGACGATGGCGCCATGGACGAGGTGGCGGCGCTCCTCGATCAGGCGCTATTGCCTGGTCTTCCGATCATGCGCGCGCTCGGCGTTCGCGAGCTGGCGGCACTGGTGCCGGGGACCTGCACCCGCGCCGCGGCGATCGCTGCAGGGCAGCAAGCGACCCGGCACTATGCCAAGCGTCAGGCCACCTGGTTCCGCAATCAAATGTCGAATTGGGTTCTCCTGGAGCAAGAATCGGAAAGTTTCCTTAACAAAATCTTTCCGAAAATTCGTCAATTGTTATTGACGCGAGACGAATGAGCGGCTAGGTTCCGCGCAAATCGCTGGATTTCTGCGGGTTTTTATCCGCATTCGTCCATCGTTGCCCCGTTTCCTGGCCCGGATGGACCAGTCCGCGGCTGTGGCGGGATCGTTGTCGCCAGTAAACGGCGAAGCCCATTGCGTGAGGCGTGCCATGAACGAAGCCAAGCTGAACGGCGCCGAACTGGTCATCAAGGCGCTGGTGGATCAGGGCGTCGATACCGTGTTCGGCTATCCGGGCGGAGCGGTCTTGCCCATCTACGATGCCATCTTCAAGCAGAACCACCTGCGTCACATTCTCGTCCGCCACGAGCAGGGGGCGGTTCACGCTGCCGAAGGCTACGCCCGCTCCACCGGCAAGGTTGGCGTCGTCCTGGTGACCTCGGGCCCGGGCGCCACCAACGCGGTGACCGGCCTGACCGATGCGCTGATGGATTCGATTCCGATCGTCTGTTTGACCGGCCAGGTCGCGACCCACCTGATCGGCAACGATGCCTTCCAGGAAGCGGACACGACGGGAATCACGCGGCCATGCACCAAGCACAATTACCTGGTCAAGGATGTCGATCAGGTGGCGCGCATCATTCACGAGGCGTTTTACGTCGCCCGCAGCGGCCGGCCGGGTCCAGTGGTCATCGATCTGCCCAAGGACATTCAGCTCGCCATCGGCAGCTATGTCGGCCCCGAGCATGTCAAGCACCGCACCTATCAGCCGCGCGTCAAGGGCGACCAGCCGACCATCGAGCGGGCGGTCGAACTGATCGCCCAAGCCAAGCGGCCGATCTTTTATACGGGTGGCGGCATCATCAATTCGGGTCCGGCGGCGAGTGCCAGCCTAGCTGAATTCGTACGCCTGACCGGCTATCCGATCACCAACACCCTAATGGGACTCGGCGCCTACCCGGCGACGGACCGGCAATTTCTCGGCATGCTCGGCATGCACGGGACCTATGAAGCCAATCTGGCGATGTACAACTGCGACGTCATGATCTGTCTCGGCGCGCGCTTCGACGACCGCATCACCGGTCGGCTCGACGCGTTCAGCCCGAATTCGAAGAAGATCCACGTCGACATCGACCCGGCTTCGATCAACAAGAACGTGTCCGTCGATGTCGCCATCATCGGCGATGCCGCCTCGGTGATTGGCGACATGGTGGCCGTCTGGAAACAGCGCAAATACCGGCCGGATGCGACGGCGCTCAAAGCCTGGTGGACCCGCATCGAAGAGTGGCGGGGCGTCCAGTGCCTGGGCTACCAATCAGACTCGAAGATCATCAAGCCGCAATATGCGTTGGAGCGGCTCTATGCGCTAACCAGCGACCGCGACCCCTACATCACTACCGAGGTGGGGCAGCACCAGATGTGGGCCGCGCAGTTCTACAAGTTCAACGAGCCCAATCACTGGATGACGTCCGGCGGGCTCGGCACCATGGGGTATGGCTTGCCGGCGGCCATCGGCACGCAGCTTGCCCATCCCGGAGCGCTGGTAATCGACGTGGCCGGCGAGGCGTCCATCCTGATGAACATTCAGGAGTTGTCGACGGCCGTCCAATACCGCCTGCCGGTCAAGGTATTCATCCTCAACAATGAATATATGGGCATGGTGCGCCAGTGGCAGGAGTTGCTGCATGGCGGCCGCTATGCTGAAAGCTACACCGCGGCGCTACCCGATTTCGTCAAATTGGCCGAGGCGTTCCACTGCGTCGGCTTGCGTGCTTCGCGGCCCGACCAGGTCGATGAGGTCATCAAGGAGATGATGGCGGTAGACAGGCCGGTGGTAGCCGACATCGTCGTCGACCCGACCGAAAACTGCTTCCCGATGATTCCCTCGGGGCGGGCGCACAACGAAATGATCCTGGGCTCGGCGAGTGCGAAACCCGAGGTGACCACCGCAGGAATGGCGCTGGTCTAGGGGTCGGCCGTGAACCAGTTGCCCACGAAACGCTTTCACACCATCGCCGTGCTCGTCGACAACGAGCCGGGGGTGCTGGCGCGTATCATCGGGCTTTTCTCGGGACGGGGTTACAACATCGAAAGTCTCACCGTCGCCGAGACCGACGCCGCCAATCGCATGTCGCGGATCACGGTCGTGACCTCGGGCACTCCGATGGTGATCGAACAGATCAAGGCACAGCTCAGCCGGCTGGTGCCGGTCCATCGGGTCAGCGACCTGACGATCGACGGGCCGAGCGTCGAGCGCGAACTGGCCCTGATCAAGGTGCGCGGCCGCGGCGAACCGCGCGTCGAGGCGGTGCGCATTGCCGACATCTTTCGCGCCCGGGTGGTTGATTCGACCATCGAGTCGTTTGTGTTCGAGCTCACCGGATCGAGCGAGAAAGTGAACGCGTTCGTCGATCTGATGCGGCCGCTCGGCCTGATCGAGGTCTCGAGGACCGGCGTCGTCGCCATCAGCCGCGGCCGCGAGGCGCTATGACGGCGGAGGCGCCCGCCGCCCCCCATTGCGACGCCGGGGGCCGCCGGCGATAGGATTGCAACACGCTCGCCGGCAACGACCGGGAGCAGACAAGGGAGCAGGAAAATGCGCGTCTTTTATGACCGCGATGCGGACGTCAATCTGATCAAGGGCAAGAGGGTCGCCATCATCGGCTATGGCAGTCAGGGCCACGCGCACGCGCTAAACCTTCGCGATTCCGGGGTTAAGGACGTGGCGGTGGCACTACGGCCCGGTTCCGCCAGCCGCCAGAAGGCCGAGGCCGCCGGGTTGCCGCTGATGGACGTGAGCGATGCCGCCAAGTGGGCGGATGTCATGATGATGGTGACGCCCGACGAACTACAGCGCGACATCTATCGAGGCCACCTGCACGACAACATGAAGAAGGGGGCAGCGCTGGCCTTCGCCCACGGCTTCAACATCCACTTCAAGTTGATCGATCCGCGTCCGGATCTCGACATCTTCATGGTGGCGCCAAAAGGCCCGGGTCACACCGTGCGCTCGGAATATCTGCGCGGCGGCGGCGTCCCTTGTCTGATCGCGGTGCACCAGAACGCCACCGGCAATGCCCACGAGCTCGGCCTCTCCTATGCGTCGGGAATCGGCGGCGGGCGCGCCGGAGTCATCGAGACCAGCTTCAAGGAGGAGTGCGAAACCGACCTGTTCGGCGAGCAGGTCGTCCTTTGCGGCGGCCTTTCGGCCCTGATCGAAGCCGGATACGAAACTTTGGTCGAGGCCGGCTACGCACCCGAGATGGCCTATTTCGAGTGCCTCCATGAGGTCAAGTTGATCGTCGACCTCATGTACGAGGGCGGCATCGCCAACATGCGCTACTCGGTGTCGAATACGGCTGAGTACGGCGACTACACGCGCGGGCCGCGCATCGTCAACGACGAAACCCGGGCCGAGATGCGGAAGATCCTGCACGAGATCCAGTCGGGCCAGTTTGCCCGCGAATGGATGCTTGAAAACCAGGTCGGCCAGGCTTCGTTCAAGACCATGCGCGGGCGTGCGGCCGAACATGAGATCGAACAGGTCGGGGCGAAACTGCGCGCGATGATGCCGTGGATCAGTCGCAACAAATTGGTCGACAAGACCAAGAACTAGCGGGCGGTGAGGAGATGAACCCGGAGCAGATAATCGATTTTTGGTTTGGACCGCCGGGATCTCTGGGGCGCGACCAGCCGCGGGAACGATGGTTCAAGAAGGACTTGGCCTTCGATCAGGCGATCCGCGACCGTTTCGCCGCGGCGTCCGCGCGGGCCCACGCCGGGGAACTCGACGCGTGGCTGGAGTCGGCCGATGGCTGCCTGGCTCTGCTCATTCTGCTCGATCAGTTTCTGCGCAACATGTACCGCGGTACGCCTCGCATGTATGCGTGCGACGACAAGGCCTTGGCGGTCGCGCGCCATGTGCTCGAGCGGGGATACGACCGCGGCGTTTGCGCGGTGCGCGCGTGGTTCTATTACATGCCCTTTCAGCACAGCGAGGCGTTGGCCGATCAAGAGCGCTCGGTCGCGCTGTTCAGCGCGTTGCCGCCCACCGGACAGCAGGACCGCGCCGGCAGTTCGGCGCAGCGCCACCACGAGATCGTCGCCCGCTTTGGCCGCTTTCCCCACCGCAACGCGGTGCTCGGACGCACCTCCAGTGCCGACGAGGTAGCATTCCTGCGCGAACCAAATTCGGCGTTCTGACCCCACCCGACTGACCCGAATTGGCACGCCTGGGAGCGAAAGCTGTTGCGGTCGCGGGGGAAATAGGCGTAAAAATCAGTCAGGCCAACAGAGTTTGCGTTGTCCTGGTCAGCGCTTGCCGACTTTTTCGCGAGTGTTTGGTAGAGACCGGTGCTGTAAGCATTTTATCTGATTAGATCGCGAACGCTAGAATCGGGCGCGCATGGCGCGCCAAGGCGGTTTGAGTGTCCGAGCCCAGGGTGATCGAGTGGGGCGACTCCGGCGCGGGAAACCGCTTGAATCGGGCTGGCGATTTGGTCCTACGACTTAGCCGCCCCTGATCGGGCCGGCCGGTGAAGCGATTTCGTGCAAAGGAAGTCGAGCGCCATTTGCCCCACTGATTCGCAGGACCCGCAGCGATGAGCCAATCCAACGAAGCCAATCGAGTCATCGTTTTCGATACGACCATGCGCGACGGTGAGCAGTCGCCGGGCGCGTCGATGAATCTGGAAGAGAAGCTGCGGATCGCCGAAATGCTACAGGCGCTCGGCGTCGACGTCATTGAGGCAGGCTTCCCGATCGCGTCGAACGGTGACTTTGAGGCGGTGCAGGAAATCGCCAAGGTCATCAGCGAGTCGATCGTTTGCGGACTGGCGCGCGCCGGGGCCAAGGATATCGACCGCGCGGCCGAGGCCCTGCGCCCGGCCAGGCGCAAGCGCATCCACACCTTCATCGCCACCAGCCCGCTGCACATGAAGTACAAGCTGCAGATGGCGCCGGAGGCGGTGCATCAGGCGGTTATCGACAGCGTGACGCGCGCCCGCAATCTTTGCGACGACGTCGAATGGTCGTGCGAAGACGGAACGCGCTCGGAGGTTGATTTCCTCTGCCGTGTGATCGAGAGCGCGATCAAGGCCGGGGCGACCACCATCAATGTCCCCGACACTGTCGGCTACACCGTACCCAGCGAATATACCCAGCTGATCGGGCTGATCCGAAACCGCGTCCCCAACATCGACCGGGCGCGACTGTCGGTCCATTGTCACAACGACCTCGGCCTCGCCGCCGCCAATTCCTTGGCCGGCGTTATGGCTGGGGCGCGGCAAGTCGAATGCACGATCAACGGGCTCGGCGAACGTGCCGGCAACGCGGCGCTCGAAGAAATCGTCATGGCGCTGAGGACGCGCAGCGACGCGATGCCTTATTGGACGGGAATCAAGAGCGAGAACATCATCAAGGCCTCGCGCCTGGTCTCGGGCATCACTGGGTTCGTCGTCCAGCCCAACAAGGCGATCGTCGGCGCAAACGCGTTCGCCCATGAATCCGGCATTCATCAGGATGGCATGCTGAAGCATGCCGGCACCTACGAGATCATGACTCCGGAATCGGTGGGCCTGAGCGCCTCGAAGCTGGTGCTCGGCAAACATTCGGGCCGGCACGCGTTTCGCAACAAACTGAAGGAACTCGGCTTTGACCTCGGCGACAATGCGGTCGAGGATGCGTTTCGCCGCTTCAAGGACTTGGCCGACAAGAAAAAGGATGTCTACGACGAGGATATCGTCGCCCTGGTCGACGATTCGGTCGGCCGCGGTAACGACCGCATCCGGCTGGTGTCGTTGCGGGTGATGGCGGGTACGTTCGGGCCGCAGAAGGCCGACCTCGAACTCGATATCGACGGCCAGGTGCGCCGCACCTCGGCCAGCGGCGATGGTCCGGTCGACGCCACGTTCAACGCGATCAAGACGCTGTTTCCGCATGAGGCAAGATTGCAGCTGTTCCAGGTCCATGCGGTCACCGAGGGCACCGATGCCCAGGCGGAGGTGACGGTGCGCCTGGAGGAAGCCGGCAAGACGGTGAACGGCCAAGGGGCCGACACCGATACGATGGTGGCGAGTGCGCGGGCCTACGTGAACGCGCTGAACAAACTAGTGGTGAAGCGACAGAAATCGGCGCCGGCGGCGATGTCGGCGTAAACCGGGATGGCCGCTCCGGCGGTGGCCCCATTTGGGCTTGGTCTATTGTGACTCTGTAAGGGACGATGTTCTCCAACCTCTTCGGAATGATGTCGGCCGACATGGCCATCGACCTCGGGACAGCCAACACCCTCGTCTACGTTAAAGGGCGAGGCATCGTCCTGAACGAGCCGTCGGTCGTCGCGATCGTGACTTTCCGTGGCAAAAAACAGGTGTTGGCGGTGGGCGACGAGGCCAAGCTGATGCTTGGACGCACCCCCGGCAATATCGAAGCCATTCGCCCGCTGCGCGATGGGGTGATCGCCGACTTCGAAGTCGCCGAGGAGATGATCAAGCACTTCATCAACAAGGTGCACAACCGGCGCAGCTTCGCCAGCCCGCAGGTCATCATCGCCGTGCCCTCCGGCTCGACGGCCGTCGAGCGACGGGCGATTCAGGAGTCGGCGGAGAGCGCCGGTGCGCGGCGGGTCTATCTGATCGAGGAACCGATGGCGGCGGCGATTGGGGCCGGCCTCCCGGTTACCGAGCCGACCGGTTCGATGGTGGTCGACATCGGCGGCGGAACGACCGAGGTGGCTGTCATCTCGCTGGGCGGCATCGTCTATTCGAAGTCGGTCCGCGTCGGCGGCGACAAGATGGACGAAGCGATCATCGGCTACATCCGCCGCAACCATAACCTGCTGGTGGGCGAATCGAGCGCCGAGCGCATCAAGCAGCAGATCGGTACCGCTTGTCCGCCCGACGACGGCAATGGCGAGACCATGCAGGTCAAGGGGCGCGACTTGATGAACGGCGTGCCCAAGGAACTGATGATCAACCAGCGGCAGATTGCCGAAAGCCTGGCCGAACCGGTCGGGGCGATCATCGAGGCGGTCAAGGTGGCACTCGAGCATACCGCGCCGGAACTTGCGGGGGACATCGTCGACAAGGGCATCGTCCTCACCGGCGGCGGGGCGCTGCTCGGCAACATAGATACGGTTCTGCGCAACGCCACCGGCCTGCCGGTGTCGATCGCCGACGAACCGCTGCAATGCGTCGCGCTCGGGACCGGGAACGCGCTCGAGAACCTGAAACAGCTGCGCGGCGTCCTCTACGAAGGATACTAGGACACGATCGAGGCGAGACGGTGAGAGTTCAGAAGAGCAACGTTGCCCGCATAGCGATCCCGCTGAAGAACGTCGTTCAGCGGTTCGCCCCGGCGCTGCTCATTGGGGCCGCCTTCGCCATCATGCTGCTCGGCCGTTTCGACAACGCCGCCGTCGTTCGCGTCCGCATCGTCGTCATCGACGTCGTCGCGCCGTTATTCGATGCGGTGTCGCGTCCGGTCAGCGCCGTCAACGATGCCGCCGACAACGTCCGCCAGTGGTTCGCGCTGCGCACCGAGGTAGTGCGCCTCAGCGAGGAGAACGCCCGCTTGCTGCAATGGCAGGCGACGGCGCGGCGCCTCGAGGCGGAGAACGCCAGCTTGCGCGGCTTGCTGAACGTGCGGCCCGAGCCGAGCGTCGGTTTCGTGTCGGCGCGGGTCATTGCCGACTCGGGCGCGCCGTTCGTGCGCACTGTCCTCGTCAACTCGGGCTATCGCGACGGCGTCCGGCGCGGTCAGTCGGCGATGAATTCCGAGGCGCTGATCGGGCGGGTAATCGAAGTCGGCGACCGCTCGGCGCGCATCTTGCTGCTGACCGATCTCAACTCGCGCGTCCCGGTCACCAATCTGTCCTCCGGCCTGCGCGGCGTGCTCGCCGGTGACAACACCGAACGGCCGCAACTGGTGTTCCTCCCCAACCAGGCGCAGCTGGCACCGGGCGACCGGATCGTGACGTCGGGCCATGGCGGCGTGCTGCCGCAGGGGTTGCCGATTGGCGTGGTGGCCTCGGTCGACGGCGTCGTCCGCGTGCAACTGCTGGCGGGGACCGACCGCCTCGAATACGTCCGCATCGTGCGGTACGACCTGCCGCGGCTGGCGCCGGCGGGACAGGAGCAGCCGGTCAGCGACTGACCATGGCCGACGCGCCATTCTTGCGTCTGACCCAGATCGCCCGCCTGGCGACCCCGGCTCTCATCACCCTGGCGTTCGTCATCTTCAGCATGGTGCCGCTGGGTCTGCCCAACATCGGCCTGGTCATGCCGCCCTTGGCGCTGATGTCGGTGTTCTACTGGGGCATCTATCGCCCCGATCTCCTACCGAGCTTGGCGGTGTTCGCCTTCGGTGTGCTGCAGGACATCCTCGGCGGCGGTCCGATTGGCATCTATGCGGTCGTCTATGTCGGGGTCCATGCGGTCATGGCCTCCCAGCGGCGCTTCTTTCTCGGCAAGATCTTCAAGATCGAGTGGTTCGGCTTCACCGTCATCGCCGTGGGCGCCTTCTTCGTCGTCTGGGCGGTGGTTTCGGCCTACTATGGCAAATTGCTGGCGCCCACCGCCTTTGCGGTCCAGGCCCTGCTGTCGATTGCGTTGTATCCGACGCTGACCTGGGCGATGGTCCGGGTTCGTCGGGCGGTTTCCCAGATTTGACATGAAACGTGACGCCGCCGGACAACGTGTCTTCACCCGCCGGGCCATCCTGTTGGGCGGCGGTCAGCTCGCCCTGCTGACGGCGCTGGTCGGGCGCATGTACCAGCTGCAGGTACTCGAGTCCGAGCAGTACACGGTTCTGGCCGAGGAAAACCGCATCAATCTGCGCCTGCTGCCGCCGCCGCGCGGCCGCGTGCTTGATCGCTTTGGCACCGAGTTGGCCGCGAACCAGCAGAACTACCGCGTGGTGCTGATCGCCGAGCAGACCGGCAGCGTTGAGCGGACGCTCGAGGCGCTCGGCCGGATCGTACCGCTCGGAGACTACGAACGATCCAAGATTCTGCGGGAAGCGGGTCGCCGCCGCAGCTTCATCCCGATCACGGTGATGGAGAATCTCTCCTGGGATCAGTTCGCCGCCGTCAACGTGAATAGTCCGCACCTGCCCGGTCTGCACCCCGAGATTGGCGAGTCGCGTTCCTATCCGCGCTCGCAATCGACCTCGCACCTGATCGGCTATGTGGCGGCGCCGAGCGAAGACGACCTCAACGGCGATCCTGTGCTGCAGCTGCCCGGATTTCGCGTCGGCAAAAGCGGCATCGAACGCGTCCATGAAAATACGTTGCGCGGTCGCGCCGGCGTTAGCCGCGTCGAGGTCAATGCGGTCGGACGGGTCATCCGCGAGCTCAGCCGGCGCGACGGCCAGCCGGGTGGCGACGTCTACGTGACGATCGACGCCGAGTTGCAGGAATTCGCAACCAAGCGGCTCGGCGAGGAAGCGGGCAGCGTCGTCGTTGTCGACGTGTCGACCGGCGACGTACTGACGCTGACCTCGACGCCGACCTACGACCCGCACGTATTCAACGTCGGGCTGACGCAGCGGATGTGGCAGAACATGCAGGCCGACCAGCGCACGCCGCTGGTCAACAAGGCGATTGCCGGTCAGTACCCGCCCGGTTCGACGTTCAAGCTGGTGGTGTCGCTCGCCGCGCTCGAAAGCGGCATGATGACGCGCGATCACGTCGTCTCCTGCCCGGGCCACTTCGACCTCGGCAACGCTCGCTTCCACTGCTGGAAGAAGCATGGGCACGGACCGCTCAACATGCTGCAGGCGCTCGAACATTCCTGCGACGTGTATTTCTATAACGTCGCCCGGCGGATCGGCATCGAGCGGATCGGCGAAATGGCGACGCGCCTCGGCCTTGGCCGGGCGACCGGCATCGACTTGCCGGCCGAGCGCAAGGGCCTGATTCCGACCCGGGAATGGAAGAAGGCCGCCTTCGGCGAGGCGTGGCAGCCGGGCGAAACGGTCATCACCGGCATCGGTCAGGGTTACGTGCTCGCCACGCCGCTGCAGCTCGCGGTCATGGTCGCCCGCCTCGCCAATGGCGGGCTGGCGGTGACGCCGCGCCTGAGTTTGCCGCGCGGCGGGGCGGTGGATGATGCCGATCGCGCCGCCGAGGTGCCGCCGTCGATCGGCGTCTCGCGAAGCTCGCTCGCGCTGGTGCTTGATGGGATGTACCGGGTCAGCAACTCGCCCTCGGGCACCGCCTTCCGCGCTCGCAATCCGGACAAGGAGTTCCTGATCGGCGGCAAGACCGGTACCTCGCAGGTCCGTCGCATCACCCGCCAGGAACGGGCGACCAAGATCATCAAGAACGAGGATCTGCCGTGGGAGGAGCGCGACCACGCGCTGTTCGTCGCCTATGCCCCGGTGCAGGAGCCGCGCTACGCCATCTCGGTGGTGATCGAGCACGGCGGCTCGGGGTCGGCGATGGCGGCGCCGGTCGCGCGCGATGTCATTCGCGAAGCGCGGCGGCTCGAGCTGCGCCGGCGCGCCAACGGCGTGCGGACGGCGGGCCTGCCGCCGCGGGTGCCGGGCGAGGGTGGCTGACCGATGAGCGTTCTCGGCGAGCGCCATGCCGACATGACGTTGCTGCAGAAGATCCGCAACGCCAATTGGTTGTTGATCCTGCTCTTGGGCGTCGCCGCCTCGGTCGGCTTCGCCATGCTGTACTCGGCGGCCGGCGGCCATGTCGATCCATGGGCGTCGCGCCAGACCATCCGCTTCGGTCTCGGCGTCTCGTTGATGATGGCGGCGGCGCTGGTCGATATCCGCATCTGGATGCGGGTGGCCTATCCGTTCTATGCGCTGGCGCTCATCCTGCTGATCGCCGTCGACGCGGCGGGCTCGGTCGGCATGGGGGCGCAGCGCTGGCTCGATCTCGGCGTCATCAACCTGCAGCCCTCCGAGCTGATGCGGATCGCCCTCGTGCTCGCGCTGGCGCGCTACTTTCACACGCTTTCCTACGAGGACGTCGGCCGCATCCGCTGGCTGATCGTTCCCGTCGTCATGATCGTGGCGCCGACCGCCCTGGTGCTGGTGCAACCGGACATGGGGACGGCGATGCTCACGCTGCTCGGTGGTGCCGCGGTTCTGTTTGTGGTCGGCGTCCGCTGGTGGAAGTTCGCGCTGGTATTTGTGCTCGGCCTCGGGGTCATGCC
>SHVP01000030.1 GCA_009694165.1 Alphaproteobacteria bacterium
AAGACGAAGCCGTCGCGTTCGACCACCTCGCTAGACGCATAGGCGATGGCCTGCCTGAACATCGGCCCGTCGACCGCGACGGTGTGGAACTCGCCGTGCTCGCCGCATGGATCGACTGCGGGTGGCAGTTGGGCGAGCAGCGCCGCGTCGAACCGACGCCCGGCGAAGGTGCGATCGAGATGGCGAGGGTCGATGCAGGTGAGCGCCGCCCGCATCCCTTACGCGATCATTTCGCGAGCCAACACCGACGTATCGCGTCCCCACAAGGGAAACAGCGCCACCATTCCGGCCTTCGCCAACTAGCGTTCGCGGTAGGTGCGGATGTCCGCCAGGAAGAGATCGCCAAAGACGACGTGCCGGATACCCACCGCCGCGGCGTGCGCCATCGCTTCGGCCATCGCCGCTTCGTAGGTCTCGTTGGGACAGGGATAAGGAATAGCCACCTTGGTGAGCGGCAGGTCGGCCGCCGCCGCCTGCCGATCAAGCAGCGTTTTACGCACTCCATGCATGGCGACGCGGCCGAACTGGAGATTGATCGTGGTCAACAAGCCGACGATATCGGCCACGCCGTCGCGGCGCGCGACGTGCAGGGCATAGGCGCTGTCCTTGCCGCTGCTCCACACCAATAGGGCCGGCGGCGGGGCCATTGCTAGACCGGTCGGCGCGCCTTCAGCGCCGCCGACAGCGTGCCATCATCGAGATAGTCGAGTTCCCCACCCACCGGAACGCCGTGCGCCAGGCGGGACACGATGACCCCGCAATCGGCCAGACGATCGGTCACGTAGTGAGCCGTCGTCTGCCCCTCGACGGTCGCGTTGGTGGCGAGAATGACCTCTTTCACCGCCCCTTCGCGTGCCCGCTGGACCAGCGAGACGATGCGCAGATCTTCGGGGCCGATGCCATCCAATGCCGATAGGGTCCCACCGAGCACGTGAAACTGTCCGCGAAAGATTCCCGCCCGCTCGAGCGCCCACAAGTCGGCCACGTCTTCCACCACGCAAAGGATCCCGCGGTCGCGGCGGGGGTCGCTGCAGATCCCGCATGGATCGGCCGTGTCGACGTTGCCGCACACCGAACAAATGCGGGCGGTTTCGGCCACGGCAGAAAGGGCGGCGATCAGCGGCACCAACGCCGCTTCACGTCGTTTCAGCAGTTGCAACACGACGCGGCGGGCCGAGCGCGGCCCCAGGCCAGGCAGCCGCGCAAGCAACTGAACGAGACGCTCGATTTCCGCACCGACCACGAAAGGCCCGCTTAGAACGGCAGCTTGAAGTTGCCGGGAAGACTCAGACCGCCGGTAACTTTCTTCATCTCGTCGGCGACATATTGCTCGATCTTGGCGCGGGCCTCGTTGTGGGCGGCCAGGACCAGATCCTCGAGCATCTCACTGTCCTCCGGCCGCAGCAATGTTGGGTCGACGCGCAGCCGCCGCATGTCGCCCTTGCCCGAGAGAACCACCTCAACCAACCCGCCGCCGGACTTTCCCGCAATCTCCACGCGATCGAGCGCCGCCTGAAACTCGGCCATGCGGGCCTGCATTTCCTGGGCCTGCTTCATCATCTGGCCGAGATTCTTCATTGGGCGTCCTCTCCGGCTGGCCCGTCGATTTGAGCACCGGGTTCGGCGAACGGCGCATCCTCGGCCGGCACCGTACCGGCCGGACGTTCGCCTTCGCGCACTTCGCGGATCCTTGCGCCGGGAAAGGCTGCCATCACCGCCTTGACCAACGGATAGGTCTCGGCCTCGGCGCGTCGTTGCGCATCGGCGGCGTCGCGTTGCTGCTGCAGCGTCGCCTGACCTTGGCCCTGCGACACCGTGATGACCCAACGCGTGCCGGTTTCGCGGTTGAGAAACTTCATCAGCTGGGTCGGTAGACGAGCCGGCGCACCTTCGGTCAGCCGCAGCTCGATCCGGCCAGGCTCGAAATGCACGAGATGGACGTTGGCGACCAGATGGCTGCGCAAGATGTACTCGGTCTTGCGCTCGGCCAGTTCGACCACGTCGCGATAGCTGCGGAGCACGGGCAGCGCCGCCGCCACAGGCGTCGGTTCGGGCGCCGGACGAGCCATCGGCGCCGTCGCGGCGCCCGAGACGTTTACCGAGGCGAGCGGCCGGCCCGCTGCCGAGGCCGTTGGGCCCGCCGTCGATCCCGGGCGCGTTTCGCCCGGTCGCGGTAGGGCCGGCTGGGCCTCGCCGCCAAGCTGGCGGATAAGGTCCCCAGGGTTGGGCAGGGTCGCCGCATAGGCCAATCGAATCACGACCATCTCCAGGGCGGCCAGCGGCGAAGGCGCGATCTGAACCTCGCCAAGACCTTTGAGCAGAAGCTGCCACGTCCGCGTCAGCTCGGCGATGGAGAGGCGCTCGGCGATCTCCTGACCGCGAACGCGCTCCGCCTCGGTCGCCGCGAGGTCGTCGGCAGCCGCTTTGGTGACCTTGAGCCGCGTCAGCCAGTGGGCAAATTCGAGCAAGTCCTGGATCAAGGCGACCGGGTCAGCGCCATGGCTATAGAGCGGACGCACGATCTCCAGCGCCGCCGGCAGATCGCCGCGCATGATCTGGTCGAACAGGTCGATCACCATGGCGCGGTCGGCCAAGCCGAGCATGTCCTTGACCTGCTCTTCGGTGACGCCGTCCTGCGAAAAGGAGATGGCCTGATCGAGCAGCGATTGGGCGTCGCGCACCGATCCCTCGGCTGCCCGGGCAATGAGCGACAAGGCCGCGATCTCGGCCTTGACCTTTTCCTTTTCGGCAATGGTCGCGAGGTGACGGATCAATGCCTCGGCGTCGATGCGCCGCAGATCGAAGCGTTGGCAACGCGACAGCACCGTCACCGGGACCTTGCGGATCTCGGTGGTCGCAAAGATGAACTTCACGTGCGGCGGCGGCTCCTCCAGCGTTTTCAGGAGCGCGGTGAACGCCCCTGTCGACAGCATGTGGACTTCGTCGATGATGTAGACCTTGTAGCGCCCGGTCGCCGGCAGGTAGCGCACTTTGCCGATGATCTCGCGGATATTGGCGACGCCGGTGTGGCTGGCGGCGTCGATCTCCAGCACGTCGAGGTGGCGATCTTCGGCGATGGCGCGGCATTGCTCGCATTGGCTGCAGGGCGTGATAGTCGGACGGCCCTTGCCGTCCGGGCCGACGCAGTTGAGGGCGCGGGCGATGATCCGCGCGGTCGTCGTCTTGCCGACTCCCCGCACCCCGGTCAGGATGAACGCATGGGCGATGCGACCGGTCTCGAACGCGTTGGCCAGCGTCCGGACCATCGCCTCTTGGCCGATGAGGTCGGCGAAAGTCGAGGGCCGGTATTTCCGGGCTAGAACGAGATAGGTGGCGGCAGCGTCAGTCGGCATCCGGCGTCAGAAGCTAGGGCTGCGGCGCCCTGGGGCGCCAGTGGTGGCAGGCGGGAGGCTGGATCGACGACCCAGAAGCGACTCGTTACGGCTGCTTCCTTCCGGACCTGACCGGGTTGGCGAGCGCCGCTGTCCGCCGCCAACCTCCCGGCCGGACTATAGCATCGGTCGTCTGAGGTTGCCGAAGAGGTTTGCCCGTCTCGGCCGGGTGTGTCAGGCTGTTTCACATCCAATGCTGTTCGATAGTGCCCGTTTCGTCGGCAACACGTTTGCCGGCAGCCATCTCGACCGTGCCGCCCACCATCGCAGCGACCCTGTTTGGCTGGCCGCCCGCCGGCGGGTGCCGGCGACCCGCTTCCTGCTGCTGTGGCACCTCAAGGCGGCGGTCCGGAGCGACACCCTCGGCACCCGCTTGGCCTGGGTCTCCGCCGACGACGTCGGGAAATTTGGCCTGATCGATGCGCCGACGATTTTCCTCGGCCTCGATCGCGACGACGCGTATTTCGCTATCGACGCCTCGGTGCTGGCTCCCGTCACCGCCGAACCCCCGTCGCTCTCCGACCGGCTGGCGTTCGAGGAGGCCCGCGCCTTGGCGCCGCGCGTGCCGCGCGGCGAAGCGGCGATCGTCGCCCAGGCGCGAGCCGTCCTCGACTGGCACGCCCGGCATCGCTTCTGTTCGGTTTGCGGCGCCCCCAGCCTCGCCCACGACGCCGGCTATGTGCGCCGCTGCACCAGCACGACGTGCGGGGCCCAGAACTTTCCGCGCACCGACCCGGTCGTGATCATGCTGGTCGCGCACGGCGAAACATGCCTGCTTGGCCGTCAAAAACGCTTTCCGACCGGCATGTACTCGACCTTGGCCGGCTTCATCGAACCGGGCGAATCGATCGAGGAGGCGGTCCGGCGTGAAGTGTTCGAGGAGGCGGGCGTCCGCGTTGGTGCGGTGCGCTACCACTCCTCGCAGCCGTGGCCTTATCCGTCGTCCTTGATGATCGGTTGCTTGGCCGAGGCGGCCAGCACGGAGATCACCGTCGACGACTCCGAGATCGAACATGCCTGCTGGGTGGATCGCGCAACGGTTCGCACCGCGATCGAACGCATCACCCGCGCGGCGGCCGACCCGTTTTCAAAGCCAGGCAGCGTCGAGGGCGTCGGATCGATCGGATTGATCGTTCCCGCCCCGATGGCGATCGCCCATCAACTGCTGCGCTGGTGGGCGGTGGAAGCGCCGACCTGATCCCAGGCGAGACCGCGAAACGGATGGGCAGGGTAGACGCCGAGGATCTTCAGCTTCGAGGTGAAGAAGTGCAGTTCCTCGAGCGCTAGACTCACGTTCTTTTCGTCGGGATGTCCTTCGATGTCGGCGTAGAACTGCGTCGCCGTGAAGCTGCCGCCGAGTTGGTAGCTTTCCAGCTTCGTCATGTTGACGCCGTTGGTGGCGAATCCGCCCATCGCCTTGTAGAGCGCCGCCGGAACGTTGCGGACCTGGAACACGAACGTTGTGATCGCCGGGCCGCTGCCGACGGCCGGCCGCAGCGCCTGCCGCGCCATGACCACGAAGCGGGTGGTGTTATGGCTCGCGTCTTCGACGTCCCGCCGCAGGATGTCGAGACCATAGATTTCCGCCGCCAACTCGGAGGCGATGGCGGCGACACCCTTGTCCTTATGGGCGGCAACATCCTGCGC
Organism: Alphaproteobacteria bacterium; assembly: GCA_009694165.1. Next base: position 5,040 of record SHVP01000030.1, read on the forward strand.
CGCGCCCGCGGTATCGGCGTGAACCTCCGCCGTCAGGCCCAACTCGCGCACCAGATTGCGACACTGGCCGAGCGCATGGACGTGGCTGCGTACGACCTTGAGATCGCCGAGCTTGGCTCCGTGCACCCCTAGCAGGCAGTGGCTGACCCGCAGAAACTGCTCGGCGACGATGAACAAGCCTGATTCCGGCATCAGGCGATGGATGTCGGCGACGCGCCCGGCCACGGTGTTCTCGACCGGGATCATGGCGAGCCGTGCACGGCCTTGCGTTACCACGTCGAACACGTCCTCGAAGGCTTGGCAGGGCATTACCGCCATGGCGGGATAGGCCTGACGGCAGGCGAGGTGCGAATAGGCGCCCGGCACGCCTTGGAACGCAATCGTGTTGTCCGGATTGTTGCTCGCCATGGTCCGCGCCAGAAAATCAATAACCCGGGCGCAGGGCAGCCCGGACTCGCTCGAGGTCGGCCGGAGTATCGACACCGAGCGGAATCGTGTCAACGCGTGCGGCCATGATGCAGAAACCTGCTTCGAGCGCACGCAACTGCTCCAACCGCTCGCATCGCTCCAGCACGCCCGGCGGCAGCGCGACGAAGCGCTCCAGAGCCGCGCGCCGGAAGGCATAAATGCCGATGTCGTGGTAGAACGGGCCGGCGCCGCCAGGAACCGGATTTTGCAAGAAATAGAGCGCGCGGCCCTGCCGCCCGCCGGCCGGGATCGCCACGGCCGCCTTGACGACGTTCGGATTGCCGAGCTCGGCCGGATCGACAATCTCGGCCACCGCCGTTCCGATGTGGGTGGCCGGATCGTCGAGCAAGCGCGTCGCCGCGCCGATGGTCGCGGGTTCGATCGTGGGGACGTCGCCCTGCAGATTGACCACACGGTCGAACCCGCCGCACCCGGTCGGTCCGCGCCATGGCCTGGGCGATCCGGTCCGAGCCAGTCGGCAGATCAGGATCGGTGAGAACGGCCTCGCCTCCGACGGCACGAATCGCATCGGCGATGGCCCCGTCGGCACAAGCGACCACGACCGGGCCGAGGCCGGCCGCCATCGCGCGCTGCCCGACATGCACGATCATCGGCCGGCCGGCGATGTCGGCGAGCGGCTTGTTGGGAAGCCGGGTCGCCGCCAGCCGGGCCGGAATGAGAACGATGGTGGAGGGCACGCGCCGCTTGCCGTCGCACGGGGAGCCGGTCGCGTGACAAATTGCCGCGCGCCGGCAGGTTTTCGCAGGATACCATGCAAGCAATTGAAATGATTACGGAATTGTTGTTGGCCTGCCGCTAGCCTAGGCGCCGATGGCGGCGCGGTGGCGGCGCGGTGGCGGCGCGGCGGCGAGTTGCGAACCCTAGGGTTTTCGCCGATATTCGGCCGCTCTAGTTCGCTGGGTGAAGCTGATGGACCTTTATGAAATCAATCGCATCGGGGGCGCGATCCTTGCCACCATGCTGTTCGTTTTCGTCGTCGCCAAGGTGGCTGACGGGGTCATCGCCCCCGCCAAGCTGGCGAGCCAAGTCTACGGCATCATCAACGTCGAGGAAGAGGCGGGAGCCAAGGGCGGACCGGAGCCCGCGGCTGCTCCGCTGCCGGTGCTGCTTGCCGCGGCCAATGCTGACGAAGGGGCCAAGGCGGCGAAGAAATGTGCCTCCTGTCACACCTTCGAAAAAGGCGGCGCCAACAAGGTTGGCCCCAACCTTTACGGCATCCTCGGGTCCAACCGGGCGCGTACGGCCGATTTTGCCTATTCCGGGGCAATGAAGAGCTCCGGCGGCACCTGGCATTATGCCGACATCGACGCGTTCATCCGCTCGCCCCGGGACGGCGTCCCCGGCACGAAGATGACCTTCGCCGGCATCCGCAGCGCCCAGGAACGCGCCAACCTGATCGCCTATTTGCGCCGCCAGCACGATTCGGCGCCGGCCCTCCCCAGCCCGTAAGTAACTTTGTTGCAGGCCCGGGTGCGGGCCGTGACAATGGGCTATGGCTGCGCGCCGCTGTTCCCCTGAATTTGTCGCCTTTGCTCACCGTTTGGCCGACGCTTCGGCGGGGCCCATTCGCCGCCACTTCCGCACGCCGTTCGTCGTCGACGCCAAATCCGACAACTCACCGGTCACCATCGCCGACCGCGAAGCGGAAACTGCAATCCGCCGTCTGATCGAAGCGACCTTTCCCGACCACGGCATCATCGGCGAGGAATTTGCCCCGACGCGCCCGCATGCACGCCATGTCTGGGTGCTCGATCCGATCGACGGCACCCGCGCCTTCGTCGCGGGCAAGCCGTTGTTCGGCACGCTGATCGCGTTGCTGGAAGAAGACGAACCGATCCTTGGCGTCATTGACCAACCCGTTCTTGGTGAACGCTGGATCGGCGCGCATGGATCGGTCACGACACTCAACGGGGCGCCGGTGCGCACGCGATCGGCCAAGGGTCTGGATCGCGCCCTGCTGAGCACGACGTCGCCCGAGATGTTCGTCGGCGCCGATGCCGAAGCCTTCGAGCGGCTGCGGCGACAGGTGGGCCAGAACCATTGGGGCGGCGACGCTTATGCCTATGGCCTCCTTGCCAGCGGCTTCATCGATGTCATCGTCGAGGCCCAGTTGAAGTTGCACGATTTCGCCGCCCTGGCCCCGGTGATCGAGGGTGCCGGCGGCCTGATCCGGGACTGGCGCGGCGATCCTCTGACCCGCGACAGCAATGGGTACGTCCTGGCTGTCGGCGATCCGTCCCTGCTGGCCGCCGCCGCCGCCGCGCTTACGGGTTAGCGAGGCGCACCGTCCCGCCTGCCTTTCCCCGGTTCAATGGCTTATGCTTTCGCGTCCTTGCTCAAGGTGTCGGCATGCGTCGGATCGTTGCGGCTCTTCTCGTCCTCGGACTGGCGCTAGCCGCCGGCGGCGGCACACCCGCGGCGCAGGAAAAGGTGCGTAAGACGCATGCGGTCTCGCTGTTTGGCGGTGAAAAATACGGTCCGGATTTCAAGCATTTCGACTACGTCAACCCGGAGGCCCCGAAGGGCGGAGCCGTCCGTCAATTCGCCATCGGCAGCTTCGATTCGCTCAACCAGTTCATCCTCAAGGGGCGGCCGGGCGCCGCCGCCGGGGTGTTCGAAACCTTGATGACCAGTTCGCTTGACGAGGCGAGCACCGAATACGGACTGATCGCCGAATCGGTCGAGATTCCCGACGACCTTTCGTGGGTCATCTTCAACCTCCGCCCCGAAGCGCGCTGGCACGACGGCACGGCGCTGACCGCCGACGACGTCGTCTTCAGCTTCGAGATGCTGAAGAGCAAAGGCCACCCGTTCTATCGCCAATACTACGCCAATGTCGCGCGCAGCGAGAAACTCGGCGACCATCGCGTCCGCTTTTCCTTCGATGGCAAGCCCAATCGCGAACTGCCGCAAATCATCGGCCAGCTACCAATTTTTTCGAAGGCCTATTACAGCAAGGTGAGTTTCGAGGAAACAAGCCTCGAGCCGCCGCTCGGCAGCGGCCCCTACCGGATTCGGACGATCGAACCCGGCCGATCGATCATGCTCGAACGGGTCAAGGATTACTGGGGTAAGGATCTTCCGGTCATGCGCGGTCTCAACAACTTCGACGTCATTCGCATCGACTACTACCGCGATCAGACCGTGGCCCTCGAGGCCTTCAAGGCACACGAATACGACTTTCGTTCCGAAAATTCGGCGCGGCTGTGGGCGACGGGGTATCAGTTCCCGGCGCTGGAGCGCGGCGTCGTCAAGAAGGGGAACATCCGCAACGAAAACCCAACCGGAATGCAGGCGTTCGCCTTCAACATTCGTCGCAAGCAGTTCCAGGATCGCCGCGTGCGCGAAGCCCTCGGCCATGCCTTCGACTTCGAGTGGTCGAACAAGAACCTGTTCTTCGGCCAATACACCCGCACCACCAGCTACTTTTCCAATTCGGAGCTGGCGGCGGTCGGTCTGCCGACCCCGGGCGAACTGGAATATCTCCAGCCGTTCATGGCGCAATTGCCGGCTGAGGTGCTCGCCAAGGAGTTCAAGGTGCCGGTCACCGACGGCTCGGGCAACAATCGCGAGGGCCTGCGGATCGCCGCCAACCTGCTCAAACAGGCGGGCTGGGAGATCAAGAACAAGGTGCTGACCAACAGCAAGACTGGCAAGCCCATGGAGTTTGAGGTGCTGCTATCGCAGCCCGACTTCGAGCGCATCGTATTGCCGATCGTGCAGAACTGGGAGCGCCTCGGCGTCAAGGTGCGCGTCCGCACCGTCGATACATCGCAATATCAGAATCGCGAGGACGAATTCGACTTCGACGTCATCGTCAACACGTTTCCGCAGTCGCTTTCGCCGGGAAACGAGCAACGCGATTTCTGGAGCTCAGCGGTGGCCGACGTGAAGGGCAGTCGCAACGTCGTCGGTATCAAGAACCCGGTCGTCGATGCCTTGATCGAGCGCGTCATCGAGGCGCCGGACCGACCCCATCTTATCAGCGCGACGCGGGCGCTCGACCGCGTGCTCCTATGGGAGCACTACGTCGTTCCCCAGTTCCATGTTCGAGCCTATAGGGTCGCTTACTGGGACAAATTCGGCCGTCCCAAGGTTGCGCCAAAATATGGGCTGGCGTTCAACAGTTGGTGGGTCGATTCCGCCCTCGATGCTTCGCTCGAGCAACGCAAACAGACGCTACGGCCAGGCCGTTAGCATGCGATCCCGCAGCGTCTTCGTCGCCGGTTGTCTTACTGGGGCCGGTTGTCTTGCCTGGGCGGGCATGGCCGGCGCCGAGCCGCGCCACGGTCTTTCGACCCTTGGCGACCTCAAATATCCGGCGACCTTTTCGCATTTCGACTATGTCAATCCGGCCGCACCCAAGGGTGGCGAAGTGCGCCTAGGCTATGGCGAGGGGTCGTTCGACAATCTCAATCCCTACATCGTTAAGGGCATCCGCCTGCGCGGCATGGGCGAGGTTCTGCTCACCCTGCCGTTTGAATCGCTGATGGCGGCCTCGCGGGACGAGCCCGACAGCATGTACGGCCTGGTCGCCGAGACGGCCGAGGTCGCGCCGGACCGTTCGGCTGTCACCTTCACGCTCCGCCCCCAGGCACGCTGGCACGACGGCAGCCCGATCACGGCGGCCGACGTGGTGTTTTCCTACGAGACGCTGCGCGACAAGGGGGCGCCGCAGTTTCGTGAACAGTATCGGCGCAACTTCGACTCGGTGACCGTCAGCGCACCCAACCAAGTGACGTTCACCTTCAGGAAGGACGCGGTTCTGCGCGACCTGCCACCACTCGCGGCCGGCATGCCGATCTTGCCAAAAGCCTATTATGACCAGGTCGAGTTTGACCGCACGACCCTCGAGCCGCCGCTCGGCAGCGGTCCCTACCGCATCACCGAGGCGACGCCGGGACGCTCGATCACCTTTCAGCGGGTGCCCGACTACTGGGGCCACGACCTGGCGGTCAATCGCGGACGCTGGAACTTCGGGAAGATCCGGCTCGAGTTCTATCGTGACCGGACCGTTGAATTCGAGGCGTTCAAGTCGGGAGAATTCGACTTCCGCGAGGAGTTCACCTCGAAGCGCTGGGCGACCGAATATGATTTCCCCGCCATCAAAGACGGTCGCGTCAAACGCGAAACCATTCCCAACGAGGCGCCGGCCTCGCGCCAGTGGTTCATTCTCAATCTGCGCCGGGACAAGTTCGCCGATCGGCGGGTGCGCGAGGCGTTCAACCTTGCCTTTGATTTCGAGTGGACCAACAAGAACCTCTTCTATGGTATCTACGAGCGCAGCCAGAGCATCTTTCAAAACTCGGTGATGGCCGCCCGCACCCCGCCCGGCGAGGCCGAACTCGACCTGCTCGCTCCCTATCGTGATCGATTGCCCGCCGCCCTCTTCACGGACGTCTGGCGCGCGCCGGCGACGGACGGCAGCGGCGTCAACCGGACGCAACTGGCCAGGGCACGCGACCTATTGACGGCGGCCGGCTGGACAATCCGCAACGGCAAGCTGCGCAATGCCAGGAATGAGGCGTTCGAGATCGAGTACCTGATGGACGAGCCCACCTTCGAGCGCATCTTTGCCCCGGTTGCCAAGAACCTTGAACGCCTCGGCATCGAGGCGCGCATGCGCCACGTCGATTCCTCGCAATACTTCAACCGCCTGAAATCGTTCGATTTCGACGTGATCACCTCGGCGTTTGCCACACCGATGACGCCCGGCGTGAGCGAACGCGTGTTCTGGGGGTCGGAGTTTGCTCACAGCGAAGGCAGCTTAAACTACGCCGGCGTTAGCGACCCGGTCGTTGACGACCTGCTCACCCGCCTCGCCAACGCGCCCAATCGATCATCGCTCGAAGTGGCCGCCCGCGCGCTCGACCGCGTGGTGCTGTGGAACCACTACGTGGTGCCGCAATGGTTCCGCGCCAGCGACCTGCTTGCCTACTGGGATATGTTCAGCCGGCCGGCGGTAAAACCGAAGTTCGACGACGGTTTTCTCGACACCTGGTGGCTCGACAAGACCAAGGCCGCACGCCTCGAGCGCGACCGTAGGCCCTGATCTTGTTCGCCTACATCATCCGGCGCCTGTTGTTCATCCTGCCGACGCTGTTCGGGATCATGGTGATCAACTTCGTCATCGTCCAGGCGGCGCCGGGTGGACCGGTCGAACAGCTCATTGCCCAGATCACCGGCACGGCGGTCGACGCCACCGCGCGCATCAGCGGCAGCGGCGGCGAAACAGCCCTGGCCCGGGGCCAGGCGCCGGGTGCCGGGCAATCCGGGGAATCGAAATACCGCGGGGCCCAGGGCCTCGACCCACAATTCATCAAGGAGATCGAGAAGCTCTACGGCTTCGACAAGCCGCCGCTCAAACGTTTTCTCAAGATGATGGGAAGCTATGTCCGCTTGGACTTCGGCAACAGCTTCTTTCGCGACCGCCCGGTCGTCGATCTGGTATTGGACAAGCTGCCTGTCTCGATCACCCTCGGCCTGTGGACGACGCTCATCATCTATCTGGTGTGCATTCCGCTCGGCGTCGCCAAGGCCGTGCGCGACGGCTCGCGCTTCGACGTCTGGACCAGCACCGTCATCGTCCTCGCCCAGGCGATTCCCGGCTTCCTGTTCGCCATTCTTCTCATCGTCCTGTTCGCCGGCGGCTCCTACTGGAAGATTTTTCCACTGCGCGGCCTCATTTCCGACAATTGGGCGCAGCTCGGCACGGTCGATCAGATTCTCGATTACCTCTGGCACATCACCCTGCCGGTGTTTGCGCTCGTCTTGGGCGGGTTCGCCTATCTGACGATGCTGACCAAGAACTCGTTCCTCGACCAAATTCGGATGCAGTACGTGACCACGGCGCGGGCCAAGGGCCTGTCCGAACGGCGGGTTCTCTATGGACACGTTTTTCGCAACGGGATGCTAATCGTCATCGCCGGGTTCCCCGGCGCGTTCATCGGCATTCTGTTCACCGGCTCCCTGCTGATCGAGATCATCTTTTCGCTGGACGGGCTTGGTCTCCTCGGATTCGAGTCGACCATCAACCGCGACTACCCGGTGATGTTCGGCACCCTCTTCGTGTTCACGTTGATCGGGCTGGCGATGCGCATCGTCAGCGACCTCACCTATCATTTCGTCGACCCGCGCATCGACTTCGAGGCGCGCGATGTCTGAGCGCCGTAACCGCCGCGGTTCTGCCGGGCCACGGCCCTACCGCACCCTGTTGGGTTGGCCGATCACGCCGCTGACCGAGCGGCGCCTGCTCAATTTTCGCGCTAACCGGCGCGGCCTATGGGCGCTACGCATCTTTCTCGTCCTGCTCGGCTTGTCCTTTTTTGCCGAGTTTCTGGTCAACGACCGGCCGCTCCTCGTGTCTTACGAAGGCAATCTCCTGGTTCCCGTGCTGGCCGACTACCCGGAGACGCGATTCGGCGGCGACTTCGAAACGCCGACCGACTACCGCGACCCCTTCGTGCGCAACCTGATCGCCGAAAAGGGATGGGCGATCTGGCCGCTGGTGCCGTTTTCCTATCGCACCATCAACTACGATCTGCCGGTGCCCGCCCCGGCGCCACCGTCCGCCGTCAACTGGCTGGGTACCGACGACCAGGGGCGCGACGTGGTCGCCCGACTGGTTTATGGCTTCCGGATCTCGGTGTTGTTCGGCCTCATCCTGACGGTCTTGAGTTCGATCATCGGCATCGCCGCGGGGGCGTGGCAGGGCTATTCCGGCGGCCTGGTCGATTTGCTGTTTCAACGCTTCATCGAGATGTGGAACGGCATTCCGACGCTGTTCCTGCTCATCATTCTGGCGTCGATCGTGCAGCCGAGTTTCTGGTGGCTGCTCGGCATCATGCTGCTGTTCAGCTGGGACAACCTGGTCGGATTGGTGCGCGCCGAATTCCTCCGCGCCCGAAACCTCGACTACGTCCGCGCCGCCCGCGCGCTCGGTGTTAGCGACGGGGTGATCATGTTCAAACACCTGTTGCCCAATGCCATGGTGTCGACGCTCACCGTGCTGCCCTTCATGCTGGCGGGATCGATCACCGTGCTCACCTCCCTCGATTTCCTCGGCTTCGGGCTGCCGCCGGGCTCGCCGTCGCTGGGCGAGTTGCTCAACCAGGCGAAGGCGAACCTGCAGGCCCACTGGCTCGGCCTGACCGCGTTCTTCTCGATTGCCGTCATGCTCACGTTGCTGATCTTCATCGGCGAGGCCGTGCGCGATGCCTTCGATCCCCGCAAGAACTTCGGGTGATGGCGGTGGCGCTGGTCGACGTTCGCGATTTGTCGGTGTCCTTCGATGTGAGCGGCCGCGAGGTACAAGCGGTCCGCCATGTCTCGTTCACGATCGCCAAGGGCGAAACCGTCGCGCTGGTGGGCGAATCCGGATCGGGCAAGACGGTGACGGCGCTATCCATCCTGCAGCTCCTGCCCTACCCGACCGCGCGCCACCCTTCGGGATCGATCCTGGTCGACGGCCAGGACATGATCACCGCCGAGCGCAACCTGCTCTACCGTCTGCGCGGCAACCGCATCTCGATGGTATTCCAGGAACCGATGACGTCGCTCAATCCTCTCCACACCATTGAGCGGCAGGTGAACGAGGTCCTCATGCTGCACCAGGGGATGAGGCGGCCCCGCGCCCGCGCCCGCACGCTCGACCTGCTGCAGATGGTCGGCCTGCAGGACGCCGATAAGCGTCTGGGCGCCTACCCGCACGAGTTGTCGGGCGGCCAGCGGCAACGCGTCATGATCGCCATGGCGCTCGCCAACAACCCCGACCTGCTGATCGCCGACGAACCGACCACCGCGGTCGACGTCACCATCCAGGCGCAGATCCTCAAGCTCTTGGCCGATCTGCAGAAGCGCCTCGGCATGGCCATGCTGCTGATCACCCACGACCTCGGCATCGTGCGCAAGGTGGCCCAGAAGGTCTGCGTGATGAGGGACGGCGAAATCGTCGAGCAGGGCCCGGCGGCGGAGGTCTTCGCCCGGCCGCAGCACCCCTATACCCGCCTTCTCTTGGCAGCCGAGCCCAAAGGCCGGCCGCCGGCACGGTCCGACCAGGCCGCGGCGATCATCGAGGGCGAGCACATCGTCGTCCGCTTTCCCATCAAGAAGGGCATCATCAAGCACACGGTCGGCTACATTCGCGCGGTCGAAGACGTGTCGCTGTCGGTGCGCGAAGGCCACACGGTGGGCGTCGTGGGCGAATCGGGTTCGGGAAAGACCACCCTCGGACTCGCCCTGCTGCGCCTTCTACGCAGTGAAGGCCTCATCCGCTTCCGCGGGCAGCCCATTCACGGACAGGGATTCCGCGAACTGCGTCCGCTGCGACGGCAGATGCAGATCGTCTTCCAAGACCCGTTTGGTAGTCTTAGCCCGCGGCTGTCGGTCGGCCAGATCATCGAGGAGGGCCTGCTCGTCCATACCAAACTGCGCAACTATGACGAGCGGCGGGCGATCGTCGGCGGCGCCCTCAGCGAAGTCGGACTCGATCCCACGACCCAGGACCGCTATCCGCACGAATTTTCCGGCGGCCAACGCCAGCGCATCGCCATCGCCCGCGCCATGGTCCTCAAACCACGTTTCGTCGTGCTCGACGAGCCGACTTCGGCCCTCGACATGTCGGTGCAGGCGCAGATCGTCGACCTGCTGCGCGACCTCCAGGCAAAGCACGGGCTCGCCTATCTCTTCATCAGTCACGACCTCCGCGTCATCCGCGCCATGGCCGACGAGGTGATCGTCATGCGCGACGGCAGGGTGGTCGAGAGCGGCCCGGCCGATCATGTCTTCGATCGGCCGCAGAGCGACTACACCAAGGCGCTGATGGCGGCCGCCTTCGAACTCGACGTCCGCCACGTCGGCGCCGTTCGCACCTAGGTCGCTCGCCGCAGCAGGTCGGCAAAGCCGTCGAGGAACACCGAACCCTTGACCGTGCGTTGCACCAGGACGCTCCTCCGGTCGCGCTCGTCGGGCAGACGGCGCACGAATTCAAGTTTCTCGAGGGCATCGATGGCGCGCGTGATCGCCGGCTTAGAGACGGCGAGATCGGCTGCCAATGCCCGCACCGTATGGGGCGGCGGATTGAGATAGACGGTCAAAAGGACCGCCCATTGGCGCGACGACAAGTCCGGCCCCTTGGCGCGCACGGTTTGCACCGTGACCTGCTGCCAGCGTGCCAGCGCCTGTTGATCCGTCGAATCCACCTGCCCATGGTAGTTCGTTCCGCCGCCGTATCAACCGCCCGCTTCAGTCGTGGGCGTGCACGGCGGGCAGCCGATAGTTGGGTTTGCCGCGGAGGTACTCGGCATAGTCGCCCGATGCCACCAACGGCCTACCGGCGACAGACAATCGGTAGACATAGACCCAAGCGTTGATGCGGCCATGGTGTCGGGCAGTGACGCCGTGCGTGACGCGCGCGTAGGCTTCGGGCCACGCCTTGGTACCGCCATGAATGCCCTCATATTCATCTAGCAGATCGAGCGTGCGTTTGGGGGTGTGCAGACGGTAGATCTCGCCCTGTACTTTTTCGACCAAGCGGTCGGACAGGACGGCGCCCGGGTAATTTCCGAGATCGTAGAGCCGGCCCTGCAGGAGGGCGTCATCAAAGAAAGTCGCCTGCTCGGCGAACAGCGCATGGGCCGGCGCGCCGACCGTGCGGCGCAGGGTCCCGTAGACGAAGAGGAGATCGTTCATCTCCGCCTTTCGTCGCCACACCAGCGCGCCACCACACCCGTCGGTATGGCCGCCATCATGCGCCGTAACGGTCGGACAGCATGGCGAACAGCGCCCGCATCGTCATGGCCTCGCCCCCAAAGGGCCGACCGGGCCGGTCGGAATCGTTCCAGGCGAACAAGTCGAGATGTGCCCACGACCGCGTGCCGGTGACGAACTCCTTGAGAAACAGCGCTGCGGTGATAGCGCCGCCGAAGGGGCTATCACCCGAATTAGACATGTCGGCGATCTTGCTGTCGATGAGGCGACGATAGGGCGCCCACAGCGGCAGGCGCCACAGGTAATCGTTCTGTGACTCGCCGTGGCGGACCAATTCCTCGGCCAGCACGTCGTCGGTCGTAAACAGGGCCGTCAACTCCGTTCCGACGGCGATGCGGGCCGCCCCGGTCAGGGTCGCGAAATCGATCAGCAATTCGGGCGCCTCTTCGTCGGCGAGCGCCAGGGCATCGCACAGAATGACGCGACCCTCGGCGTCGGTATTGCCGATTTCGACCGTGATGCCCTTGCGCGTTTTGATGACGTCCCCCGGCCGGTAGGCGTTGCCGGCGATGGCGTTCTCGACCGCGGGAATGAGGAGGCGGAGCCGCACCGGCAACCGCGCCGCCATGATCAATTGGGCGAGACCCAGCGCCGTCGCCGCGCCGCCCATGTCCTTTTTCATCCAGCGCATGCCGGCCGCCGGCTTGATGTCGAGGCCGCCCGAATCGAAACAAACGCCCTTGCCCACCAGGGTTACCTTGGGCGCGTCGGCCTTGCCCCAGCGCAGGTCGATCAGGCGCGGTTCGCGCGTGGCGGCGCGACCGACGGCGTGAATGGCGGGAAAGTTCCGACGCAGCAGCTCATCGCCGATAATCACCGAGAAGGTGGCCTGGTGCGATTTAGCGACCGAGCGGGCGGCCGCGGCCAATGCGTCGGGACCCATGTCCTCGGTCGGCGTGTTGATCAAGTCGCGCACCAGGGCATGGGCCGCGACCATGCTGGTCACCAGAGTGCGATCGGCCGAGGGGGGCCAAACGAGGGTGGCGGCGCTAGCATTGCCATTGCCGTTGCGCTTGTAGCGATTGAAGCGATAGGCGCCGAGACCCCAGCCAAGGGCCGCGGCCGTGGCCTCGGCCCGTCGAAGCGGGCGGGCGATGGCAAAGGTTCCGGCTGCCAGGGCACGAGGAAGTTCGGCCAGGGCATAGGTTCCGATGCGGTCTGGAACGATGACCACGACTCCGGCCCCCTTGCGACCCACCGGCGGCAAGCGGGCGAACTTGCCGAGGAGCGGCTTGAATCCGGTTTGATCAAGCCAGGCGCGGACCGCCTGCGGCTGGCCGGCCTTCCACGCCGGAAATTTGCCGATCCGGACCGGCCAGAGCGCCAACGCGCCCCGCTCGCTCGTGGTGAATGGTGTCACGCCTCGTCCCTGCTTCGGTTTCGGTGGACAAGAGTATCGCGAACGCCGCCGTTCGAGTAGCCGCTGGTTGACCGTTCCGCCGCGGTCGACTACTCAACGCCTCACCGGCTGCGGCAGGGGAGGAAGACCATGGCCAACCGCATAACGTTGGTGATCGGCAGCAAGAACTACTCGTCATGGTCGCTACGAGCCTGGCTGGCGCTGACGGCCCCCGGCCTGCCGTTCGACGAAGTGGTGATTGCGCTCGGCACGCCCGAGACCGCCGAGCGCATCCGCCAGCACTCTCCCGCCGGTCGCGTTCCCATTCTCAAGGATGGCGACATCGTGGTCTGGGATTCGCTCGCCATCGTCGAGTATCTGGCGGAGAAATTCCCGGAGAAACAGCTGTGGCCGCAGGGCACCGCACAACGCGCGCGCGCCCGCTCGATCTGCGCCGAAATGCACTCGGGGTTCATGCCGCTGCGCGAAGCGCTGCCGATGAACATCCAGCGGCGCTACCCCAATTTCGTCATCGGCCGCGACGTTCAGGGTAGCATCGACCGCGTCTGCGAGATCTGGCGCGACTGCCGTAACCGCTATGGCCGACCGGCGGGGGGCGATTTTCTGTTCGGCCGTTTCGGCGCCGCCGATGCCTTCTATGCGCCGGTGGTGTCGCGTTTCGCCACCTATGGCGTGCGCCTCGATCCGGTTTGTCAGGGCTATGCCGACGCGGTGCTCCACCTGCCGGCGATGCAGCAATGGCGACGCGATTCGGAACAGGAACCGGTGATCGCCAGTTACGAGCGCTAAGGTAACGACGGTCAGGCGCGGCGACGGCCGGCGCGGCTGAGACCGCCCACCGTCAAGACATTGGCCAAAACGATGGCGGCCGCGATCCAGAACACCCACCGCGGATCCGAGTTGTCCATGATCCAGCCGAAGATGGGCGGGATGAAGGCGCCGCCGATGCTGAGGCCGGTCGAGACGAAACCGAACACCTTGCCGGCCTGACCCTCGGGCGTCACCGCGCGCACCAACAGATCGCGGTTAGGTTGCACCATGCCGCTGAAGAATCCGGCCGTCGTCAACGTCGCCACGATCGCCACGAACGGCAGCGACGGGAGACCCGCCAAAGCGATGAACAGAGCCGTCAGGATGAACCCGATCACCGCCGTTCGTTCTGGTCGACCCAGGCGGTCGGCAGCGACGCCACCGGCAAGGATGCCAACCGCCCCGCCGACCAGAAACCCGGTCAGCGCCCCATTGGCAAAATCCAGCGGCATTTGATCCACCGCCACCAGCGCCGCCACCAGGAAGGTTCGCAAGCCGCCGGTCCCGGCCGAGATCAGCAGGAAGAACAGGAAGGCCATCAGGATCGGCGGCGAGAGCAACAGCGAGATGCCGCCTTTGACGGCGTCGGTGCCGTCGCCATGGCCGCCGGTTGCGGCGGCGGGCTTGGCCGCCGCCGGCTTCTCGTCGTTCAGAATCGTACTTTGCGACCATAGCAGGCTGGCACAGATCACCCCGGCGACCCCGATTAGGATGGTGGCGATGCGCCAGTCGAACCACGCCGTCAGCACGACCATGACCACCGGCATGACCGCCCAGCCGACGTTGCCGGCGAAGGTATGGATGCCGAAGGCGCGGCCAAGCCGACCGCGATCGACCGAGGCGGACAGGATCGCGTAATCCGCGGGATGAAATACGGTGTTGGCGATTCCGGCCACGATGTAGAGGCCAAGCAGGGCCCAGTAGGAATAAACCAATCCAACCGCACCGATGGCGGCGGCCATGAGGGTCAGGCCCCAGATCAGCAGCCAGCGGCCACCGATGCGATCGACGAGGAACCCGACTGGCGTCTGGCCGATGCCGCTGGCGATGGCGAAGGCGGTCAGGACGAAGCCGAGCGCCGCATAGGAAACGCCGAATTCCTCTTTGAGCAAGGGGAACAGCGGCGGCAGCACGATCGTGTAGGCGTGACTGAAAAAATGCGCCCCACTGACGAGGCCGATGACCTTGAAGTCGCGGCGCGAGGTCGCGATGACGGCGGCTTGATCCACGATAACCCCTGTTGCCCGGCTGGTCGGCGTCCTAGGTTCGATGCTCCGACAAGCGCCGTCAATGGCGGCGATCAGTGCCGCTGCGGTGACTTGAGAATGCGGGTGCGGTCGGTGGAACGAACGACGAGCTGCAGCGTCCGCCCGTTGCGGCGCAGCGTCAGCGGAATCTCCGCCCCGGCATCGCCCATGGCCCAGATTCGTCGAAATGTCGTCGCCAGATCGTCGACCGGATGCCCTGCCACTTCGATGACCTGGTCGCCCGGACGGACATCGGCCTGCTGCGCCGGACCGCCGGAGGCGATTCCGACCACGACGATCGACCGCTCGGACTGCGCCAAGTAGAGGCCGAGCCACGGCCGCGGCGCCTGGCCGGCCGGCCGGCCGAGATGAATGAGATCATCCAGGATCGATTTCAGATATTCGACTGGTACGAACATGTTGCCCGCCAGGTCGACGTGCTCGCGCGCCCGTTGCACGTAGAGCGACCCGACACCTACCAGGCGACCCTGGCGGTCGATCAACCCGGTGCCGCCCCAGCTCGGGTGCGCCGGCGCCGTAAACAGCGCCTGATCGAGCACGTACTCCCATGACCCGGCAAATTCGCGCTTGGACACGATACGGGCATTGAGGGCGTGGCGACGCCCACCACCGGCCGCGATGATCACCGGATCGTTGATGCGCGCATCGTGGGCACTGCCGAGCGGGATCGTCGGAATCTTGAAATCACCATGCGACCTGATCAGACCGAAACCGGTTTCGTGGTCGTACGCCATGACCGATCCCTGCATCACCCGGCCGTCGCTGGTGGTCATCCACAGTTGCTCGGCCTCGGTCACGAGGTAGCCGATGGTGAGGATCACGCCGTCGCGGATCGATAATCCGTTGCCAAACCGATCGGTCCCGAGGATCGGCGCCGTGAAGGCATCGTCGGGAACAATGGCACGCACGTTGACGACCGATGACAACATGCGGTCGAGATCGAAGGGAACGTCTTCGACCCGTGGGCGCGCGTCGTCGGGAATTTCCCAGTCTTGTTGCCAGACCATATCCATCCACCCGGTTCCCCCTTGATTAGGAAGATTTGGCTGGTTTGCCAAGGGGGCGCTGACCTTAACAAGGCGAGCGGACGGCCCTGTGCCAAATCGCTACTATCGGGCCCCTAATCGGAGGTTGTGCCCATGCGCCTCGTTGCTCTCGTGGTGATCCTGATGACCGCGGCCGGGCCCGCGTTGAGCCAAGCGCGCCTGCCAATCTTCGACACCCATCTGCATTACAGCGAGCCCGCCTGGGCGGAGTTCCCGCCCAGCCGCGCGGCCCAGCTCCTGCGGGCGGCCGGCGTCACACACGCCCTGGTGTCGAGCTCGCCCGACGACGGGTCGTTAGCGCTGCAGCGCGCCGATTCTGGCCGTTACATCCCGGTCCTGCGGCCGTACCGCGGTGGCATCGGGCCTTCGAACTGGACCCAGGACAACGCCACGCCGGACTACCTGTCCCAGCGACTGAAGAAGCGACGCTACGCCGGAATTGGCGAGTTCCACCTATACGACGCCGCCGAGGTGGCCAGCGACACCGTGCAAAAAACCTTGGCGCTGGCGAAGCGCCATCGGGTGATGGTGCATGTTCATTCGGGCGCGGCCCCGATCGAGGCGATCTTGCAACGCGACCCGGCAGCCAGGGTCATGTGGGCGCACGCGGGCTTGAGCGAACCCGCCGAGGTCGTGCTCTCGCTGCTGGACCGCTACCCCAACCTGCTCACCGAAGTATCGTTTCGGGCTGGCGACATCGCGCCCGGCGGTACCCTGGCGCCGGTCTGGCGCGAACTCCTGCTCAAGCACCGCAAACGAATCATGGTCGGCACCGACACCTACGTGACGCCGCGATGGGGAAGCTACGGCCGCCTCATCGACGAGCATCGACAGTGGCTCGCCCGGCTTCCGGACGACGTGGCGGCCGACATCGCCTATCGCAACGCCGAGCGCCTTTTCGTCCCGCAGAAGAAGACGGGCAAACCCGTCGGCGAAAAAACGGCCGAGACGGCTCGTCAAGAATAGGAGTGCCGCCCGCGACGCGGGGATCGATTGCGGCTGGCCGGCGCCCCCGCGCCATGCCAGTCTCGCTCGCAGATGCTGAGTGTCGTCATGATTCGAAGCCTTCGTTGGTGCCTGATTACCGCACTGGTCACCGCTGTCGCGCCCGCCTGGGCAGCGCAAGGAGCGCCGGCGGTGAGCGGCGCCGACCTGCCCTTGGTGGCGGCGCTGCCGTTCGTCGGGCTGTTGCTGTCGATCGCCGTTCTGCCGCTAGCAACGCCCTCGTTCTGGCGTCATCACTACGGAAAAGTCGCCGCGGCCTGGGCGGTCGTCCCGTTCGTGCCGTTCATGGTCGCCGACGGGATCGATGTCGCCGCCTATGAACTGCTGCACGTCGCGTTGCTCGACTACATCCCGTTTCTCATCCTGATCGGGACGCTGTTCACCGTTTCGGGTGGCGTGCGGCTGCGGGGAAACCTGCACGGCAACCCGGCCACCAATACGGCTATCCTCGGCGCCGGTACGTTCATCGCCAGTCTGACCGGCACGACCGGGGCCGCCATGCTTCTAGTTCACCCGGTGATTCGGGCCAACGATGCCCGTCGCCACAACTCGCATGTGCTCGTCTTCTTCATCTTCCTGGTCGCCAACATCGGCGGTTCGCTGACTCCGCTCGGCGATCCGCCGCTGTTCCTCGGATTCCTGAAGGGCGTTTCCTTCTTTTGGCCGACCGTCCATCTTTTTCTGCCGATGCTGGCGACGACGGCGATCGTGCTTGCCGTGTTTTTCCTGGTCGACACCTACCTGTATCGGCGCGAGGTCGGACTGCCGCCGCGACCCGACGCGACGCCGGACAGCCGGCTCGGCATCGACGGCTGGGCGAACATCGGCCTGCTGGGCTGCGTGCTGCTGGTCGTGCTGATAAGCGGGATCTGGAAGCCCGACCTGTCCTTCGAGGTCTACCACGTCGACATCGAGCTGCAGAACCTGACGCGCGATCTTCTGCTGCTGATCATCGCCTACGTTTCCTGGGCCAGGACCTCGCGCGAAAACCGTCAGGCCAATGGATTCAGTTGGGGGCCGATCGTTGAGGTCGCCAAGCTGTTTGCCGGAATCTTCGTGACCATCATTCCGGTCACCGCCATCCTCCGCGCCGGCGAGCACGGCGCATTGGCCGGTATCGTTCGCCTGGTCACCGATGCGAACGGACAGCCGATCAATGCGATGTATTTCTGGCTGTCGGGCGGCCTGTCGAGTTTTCTCGACAACGCGCCGACCTACATGGTGTTTTTCAACATTGCCGGCGGCGACGCCGGACAGCTGATGGGCCAGCTTGCAGGCACGCTGGCCGCGATTTCGGCCGGGTCGGTCTTCATGGGTGCCAACACCTATATCGGCAACGCCCCGAATTTTATGGTCAAGGCGGTCGCCGAGAAGGCCGGGATTAAGATGCCGTCGTTTTTCGGCTATATGGCGTGGTCGACCGCGGTGCTGATCCCGACATTCGTTTTGGTCACGCTGGTTTTCTTCACGGCCTAGCGCGCCATCAGCAGCGGGACGGGCGTCCGCTCCAGCAGGTGCCGGGTGGCGCCGCCGAGAAAAACCTCGCGCCAGCGCGACCGACTACAGGCGCCCATGACCAGCAGGTCGGCCCGCTGTGCCACCACTTCGTCCTCCAACACTGGTCCGGCATCGCGATCGGGACGGTAGCTGTGCATGACCTCGCATACGATCCCGTGGCGGGCGAGACGGCCCTTCAGCGCCTCGGCACCGCTATGAAGCGCTTCACCAGGGCTGATGCACGCGATCGTCACCCGGGTCGCGGCGACCAGGAGGGGCAGGGCGTCGCGGACAGCCCGGCCGGCTTCCCAGGTCGGTTTCCAGCCGATGATCACCTGTTCGCCGAGCGTGGCCATCTCGCGCCCAGCCGGAAGGACGATCACCGGACCATCGGCCACCATTGCCAGATGATCCGGCGGGTAGGTAACGACGGCCTCCTCCAGACTGCGCGGCGGCGTCTGACCAACCAAGGCAAGGTCGGCATAGTGCAGCCGATCGGCCAACCGCTCGACCGCGATACCGCTTTCGCGTCGCCAATCGGCGGTCGGGCCCGCCTCCTGGCAGGCGGCGGGAAAGGATTGTTCGGCGGCCGACGGCGCCGGCTGGCATGGTAAACGGCTCAGTCGTGTAAACGCCGCTGAGATGGGCGCCGAAACGGCGCGCCAGCCGCAAGGCCAGGGCGCCCCGGCGGCCGCCGTTGGCGTCCGCCGTTTGGTGAACGAGAAGCGTTTTGATCATGACCGCTCCGATGACAAAGGTGGTCATCATCGGCCACTGACGGGGCGGCGGCGTTGATTCCCGTCAACGCCCGCGCCTGGACGATCACTAGGGACGCGCCAGCTCCTGCTCGACGAGGCGCACCCAGTAGCTCGCTCCCAGTGGCAGGATGGCGTCGTTGAAGTCATAGCGCGGGTTGTGCAGCATGCAGCTGCCCTCGCCTTCGCCGTTGCTGATCCAGATGTAGCAGCCCGGCTTTGCCTCGAGCATGTAGGCAAAGTCCTCCGCCCCCATCGATGGGATCGGATTGGTGTTGACCATCTCCGCCCCCGCGAGCGCGGTGGCGGCGCGCACAGCGGCCGCGGTCTCGGCCTCGCTGTTCACCGTTGGTGGATAACGCTTTTCGTAACGCAATTCGATCGTGGCGCCGAAGGCCGTGGCAACGCCGGTAGACAGCTGCCGGATGCGGCCTTCGAGGCTGTCACGTAGCGCGCGGTTGAAACTGCGACAGGTTCCGCGCAGCACGGCCGTCTCGGGCAGCACGTTCCAGGTACCGCCGGCATGCACCTGGGTGACGCTGACGACCACCGAATTCTGCGGGTCGACGTTGCAGCTGGCGAGGCTCTGCAAGGCGGTGACGATCTGGGCCGCGACCAGAACCGAGTCGACGCCCTGGTGCGGCATGGCGGCATGACTGCCCTTCCCGCGCACGGTCAGCTCGAATAGGTCGAATGCGGCTATCAACGGCCCGGGCTTGGCCGCAAAGGTTCCGGTCGGCGTGGCGGGACTGGTGGTCGAATTCATTGGCCTCGTGAATCGGCAG
>SHVP01000031.1 GCA_009694165.1 Alphaproteobacteria bacterium
ATCCGCTTGCCGTCGAAGGGCATGTCCGCGCCGCTCATCATCTTGGCGAGGCGCGGATCCTTCATGACCTTGGCGTTGACCGTGTCGCGGTGCGCCCGCGACTTGTAGGTGATCCACGAAAAGACCACGGTCTCGCCGCGCTTCAATTTGACGCTGCGCGGAAACGACGTCCACTTGCCGACCTTGATGTCGTCGGCGATGCATTCCCGGAAATCGAGAGCGCCGTGCTCGCGCCAGACCTTGCCCGCCGTCATCGCCATGCGGCGGTAGGCGCTGATCTTTTTCTTCGGCAGTGGAACGATGAACCCGTCGACATATTGGGGAATGGGCGTCTCTCCTTGAATGAACGCGTCCGTCGGACGCGGGTTGGCGGAAAGTCTAGTCCGGTGCGACCCGCTCCGACCACTCCACCGAAGCCATAGAGGGGCGTGCCACGGGCGTGACGGCCGGTCCGGTCGTGTAAGATCGCGGCCATGAGCCGGATATCGGTGCGCCACGCCTCCCACTGGGGTGCCTTCTGGGCCGACGTCGAAGACGGTCGCCTGGTCGGGGTCCGCCCCTTCGAGCGCGACGGCGCGCCCTCGCCGATCATCCATTCCATCGTCGACAGCGTCTATTCGCCGACCCGCATCGATCGGCCGTATGTGCGCGAAAGCTATCTCGCCAAAGGTCCAAGCGCTGGTGGCGCGGGACGCGGCGGCGAAGCCTTCGTGCCGGTCAGTTGGGATCAGGCGCTGGATCTCGTCGCCGCCGAGTTGCGCCGGGTGCGCGGCGAGCACAGCGCACGCTCGATCTACGCCGGCTCGCCGGGCTGGTCGAGCGCCGGCCGTGTCCATCACGCCAAGACGCTTCTGCATCGTTTCATGAATTTGCAAGGCGGCGCGACCACCGGCCTGCACGGCTATTCGGTGGGCGCCGCTGAAGTCTTGCTGCCGCACATCCTCGGCGGGATCGAATCCTGCCTCGGGCCTTTGACCGAATGGCGCGCCATCGCCCAACACACCAAGCTCATCGTTGCCTTCGGCGGCCTGCCGGAAAAGAACATGCAGGTCGAAGCCGGCGGCGTCGGCGATCACAACGTCCAAGGCTGGATGGAGCGCGTCGGCGCAGCCGGTATCGAGACGGTCTGCATCGGCCCGGTGCGCGATCACGCCCCGGCGGCGTTGCAAGCGACGTGGCATCAGCCCCGCCCCGGCACCGACACCGCCATCATGCTCGGCCTCGCCCACACGCTGCTGACCGAGAATTTGCACGACCGCGCCTTCCTGGCGCGCTGCGCCTCCGGCTTTGAGAAGTTCCAGCGCTATCTCGAAGGCGCCGACGACGGCGAGCCGAAGACCGCAGATTGGGCGGCAGAGATCTCCGGCCTCGATGCCGATACGATCCGAGGCTTGGCGCGGCGCATGGCGTCGTCGCGGACTATGATCATGGCGAGCTGGTCGTTGCAACGGGCGCATCGCGGCGAGCAGCCGTTCTGGGCCGCCGTCGCGCTCGCCGCCATGCTCGGCCAGATCGGGCTTCCCGGCGGCGGCATCGGCTTCGGCTACGGCTCGACAAACCGCGGCGGCAATCCGCGCAATCCCGTGGCCTCGCCGGCCATGCCCGAAGGCAACGACCCGACGCCTGATGCGATTCCGGTAGCGCGCATCTCCGATTTGTTGCTGCGCCCGAACGAAGAAATTTCCTTCAACGGCCGGACCATTCAGCTGCCAGATATCCGCATGATCTATTGGTGCGGCGGCAATCCGTTCCATCACCATCAGGATCTCAACCGGCTCCTCGCCGGCTGGCGGCGCCCCGACACCGTGATCGTTCACGAGATCTGGTGGACGGCGGCGGCGCGCCACGCCGACATCGTCTTGCCGGCAACGACGACGCTGGAACGGAACGACATGGCGGCCGGGCCCTACGAGAAGTACCTGTTGGCCATGCACCGCGCCATTCGCCCGGTGGGCCAGGCCCGGGACGACTACGCGATCTTCACCGATCTCGCCGCACGGTTCGGGTACAAGGACGCCTTCACCGAAGGCCGCGACGAAATGGCGTGGCTCGAACATCTCTACGCGATCTATCGTCAGCAGGCGGCCCAGGCCGAGATCACCTTGCCGAACTTCAAGGAATTCTGGGATCAAGGCTTCGTCGAGCTGCCGCCGCCGGCCGAACCGCACATTCTCTATGGCGACTTCCGCGCCGATCCGGCGCGTCATCCGTTGAAGACGCCGTCGGGACGGATCGAGATTTTCTCCGAAACCGTCGCCGGCTTCGGCTACGACGATTGCCCCGGTCATCCGACGTGGCTGGAACCCGCCGAATGGTTGGGCAGCACCAAGGCGAAACGCTTTCCGCTGCACCTGATCTCGTGCCAGCCGTCGACGCGGCTGCACGGCCAGATGGATCCGACCGGCGTCAGCCGCAGCTCGAAGATTCGCGGCCGCGAGCCGATGACCCTGAACCCAGCCGACGCCGCGGCCCGTGGCATCGCCCATGGCGACGTTGTCCGCATCTTCAATGATCGCGGCGCGTGCCTGGCCGGAGCCACGGTTTCGGACGCGGTCCGCCCCGGGGTCATCGTGCTTGCAACCGGCGCCTGGTACGACCCCGTCGAGCCGGGAACGCCGGGAACGCCCGACCGCCACGGCAATCCGAACATGCTGACCATCGACATCGGCACGTCGAAACTTGCCCAAGGCTCGACCGCGCAGACGGCGCTGGTCGAAGTCGAGCGCTGGACCGGAGCTGTTCCGGCCGTCACCGTCGACGGCCCGCCGCCGAGCCGCGCTCACACCACGCTGGTATCCACCACCGCGCGTTGATCCGACGCCACGGCCGCGTCGGCGCAGTCACAACACCGAAACATCCTTCCGTCCTAGCCCGTTGCCTGCCTGCATCGGCACGGATGGCGCTGACATAAAACCGTCTCGGAAGCCGCATCACGCTGTCGCATTTCTTTGGCATGCATACCCCCGACGTCGCAGCCCTGGGGGTGTGGAATGTCGTTACCGCAAGATATCGGCTTCGATCTGGACGTACACTTGGCCCGGTCCGGCGATGAAATTCGCGCCGCTCAGGAGCTGCGTTACAAAGTCTTCTTCGAGAACATGGGCGCGACGCCGATCGCTTCGACGAATTCTGCGACCATCTTCTGGTCGTCGACCGTTCGGTCGGCGGACCGGTGCCGCGCATCGTCGGGACGTATCGCTTGCTCAAGGCCAGCGTCGCCGCCGACTGCGGCTACTACTCGGAATCGGAATTCGATCTGACGGCGGTGAAAACCTATCCCGGCGAAATTCTCGAACTCGGGCGCACCTGCTTCACCCGGCGCACGTTGCCGTGCTCGAGGTAGAGCGTGAAGACCGTGCGGACAATCTTGGCTTCTACGTGGTTGATCGCCAGGCTGCAACCCCGGGCGTCGTAGCCAAGGGGCACGAACCCGCCCATCCACATGCCCCTCTTCTTAGAAGCGGCAATCTTGTCGCGGATCCGCTCGCCGGTGACCTCGCGCTCGAACGTCTCCCGTTCGACAATGGAAGGAGCCGCAATCTCAATCCATTCGCTTGCGTCTTTCCGCTTCTTGGTCTTGTTGAAGTGGTGTCGGCCGATGTAGGCCGTTCTCGTCAAAATTTGATGGATTAGCGATCCTCAGCGGGCAAGAATACGCTTGACACAGGCGGTTGCGTAAACCTTTAATTTGCGGCGGCTTTCCGTCGCCGCGCGGCTGATCGGCCGAAGGCCCTGCGGCGCCAACGGAGCTGTCCCTACCCATCGCCCGCATGTGCCGAGCCGCAGCCGTCGTCGTGGCGGTTTCCAAGGGCGCTCGCCGTCCAAGCAAGGCTCGTCCCCTTTCACCCAGCGGAGGAACACAGATGCGGAGGATAACCGGTGCTCTGATTGGCGCCGTCGCCGGCACGCTGGTCGCCGGCGCGCTTTCGGCCGAGACGTTGACCATGGGCGTGCAGAACGAGACGACGTCGCTCGATCCGCACTTCCGGAACAACTGGATCAACCTGTCGGTCGCCGACCACATCTTCGACACGCTCTCGAAGCAGGGGCCGAACGCCGAGCTGCTGCCGGGCCTGGCGGAAAGCTGGCAGGTGATCGACCCCCAGACGGTGCGGTTGTCGCTCCGCAAGAACGTCAAGTGGCACGACGGCTCGCCCTTCACCGCCGACGACGTGATCTTCACCGTCGAGCGCGTCCAAGCTGGCATTCCTGGCGCCACCGTGCCGATGGACCGCTACTTCCTCCAGGGCGGCAAGGAGTACAAGAAGATCGACGACTTCACCGTCGAGATCAAGACCACGGCCCCCTATCCGCTCACCGTCGACGATCTCTCGATCGCCCACATCATCTCGAGGAAGCACGCCGCCGGCCTCAAACCCGACGACTACAACGCCGGCAAGGGCATGATCGGCACCGGGCCCTACAAGTTCGTCGAGTTCCGCCAGGGCGAAAGCTTGACGGTGGCCGCTAACCCCGACTTCTGGGGTGGCAAGCCGAACTGGACCAAGGTGGTGATGAAGCCGATCACCAATCCCTCCGCGCGCGTGGCCGCGCTTCTCAACGGCAGTGTCGATCTGATCGACAACGTGCCGACCACCGACGTCGCGAGCCTGGAAAAGAACCCCAAGGTGTCGGTCACTTCGGGCCCGTCGCGGCGCGCCGTCCTGCTCGCTGGCGACCACACCCGCCTGCGCTCGCCCAACGTCAAGACCATGAGCGGCGAGGTGATGACCCCCAACCCGCTGCGCGACTGGCGGGTGCGCAAGGCGATCGACATGGCGATCAATCGCGACGCCATCGTCGAGCGGATCATGGACAAGCAGGCGATCCCGGCCGGCCAGATCGTGTTTCCGGGCGCCCCCGGCCATCATCCCGACCTCAAGCCGACCAAGTACGACCCCGAGGGGGCCAAGAAGCTGCTGCAGCAGGCAGGCTACGGCGAGGGCTTCCAGCTCGTCATCAACACGCCCCCGGCGCGCTACGGCAACGACGTTAAGCTGAGCGAGGCGGTGGCGCAAATGCTGTCGGCGGTGGGCATCAAGACCACCGTCGAGGTGGTGCCGGAAGCCGCCTACACCTCGCGCCAGGGCAACGGCACGCACAGCTTCTCGCTGGCCTCGCTCGGCTCGGTGAACTCCGATCCCGGCTCGCTGATCACCTCGCTCCACACCTTCAACCCGAAGGAAGCGCTGGGCATCGCCAACTGGGGCCGCTACGGCAACCGCGACTTCGACGTGTTGGCGGCGGAGCTAAACACCGAGATCGACGTCAAGAAGCGCGATCAGTTGATGAAGAACGCCATGGCGATCGCCGCCGAAGATGTGGCGGCGTGGATCCTGCATTGGCCGAAAGCCGTTTGGGCGTCGCGCGCCGACATCGCCGTGGTGTCGCGCTCGGATCAGTGGACGCTCGCGCAAAGCGCCAAGAAAAAGTGATCGCGTAAGCGGCGGCTTACCGTAAGCCGACACTTACCCGAAGGGCCCCTCCAGGCGGGAGGGGCCCTTTTCGTTTGCGCCGGCGGCCGGGCGGCGCCGGCGGGGCCCTATTCGGCGGCCGTGCGCTCGCCCAAGACGTCGCGGATCGCCTGGCGCAGCCGCGCCCGCGCGGCATCCGGATCGCCGATCGCCGCCGCCACCGATCCCTCGCCCGAAGCCGGTAGGTCGGGCACCGTGCGCTCGAAGATTTGCCGGCGCTTGGCCTGGCGTTCGGACTTGGGCAGGGCGAACAGCCGGCGGTTGAGGTCGAGCATGGTGGCATCGTCGAAGACCTTCTCCCACGCCTCGCGCTCCGGCCCGAAGTCGAAGTCGGAACGGACGTTCTCGCGTTGGCGGGTGCGCCTGAGCCGCGCGGTCGCCTCGACGTCGACACCGCCCGCCCCGATCACCACGCCGTAGTCGCGCTCGGCGCCCTCGCGGCTGACGAAGCCGAAGCGCGCGTCGCGGCGCACCAGCTCGGGGTCGCGCAGGAAGGGATCGCCGTAGCCGCTGCCGCCCGGCATCATGACGGTGACGAAATCGCCGGCATTGGCCTGCAGGCGGTCGATCTTGGAGAGCTGCCGCTCGCCCGTCCGGCCGCGGTTGAGGACGATGCGGAATGGCGCCGCCGGCCGGCCGCCTAGCACGCCCCAGCCGGGAAAGCGCAGACGGTCCGCGCCTTGCACCAGGACGGCGCTGCCGTCTTTCAGCACCTCGAAGGTCATCGCCTGCCCCACGCCGCCGCGCCACTGCCCGGGGCCGCCCGAATCGGGGCGGATGTCGTATTCGTGGACGATCACGCCCGACTGGTTCTCGATCGTCTCGAGGCGCTGGTTCTTCATGTTGACGTAGCTGACGTCGCGGGCGTCCACGCCGTCGCCGCCCTTGTAGGCGCCCATGCCGCCGCGCATCGACTGGATGACGTTGACGATCGGCTTGCCGCCCTGGGCGGCGCGCTCGGCCAGCACCAGCGTGACGCTCGCGCCGCCGGCCGGCGCCGCCATGCGCTCGGGCGCGGCCATGAGAAGGATGCCGTTCATCACGTCGTTGAGCCGGCGGGTGGTATCCACCCGGCAACTGATGGCGTCAGGGTACTCGGCGTTGAGCACGTGGCCCGGCGGATTGGTGATGCTGAGCGGCCGGAAGATGCCGGCGTTGAAGGGGATCGTCTTGTCGCAGGTGCAGATGAAAGTAACGATGCGCCGGGTGAAGCCGCTGCGGAGCTTGCCCATGGAGGGATAGTTGAACGACGCCTCGACCTGCGGATCGGTGCCCGTGAGGTCGATGTTCACCAGCCCGTCAGCGATGGTCACTTTGAGCCGAATGCGGTAGGGGATGCGGCTCACTAGGTCGTCGTCAACGTAGTCCCAGAACTCGTAGACCCCGTCAGGTAGCTGGCGCAGCACGGTGCGCGACTTGCTCTCGGAATAGGCCTGCAATTGCTCCTGGGCGTTCAGCAGCGTTTCGGCGCCGTGGCGCTCGATCAGCCGCTCGATCCGCTGGGCGCCGGTGTGCAAGGCCGCCAAGAGGGCCTTGAAGTCTCCCATGTTGACGTCGGGCGTGCGGCTGTTGGCGCGGAAGATCTTGACGAAGTCCTCGTTCAGCACGCCGCGCTTGACGAGCTTGATCGGCGGCACCCGCAGGCCTTCCTGGAAGATGTCGGCGTTGGAGGACGACACGCTCCCGGGCGTGCGCCCGCCGACGTCCGAGAAATGGCAGAAGCACCAGCCGTAGGCGACGATCTTGCCGTCGTGGAAATAGGGCCGCACCAGGTGGTAGTCGGGGAGGTGCGTGGCGAGCCCGTCGGAGGTGTAGGCGTCGTTGGTGCCGATCACGTCGCCGGGCTCGAGATCGTCGAACTGCTTCAGCACGCCCTCGATCGGATAGAAGATCGACGAGACGCCCGAGACCGTCGAATCGCTCGGCCAGGCGAAGATGCGGCCCTTGAGGTCCGCCACCCCCACCCCGAAGTCCGCCGCCTCCTTGACGAACGAGGACCGCGAGGTGCGCTTCAACGTCAGCGCCATCTCGTCGGCGACCGCCGCTACCTTGCGGCTCATGATCTCCAGCAGGATTTTATCGAGTTGCATCACCCACCTCGCGCTGCCGGTTCGACCAGCAAGTTGCCGATCCGATCCACCGCGGCGTTCCACCCGGGAACGATCCAGGTGGTGCCGTCCTCCTGTTCGACAATGGCCGGGCCCTTGACCGTCGCGTCGCGGCCCAGCGTCTTGCGGTCGTAGACCGGAACCTCGAGGAACGTCCCCTCGTGGTAGACCCGCCGCCGGCCGATCGCCTCCGCCCGCCCGCCGGCCGGTGCCTCGGGAAACTCGATGGGCGGCATGCGGCCGATCACCTGCAGGCGCTGGGTGGTCACCTCGGCGCTGCTGTCGCGGTCGCGGAAGCCATAGAGCTTCTCGTGCGCCTGATGGAACAGCTCGGTGATCGCCGCCTCGTCGGGCTCAACGCGGAGCGCGTCGGGCAGCGTCACCTGCAGCTCGAAGGCCTGGTCAGTGTAGTGCATCTCGAGGGTGACCAGAAACTCCGGCCGGCCAAGGAGGTCGCCTTCCCGCTCGATCCACGCCCGCGCGTCGGCCTCGAGTTCGCGGAAGATGGTCTTGAGCGTCGCCGCCGCACCCGGCTGGTCGAGGCCCACGTGGTGCGAGCGCACGTAGTCGCGCTTGACGTCGGCCAGGATGGCGCCAAGGGCACAGAAGGTGCTTGAGGCCGGCGGCACGATTAGCGAGGAAAGCCCGCTCTCCACCGCCAGCAGGTTGGCGTGCGTCGGCCCGGCGCCGCCGAAGGCCATCAGCGCGAAGTCGCGCGGATCCTCGCCGCGCCGGGCGAGCCCCTTGTTGAGTTCGGCGGCCATTACGGCCGTCGTGACCTGAAGCGCCGCCGAGGCCGCCCACACCGCGCGGTCGGGGCCCTCGAGGCCGATCTGGTCGGCGATCCCTTCGAGCGCGCGCTCCGCGGCCGCGCGGTCGAGCGCCATCCGCCCGCCCAGGAAGTGCTTCGGGTCGATGTAGCCCACCAAGAGGTAGCAGTCCGTGACCGTGGGCTCGGTGCCGCCGCGGCTGTAGCACACCGGCCCCGGGTCGGCGCCGGCGCTCCTCGGCCCGATCTTGAGCACACCCTGCGCATCGACCCAGATGATCGAGCCGCCGCCGGCGCCGATCGCCGAGACGTCGAGGACCGGCAGGATCAGCGGGAACTCGCCCACGTGCGAGAGCGTAGTGAAGCTCGGCTCGCCGTCCAGCACCACCGAGACGTCGCAACTGGTGCCGCCCATGTCGATGGTGACCAGGTTGCGGATGCCGGCGACATCCGCCGCCCGGGTCGCCGCCACCACGCCCGAGGCTGGGCCCGACAGGATGGTGTCGATCGGCCGGTCGACGGCGGTCTCGACCGTGATGGTGCCGCCGTTGGAGGCGGTGATGTAGATCGGCGCGCTCACCCCCAGCTTCTTCACCCGCTCGGTGAGCCGTGCCAGGTAGGCGTCCATGATCGGCTGCACGTAGGCGTTCATCAGCGACACCAGCGAGCGCTCGAACTCGCCCAACTCGGGCCAGATGTGCGCCGACTCGGTCACCGGTACGTCGGGCAGGCGGGCGCGCAAGGCCTCTGCCACCTGCCGTTCGAGATCGGGGAAGCGGAACGAATGCAGGAGCTGCACCGCCACCGCGTCCACCCCTTCGGCCTTGAGGCGCTGGGCGATGGCGTCGAATTCCCGCTGGTCGGCCTCGGCGACCACGGTGCCGTCGGCCTTGAGGCGCGCGCTCGTTTCGAAGATCAGGTCGCGGGTGACCAGCGGCTCTTCCTTGCGGAGCGTGAAGTCCTGGGTGTGCGCTAGGTTGGCGCGCCCGATCTCGAGGATGCCGCGGTTGCCCTTCGAGACCACCAGCGCGATCCGCGCGCCGCGCCGCTGGATGATGGCGTTCACCAGCAAGGTCGTGCCGTGGACGATCAACTCGATGTCGGCAGGCGTGACGCCGGCGCGCGCGATCAGGGCCGGCAGCCCGCGTTCGATGGAGAGCGACGGGTCGCCGGGCACGCTTGGCTCCTTGAAGCGGGTCATGGCGCGAGACGCCATGTCGACCAGCACGAAGTCGGTGAAAGTGCCGCCGACGTCGATGCCGATCCGGCACTTGCGCCCGCCGTCTCGGCGGGCGGGCTGCGCTGCGGTCGCGTTCATGGTCCCGTCCCTACCAGCCGATGGCGTAGGCGTCGCGGCGCGGATCGGCGCCGCCGCTGAGCACGCCGGTCTCGAGGTTCTTTACGATGGCGCAGACCGAAGCCGCGCGCCAGATGCGCTCCGGCCACACCTCGATCACGTGGCCAAGCTTGGTCAATGCGTCGGCGGTGCGGGCGGCCAGACTTTCCTCAACCTTGAGCAGCCCCGGCACGTAGGCGTGCGGATAGAAGAGCGCCGGGAAGCTATAGGAGGCGAAGCGCGGCATCTCGACGGCGAGCTGCGGGTCCATGCCGAACAGCAGCATGTTGCACAGCACCTGGGTCATCGCCTGGGGGATGACGTCGCTGCCGGGCGTGCCGAACGGCATCACCATCTTGCCTTCGCGGATGGCGATGGCGGGCCCGGCGGTGCGGGTGCGCTTGCCCGGCATCACCGCGTTGGGGTGCTTGGGATCGGTCCAGCCGCAGATGCCGAAGTGGGCGAGCCCGAAGCCGGTGCCGGGCACCACCGGCGCGTTGGCGTTGCCGCCGCTGACCAGCATGGAGAACGCGTTGCCCTGCCTGTCGACGGCGCAGAGATACGAGGTGCCGCCGTCCTGGCGAATGGCCTGGCGCTCGGGCTGGCGGCCGGACGGCGCGCCGCCGGCCTTGGCGGCCCGCCCGACGTCGCCCGGCGACGGCACGTCTGGCCAAGCGCGGTCGGGACGAATCTGGCGGCGCCGTTCGTCGGCGTAGGCGCGGGACGTGAGGATGGCCACCGGCACGTCGACGAAGTCGGGATCGCCCACATAGGCCTCGCGGTCGGCGAAGGCGAGCTTGAAGGCCTCGGTCATCGTGTGGATGTAGGCGACCGAGTTGTGCCCCATCGCCTTGAGGTCGAAGCCGTCGAGAATGTTGAGCGCCTCGATGAAGTGGATGCCGTTAAACGGGCCCACGTGCACGTCGACGCCGGCGAAGCGGCTGGCGACGGTTGGCCGTACCCGGCCGCGATAGGCCGCCATGTCCTCGTAGCGCACCAGGCCGCCCTCGGCGCGGTAGTAAGCGTCGATCTTGCGCGCGATGTCGCCGCGGTAGAAGGCGGCGTGGACCGCCTCCAGCCCTGCCTTGCGCCCGCCGCGCGAAGCCATTTTCTCCTCGTCGGCGAGAAACTGCAGCGTGCGGCCGAGATCGGCCTGCACGAACACCTCGCCTAGCTCGATCGGCTTGCCGTTCGGAAAAAACACCGCCCGCGTGGTCGGCCAGGGGATCGTTTTTTCGCGGATCAACTGGGCGAGCAGCGGGTACATGGGGAACCCGTCGCGCGCCAGCCGGATTGCCGGCGCGGCGACCTCGGCGAACGACATGGTGCCGAACTCGGCCAGGCAGATCAGGTAGGAATCGACCGCGCCGGGGACCATCGATTCGAGGATGCCCAGCGGGATCTCGCCGCGGTGGTGCTTGTGGAAATACTCGCACGTGGCGAGCTTCGGCCACGGGCCGCTGCCCGTCACCGAGACGGTGCGGCCGCTATCGGCTAGGTGGATGACCGCAGGCGCGATGCCGGCAAGCCCGGTCAGCTCGCACTGCAGGACGTTGGTCGCCAGCGCCGCGGCGATGCCGGCATCGATCGCGTTGCCGCCTGCCTCGAGCATCTGGAACCCGGCCAGCGACGCCATGTGGTGACCGGCCGAGACTACGTGGCGCATCGCCGTCACGCTGGGCCGAAAGGGGCGCTGGGGCGCCGCGCCGGTGGACATGGTTGCTGCTCCTGGGTGGGGGTTGCTGGAGGAACGGTCGGCGGGGCCGGGGCCGGCGAGCGGGGCCGGCGAAGTGTTGGTCGTCACCTGGCAAACATGGTAGCGATACGGTTGCCGGCCGTGGCGAAATGGGAATGACAGAAACGCGATCCGCATACTCGCCGCGTCTGCCGCCGGTGGCAAGCCCCTCGTCGGCGCCGGTCGCGCGGCAGTGGCCCGCCGCCGGCCGGATCGCCGCTAGCCCGTCCGTCGCCCCGAGCCCCGCCGCATGACCGCCTTCATCGTTCGCCGCCTGATGCAGAGCGCCATCGTCGTCCTGGTGATGACGCTGCTGGTGTTCTTCGGCGTCATGGTGGTCGGCGACCCGATGGAAATCCTTGTCACCGACGACTGCGGCACCGCCTGCCGGGCGGCGGCCACGGTCCAGCTCGGCCTCCACTTGCCGCTGCACGAACAGTACATCGTCTTCATCAAGAACATGCTGGGCGGCGATCTCGGGCGGTCGTTCGTGTTCGGCACGCCGGTCTACAAGCTGTTGCTGGAGCGCATGCCGGCGACCCTCGAACTCGCCGTGTTTTCCATGACGCTCACAGTGGTGCTCGGCATTCCGCTCGGCCTCTGGGCCGGCCTCAAGCCCGACGCCTGGAGCAGCCGGCTGATCATGGCCGGCTCGATCATGGGATTCAGCCTGCCCGCCTTCTGGTTCGGCATCATCCTGATCGTCGTCTTCTCGATCGAACTGGGCTGGCTGCCGGCGATCGGGCGGGGCGCGACGGTGGACGTGTGGGGCTTGCGCTTCAGCTTCCTCACCCCGAGCGGGTTCGCCCACCTGATCCTGCCGGCGATCAGCCTGTCGCTCACCCAGATGGCGTTGATCATCCGCTTGACCCGCAGCGGCATGCGCGAGGCGATCCACCTCGACTACATCAAGTTCGCCCACTCTAAGGGGCTGTCTTCGCGCCGGGTGGTGTTCGTGCACCTGCTCAAGAACATCCTGATCCCGATCGTCACCGTGCTCGGCCTCGAGTTCGGCACCCTGCTCGCCTACAGCCTGGTCACCGAAACGGTGTTCGCTTGGCCCGGATTGGGCAAGCTGCTGATCGATTCCATCAACCTGCTCGACCGGCCGGTGGTGGTGACCTACCTGGCGATCACGGTGCTGGTGTTCATCGTCATCAACCTCACCGTCGACATCGCCTATTCGCTGATCGATCCCAGGGTGCGCCTCTACGGAGCGCGGCGATGAGCGCGCCCGCGCCCAAGGCCGGCGCCGAACGACCGGGCGGCGAGTCGCACCTGCTGCAATTCGCTCGCGAATATTGCGAGGACCCGATCGCCGCGGTCGCCTTCCTGACCGCCATCGCGGCGATCGCGGTCGCGCTGCTCGCCCCCTGGATCGCGCCCACCGATCCCTACGACCTCGCCAAGTTGAGCATCCTCGACGGGCGCCTGAGGCCGGGCGAGAAGATGATGAACGGCGTCACCGCCTGGCTGGGCACCGACGGCGTCGGGCGCGACATGCTGAGCGCCATCGTCTATGGGATGCGGCTCAGCATCATGGTTGCCATCACCAGCGCGGTGGTGGCCCAGATGCTCGGCATCTGCGTCGGGCTGGCGGCGGCCTATTTCGGCGGCCTGGTCGACACCGTCATCATGCGCCTCGTAGACATGAAGCTGGGCTTCCCCTCGATTCTGATCGCACTCATCCTGATCGCGGTGCTGGGGCCGGGGATCGACAAGCTGGTGATCGCGCTGATCGTCGCCCAGTGGGCGATCTACACCCGTATCATGCGCGCGACCGCCTTGGCCGAAAAGGAACGCGAGTACATCGGGGCGGCGCGCGGGCTCGGCTTCGGCGCGCTCCGGGTGGTGTTCAAACACCTGCTGCCCAACTGCCTGCCGCCGATGATCGTGGTCGGCACCGTGCAGGTCGCCCACGCGGTCTCGATCGAGGCGACGCTCTCTTTCCTTGGCCTCGGGCTGCCGCCCACCGAACCCTCGCTCGGCCTGCTGATCGCCAACGGCTTCGAATACCTGCTGAGCGGCACCTACTGGATCAGCCTCTATCCGGGCTTCGCGCTGCTGTTCACCATCATGAGCATCAACCTGGTGGGCGACCGGGTGCGCGACGTGCTCAATCCCCGCCTGCGCCGCTAAGCGGCCGGCCGCGACATCGAGAAGCGCCAGGTTCTTGAACAGAAGATCGGCCATGGCTCTTAGGCTTTCGGCGTCACGAGGCAGCCGCGTGGCGTGCCGTCCACACGGCCGTCGCGCATCACGACTTCGCCGCGCAACAGCGTCAGGACCGGCTTGCCTTTGACCCGTTGTCCGGCGAAGGGCGTTCGTCCCGCCTTGGTGTATTGATCGACGTCGGTAATCACGGTCGTCGCCTCGGGATCAACGAGGACGATGTCGGCGTCGGAGCCAGGCGCGAGCGAGCCTTTGCGCGGATAGAGCCCGAACATCCGCGCCGGGGTCTCGGCGCAGCAGCGGACGATATCGCCGTACGACCAGCGGCCCTGGGCCGCCTGATCGAGCATCAGCGGCAGGAGCGTCTGCAAGCCGGGGAACCCCGTCGGCGCGTTCCAGAACGCGGAGCGGCCCGCATCTTTCTCCACCGGCAAATGCGGGGCGTGATCGGTCGAGACGACTTCCAACGTTCCATCGGCGATCGCCGCCCACAGCGCCTTGATATCGTCGGCGATGCGCAACGGCGGAGCCACCAGCGCGAACGGTCCGAGACGATCCAAGGCCTTCGCGTCGAGAATCAGATGATGCGGATTAACCTCGCCGTGCAGGCGCGGATTGCTCTGCCGCGCTGCCCGCAACGCCTCGACCGATGCCCGACAACTGATCTGACGGACGATCGCTTCGGCGCCGGCCGTAGCAACGGCGGCGGCAAGCTTCGTTACGGCATCGGCCTCGACGCTCGGCGGATGCAAGCGCGGATAGTCGCGGGGCGTACCGGCGCCGCTTTGGCGCAAACTGCGCAGCCGGCTCTTGACGCTCGCGTGATCGCCCGGCGTGATTCCGGCGACACGGCCCACCGCCGCGACCGCACGAAGCGCTTTGACGAGCGACGCCGGATCGTCGAGGCGATGCGGCGGATCGAAGTCGGCCATGAACAACTCGAACGACACGGCGCCGGCTTTGGCCAAGCCTTCGACTCGCGACACGTCGGTCCCGACCAGGGCTTGCAAGGCGACGTCGATGTGGGATTTGCCGGTGGCGAGCGCCGCCTTGGCGTGAAAATCCTCGACGGTGAGGGTCAGCGGATCGTCGGTCGGCATGACCATCGCGGTGGTGACGCCACCCGCCGCCGCGGCTTTCGAACCGGTCGCGAAGCCTTCCTTGCGGACGAGGCCGGGTTCGCGGAAATGGACATGCGCATCGACGAGGCCGGGCAGCACCAGGCGACCGGCGGCATCGATGCGGGCTCGCGCCGACACCGTCTCGCTCGGTGCCGGCAAGGCGGCGACGCGGCCCTCGGTAATCGCGACGGAGGCGGCGAACGATCGGGTCGGCGTGACGACGGTGCCGCGCTCGATGACGAGATCGAACATGGCCACGTCCGTCGCGCCCGTCAGGCCGGCGGCGCGACGCCGGCGAGCCAGGCCGCGTATTTCGTCCGGGCCGGCGAGCCGTCGAAGGCCCAGAAGCGCCCGGAGAACACGAAGGAACGGCGGTGGTTGGCCGGAGCGGTCGGCAGGCGGGCGGCGACATCGGCCGGCAGTTTCGAGATGGAACTGGTGGTGACCGGACCGATCTCGAGGGCATTGGCGAATTCGACTTGGCGGTCGTCGCGGTTGGCGAACGCGATGAACTCGGATGCGGCGACGCGCTTGCTGCCGCCGGTCGGGATCGTCCAGGCGCCGCCGCACAAACACATGCCGTCCCAAATCACCCCGAGCGGTTTGCCGGTCTGGGCCGCGGCGTGCGAGATGAAATGGCTGTTGATGAGGGTCATCGACGCCTCGCCATCGACCAGCATGCGAGGTGATTCGGCCAGCGTCTTGAAGAAGGTGAGATGCGGCCGGAGGCGATCGAGCTTGGCGATGGCCCGATCGATCCCGGCGTCGGTCGCGAGTACCGTATAGAGATCGGCCGGGGCAACGCCGTCGGCGATCAGCGCGAATTCGAGAAGCTGCTGCGGATGGCGCGGCAAGGCCCGCTTGCCGGGAAATTTCTGGGTGTCCCAGAAATCGTCGAGCGATGTCGGACGCTGCCCGCCGAAGCCGGCCGCCGAATAGGAGCCGACGTTCCCCGCCATGAGGTTCTGAACCCCGAACGGTTCGACCACGGCGCCAGAGAAGAAGCGGCCTTTGCCGCCGAGGCTGGCGATATCGAGCGGTTCGAGCAGGCCTTCCAAACCGGCCAAGGCCAGCGAATCGAGGCCCATCGACAAGATGTCCCAGGTCCGGCCCGAAGCTTTGCGCTCACGAAGCTCGGGCATGCCGCCGGCCCATTCATCGATCTCGATGGCGATGCCGGTTTCTTTCGTAAAGGGCTCGAAGAAAACCCGGCGCCGCGCTTCGGTCGTGTTGCTGCGCTTTTGGCTGCCGTGAGCAGAGGCGGCGAAGGTCAGAACGGTAGCAGGCATCCTAATCCTCTGAGATTTAGTGGGGGACGTTATGGGGCCGTCGTGGGAGCCAATCGTAACCGCTCGCCGCGCCGTCGCAAGGCCTCCATGACCAGCATGAACACGATCGAAAGCCCGATCAGGATATTGGAAGCCGCGGTAATGACGGGGCTAATGTCCTCGTGGACGCCGGCCCTACTGCAAGGTGTGCCGCGGATCGGCGGTGAAGATCCGCTCGCCGCGTTCGTCGACGATCTGGCGGGCCTTGATCAGGGCGAAATCCGCCGCCAGCTCGCGGCTGCCGTGGGTTTCGGCGCGGACAAAGTGATGTTCTTTCACGGCGCCGGCGATGGTCTTGGAAATGACGCCGGCGGTCAGCCACTGCCCGCCCTGGCGGCGAAACATTGGTGCAATCGCGAAGCCTTTGTAGTCGACGGCCGCGCTGCGTTCGGGTGGCGCATCGGCCTCGCCACCGGCGAGCAAACGACCGAAGAATTCACCGAGCTTGAACGCCATGCCGCGACCCCTTGCTCCGCATAGCCTACGCCAGGGCCGCGACCGGCATCAACGCCGGCGGCGATCCCTCTTCAGTAGGCGAACTCGGTAAAGACCGGTTCGACCCGGCCTTGCCAGCGGCCCTTGTAGAGATCGATCAGATCGTCGGCCGGAGTTTTCCGGCGATCGGCGATATCGGCGAGGGTATTGATGAAATGGGATTCGTCCTGGCCCGTCGAATCAAGCCTGGCGCGACGCCGGAGTCCATCGCGGGCCAAGGCCACGACGCGAACCGCAACGTCGCCGAGCGTTCCCTTGCGGAACGGCGTGGCGAGACCGTGACGCGGCACGTCGTCGCGAAGCTGTTCGTGCTCCTCAGGAGTCCAGTCTTTGACCAGGTCCCAGGCCGCATCGAGCGTCGACCGGTCATACAGAAGTCCGGTCCAGAGCGCCGGCAACGCACAGAGCCGCTTCCAGGGTCCGCCGTCAGCGCCGCGCATTTCGAGATAGCGCTTCAAGCGGACTTCGGGAAACGCCGTGGTCAGATGATCGACCCAATCCGAGATGACGGGCTGCTGACCCGGCAACGCCGGAAGCTTGCCCGCCACGAAATCCCGGAACGATTGGCCAGCGGCGTCGATGTAGACCCCCTTGCGGTAGACGAAGTACATCGGCACATCGAGCATGTAATCGACGTAGCGCTCAAACCCGAAACCAGATTCGAAAACGAAGGGCAGCGTGCCCGACCGATCGGGATCGGTGTCGGTCCAGACGTGGCTGCGGAAACTCTGAAAGCCGTTCAGGCCGCCGTGACGAAACGGCGAATTGGCAAAGAGCGCGACCGCCACCGGTTGCAGCGCCAGGCTAACCCGGAACATCTTGATCATGGTCGCTTCGGAATCGAAGTCGAGATTGACCTGAACCGTGCAGGTCGTGGTCATCATGTCGAGACCGAGCGTACCTTTTGTCGGCATGTAGCGCCGCATGATCGCGTAGCGCCACTTCGGCATCCACGGCATGTCTTCGACGCGCATGGTCGGGTGATAGCCGAGGCCGAGGAACCCTATGTTCATCTCCGCGCCGACTTCCTTCACCTGATTCAGGTGCTCGGTGACCTCGCGGCAGGTTTCGTGAATGGTATCGAGCGGCGCGCCAGAAAGCTCGACTTGGCCCGCCGGCTCCAGCGTGACCGCGGCGCCGTCGGCGCGCGACAACGCGATGGGATTGCCGTTCTCGACAACCGGCTTCCACCCGAAGCGCGTCATGCCTTCGAGGAACGCCCGAATGCCTGGACGGCCGTCGTACGGAAGCGGGCGAAAGTTGGTGAGATCGTAAGCGAACTTTTCGTGCTCGGTGCCGATGCGCCACTCCAACGGCGGCTTCGACCCCGACGCGATGTAGGCGACCAAGTCGTCTTTGCTAGCGATCGGAGAATCGCTTTGCGGCAGCAGACCAGACATGATGCCTTGACGCTCCTTCGTGGTTTACCGGCACGCGCCGTGCGGCGGGTCGCGCCAATCGCCGACCCATGCCTGCCAGCATGCCAGAGCCGAAAGCGCCGCTGTGTCGGCGCGCAAAATACGGGGACCTAGGCGGACGGGCGTAACAAACGGCAAGACGCGCAGCGCGTCAAGCTCGGCCGGGGCGAAGCCGCCCTCGGGCCCGACCAGGATGGCGGCTGCGCTCGCGGCGCGCAAGGTCGATCCGGCCAAGGCCTCGGCCAGCGGCGCGCCCTGCCCGGTTTCGTCCAGAACAACCAGCGGTCGTGTCCGCGGCCACGCGGCCATCATCGCGTCGAGCGTTACCGGCTCGGCAACCTCGGGCACGGTGAGGCGACCGGTTTGTTCGGCGGCCTCGATGGCGTTGGCGCGCAGTCGATCGACATTGACGCGGCTCACGGCGGTGTAACGGGTGAACACCGGTTGAAGCCGCGAGACGCCAAGCTCGGTCGCTTTCTGAGCGAGATAGTCGATGGGGGCGCGTTTGATCGGCGCAAAGACGAGCCACAAATCGGGCTCGGCCGCTTGCGCGCGAAGGCGCTCGCCGACCGTAAGATGGACCCCGGACTTGGCGAGCTTTTCGATTCGCGCGTCCCATTCGCCGTCGCGGCCGTTGAAAATGCGGACGCCGTCGCCCGAAGCGGCGCGCAGAACATGCGTTAAATAATGCGAGGCCGCATCGGGAAGAACGAGCGCCACGCCGGCCGCGAGATCCGCCGCGACGAACAATCGCGTCAGGCCTTCGGCGTTGTGCGACACGGATTTGGTGTCCCCCATGCACCCATATGACCGGGGACCGCGCCGACCTGGCAAGTCGAATTGCCGAAGCCCCGCAATGCAGCGTATGAATGACAGAATGACCGACACGACGACGGCAAGGCCGAATCGTGCGCCGGCAAGCGACATGCCGACGGCGAGCTGGATCGACCATGTTCTGCCGGCCTCATTACGACCCTATGGCCGGCTGGCCCGCCTCGATCGACCAATCGGATTCTGGCTGTTGCTGTTCCCCTGCTGGTGGGGCGTCGCCCTGGCGTCACCCGGAACGCCGGACCTCGGCCTGATGGCGTTGTTCGCGGCCGGCGCTTTGGTGATGCGCGGCGCCGGTTGCACCGCCAACGATCTTGCCGACCGGGATTTCGACGGCCGCGTGGCGCGCACGGCGCTCCGCCCCTTGGCCAGCGGCGCGATCACCACGACCGGCGCCATCGTGTTCCTAGTCCTACAACTGATCGTCGGCCTGGTCATTCTGCTCCAGTTCAATCTCGCGACCATTCTGGTCGGCGTGCTGTCGCTGCCGATCGTCTTTACGTACCCGCTCTTCAAGCGCGTCACCTATTGGCCGCAGATTGTTCTCGGCTTGGCGTTCAGCTGGGGCGCGTTGGTCGGCTGGACGGCGGTCACGGGCGATCTCGCCATGCCGGCCCTCGTTCTCTACGCCGCCTGCATCCTGTGGACGATCGGCTACGACACGATCTACGCGCATCAAGACAAGGACGATGACGCCCGGCTGGGGCTGAAATCGTCGGCACTGCGTCTCGGCAGACAAACACGGCCGTGGCTTGTCGTCTTCTACGGCGGAACGATTCTGCTGCTGGGCATGGCCGGCGCTCTCGCCACCCTCGGCCCGCTGTTCTACGTCGGGCTCCTCGCCGCCGCCGTACATCTCGGCTGGCAAGCGGCGCGCGTCTACATCGACGATCCCAAGGATTGCCTCGCCACGTTCAAATCCAATCAATGGGTCGGCTGGATAGTCCTCGCCGCCCTCATCGCCGGCCGGCTCGGCTAAGCGCGGCGTGGCCCTGTTCGGTCCAAAGAAAGCGCCGCCCCGGATTGGCGTAGGGGTAGGACCAACGGATCAGCCCGCAGGTCGACGTACGGAACGAGGCTCAACTGGCTTCTTGACGTAAGGAGCGATGTCGACGGCGTAGATCTGCTCGGGCCGCAGATATTTCTCGGCGTACTGCTGGAAGACGCCGGCGCCGAGGAACAGATCGAACAGATCCGGATCGATGTGTTTGTCCTTCTTCATGAAGGACATAATCTTGATACTTTCGCTCAACGTCTTCGGCGCCTTGTACGGCCGGTCGGCGGCGGTGAGCGCCTCGAAGATGTCGGCGATGGCGATGATCCGCGCCGGCACCGACATCTGATTGATCTCGAGCTTGCGCGGATAGCCGGTGCCGTCGAGCTTCTCGTGATGGCCGCCGGCGAATTCGGGCACGCGGCGCAGATGCTTCGGAAATGGCAACTGCTCGAGCATGACGATCGTCTGGACGACGGGGTTGGCGATCTGGAAGCGGTCTTCGTTCGTCAACGTGCCGCGACTGATGCCGAGGTTATAGACCTCGCCCAGGTTGAATTTGTTCTTCGGAATGTCGAGGCGAAAGCCGTACTTGCCGCCGTCCGTGGGCAACGTCTTGTCCCAATCGACGATGTGCTCGGGCTTGTCGGCCAAGAGCCTTTCTTCGGCTGGCAAGGGCGGCGCCGGCTCGCGCGTCTTACGCCGCAGCTCGTCGTGGGAAAGCCCGATGCGATCGTCGAGGGTGCGTTGCCAGCGGACCTCGCTGATCTTTTTCAGGCGCTCGACTTTGTCGGGGGCCATGAACTCACCACCGACGTTGCATTCGGCGACGAACTTGTAGTCCTCGTCGATCTCGGCGAGCCGCGCCTTGTGTGCCTTCAACAGTTCGGCCGCATCGCCGCCGGCCATCACCGCTTTCAGGTACGCGATTTCGGGGTCGCGCTTGACGACCTCGAAGCGCAGCCGAATCTCGTGAATGCGGTTGAAGATCGTCTCGAGCTTCGTCGCCTTGTCGACGACGTATTCCGGCGTCGTCACTTTGCCGCAGTCATGCAACCACGCCGCGAGATGCAGCTCGTACCATTCGTCTTCGTTCAGATCGAAGGCTTGGAATGGACCGTCTTTGGACTCGCAGGCGGCCTTGGCGATCATCTCGGCGAGGACCGGGACGCGCTGGCAGTGGCCGCCGGTGTAGGGCGACTTGGCGTCGATCGCGCTCGCGATCAATTGAATGAACGAATTGAGAAGTTCGCGCTGGGCTTCGATGAGATGCTGATTGTCGAGCGCCACCGCGGCTTGCGAGGCCATGGCCTCGATCAAGGGTTGGACGGCGTTGCTGAACGGAACCACTTCACCGGTGGCGCGTTCGCGGGCGTTCAGAAGCTGGATGACGCCGATGACTTCGCCGAGATGGTTCCTGAGCGGCACCGTCAGGAACGACTTCGAACGATAGCCGGTGCCACCGTCGAACTTACGCGTCCCGGAAAAATCGAACTCCTCGGTCTCGTAGGCGTCGAGGATGCTGATCGTCTTCCCGGTCAGTGCGACATGGGTGGCGACGTTCTTGTGGTTCGGCTCTTTAGTCTGTTCGTCGTAGAGCCGGAGCGGCGGGAACGTGATCGGCTTGCCGGTCGTGCCGCCGAGCGAGTCGGTGCGCACGATCTCAAACATGAGCGGATCGGTCTCGGTCCGCAGATACAGCGTTCCGCCGTCGGCGTTGGCGAGTTCCTTGGCCTCGAGGAGGATTCGCTCCATCAACCGGTTATGATTTCGCTCGGTCGACAGCGCGATGCCGATCTCGATCAGCCTCTGATAGCTGGTCGAACCGGTATCGAGCTCTGGCCTTTGCGTCTGGCCAGAAGCCGCCATTGTCCCCTTGGGGCCTCGTCCCGACCGGTGGTCGAGGCGTATTTTGCGCTCAGCCTAGACGCGTTCGAACCGTCACGCACCCGCTGGGATCACGAAACCGTCCACTGCATCAATGGGATGGAAGAGTTTTCAACAGCAAGGCTCGAATTGACGCATGGTCGAGCCCCGCCTACGGTGGGCCGTCGCGTCACCGGTTTTGGTCCCAAAAAATGACGGAACTCCGCGAGCTCGCCCGCCACAGCAACGCCTGGCCCTTCGTCGAGGCCCGGGCCCTGGAAACCCGCCTGGGGCCGCGGTCGGACGAGGCTGGCCCGGTCCTGTTCGAGACCGGCTATGGCCCCTCCGGCCTGCCCCATATCGGCACCTTCGGTGAGGTCGCCCGGACCACGATGGTCCGCCACGCCTTCGGGCTCCTGACCGGACTTCCGACCCGTCTGGTCGCCTTTTCCGACGACATGGACGGCCTCCGCAAAGTTCCCGACAACATCCCCAATCCGGAGAAAATCACCCCGTATCTGGGGATGCCGTTGACCCAGGTCCCCGATCCGTTCGGGACGCATCCGAGCTTCGGCCAGCACAACAATGCCCGGCTCAAGGCGTTTCTCGATGCCTTCGGCTTCTCCTACGAATTCATGAGCGCGACCGACTGCTACAAAAGCGGGCGTTTCGACGCGACGCTGCGTCTTGTCCTCGAACGCTACGACGAGGTGACGCGGATCATCCTGCCGACCCTGGGGCCGGAACGCCGCGCCACGTACAGCCCCTTCTTGCCGGTCTCGCCGAAGTCAGGCCGAGTCTTGCAGGTGCCGTTGCTCGAGCGCGACCTGGCGCGCGGCACCATCGTCTTTACCGACGAAGACGGCACCAAGGTCGAAACGCTGGTCACCGGCGGACGCTGCAAGCTGCAATGGAAGGCCGACTGGGCGATGCGCTGGGTCGCGCTCGGCGTCGACTATGAAATGTCCGGCAAGGACCTGATCGACTCGGTCAAGCTCTCCAGCCAGATCTGTCGGGCCCTTGGCGGAAAGCCGCCGGCCGGGTTCACCTACGAGCTCTTCCTCGACGACAAGGGCGAGAAGATTTCAAAGTCGAAGGGCAACGGCCTCGCTGTCGAGGACTGGCTGCGCTACGCGCCCCAGGAAAGCCTCGGGCTGTTCATGTATCAAAAGCCGAAGACGGCGAAGCGGCTGTTCTTCGACATGATCCCGCGCACCGTCGATGAATATGTCGGCT
This sequence comes from Alphaproteobacteria bacterium, assembly GCA_009694165.1. The sequence continues at coordinate 22,884 of SHVP01000031.1, forward strand.
TCCTCGGCAGCTTCGTGAAGGAAGACGCGGCGAAGCATCTCGACAATCCGGTGTGGCATCTGCACCAAGGCAACCCACCGCCGCCGCCCGATTCCGGTTTGAGCTTCGGCGTTCTCTTGAACATCGCCTCGGTCTGCCACAGCGAAGACCCGGCGGTGGTCTGGTATTTCATCGAACGCGCCAGGCCCGGCCTAAACCGCGCCACGGCGCCATTCCTGGACCGCCTTGTTACCCACGCCGTCGCCTATTACCGCGATTTCGTGAAGCCCAAGAAAAGCTATCGCGCTGCGACGCCCGAGGAGCGAACGGCCTTGGAAGACCTGGCGAAGACGCTCGAAACCCTGCCCGCCGATTCCACGGCCGAGGCAATCCAGAACCAAGTCTACGAAGTCGGAAAGCGCCACCCGTTTTCCGATCTCCGGGCATGGTTCAAGGCGTTGTACGAAATCCTCCTCGGCCAGTCGGAAGGGCCGAGGCTGGGCTCGTTCATCGCGATCTACGGAATCGCCGAGTCGGTGACGCTGATCCGCCGCGCTCTCGCCGGCGAGGACTTGAGCCGCTAGCGCCTACTGGGTCGCCCATACGATGCGGGCGATCCAATCGACATCGTTGGACGGAATCGATGTCGGTCGCGCCGCGCCTTCCCACGGACCGATCTCGACCGAGGTCGACGTTCGGCTGCGCAACACGCCCAACACCAATCGTCCCGCTTTGCTACGTACGACGACGCGATCGCCGGGCCGCGCTTCGGTGCCGGGCGACACTACGACCACGTCGCCGGGCTTAAGCGGCAACATCGTCGCTTCGCCTTTGATGGCAAGGGCGAAGGCTTTGGCGTCGGCGAGCGGGGGAAACGAAAACGGCGTCCAACTCGTTCCCACCGGTTGGCCCTGCTCGTCGAAACGGCCGGGCCGCTCGGCGTCGCCGAGCGCGGTGCGCGGCAAGCGTCGTGCCTCGCCGGTTTCCGGTTCGGCATAGGCGGCAAACTCGGTGAGGCTCGCGCCCGTTGCTCCAAGAATACGGGCCAAGCTTTCGGTCGACGGCCAGCGCAGCTTACCTTCGCGGGACATCCGTTTGCTCTTGTTGAAGGTCGTTGGATCAAGACCCGACTGCCGCGCCAAACCTGACGCCGATAGCCCGCGTTCTTGAGCGAGTCGGTCTATGGCCTGCCAGATTTTGGCGTGATCAAGCATCATTGGACCATTTCTGTTCTCGATATGCATCTGAACTAGGAATGTATTGCCAGATTTGGTCGGTTCTATGGCAACGATGGGGTAGGTCCAAACCCTACATATTGGGTTAGCCGTTGCCCGGTCCCCGTACATATAGTATGAGCGAGATGGGCAGAGGACGCGTCCGGCTAAGGCATATCAACTAAGAGAGAGAAACAACGCCATGTACGAATGGACCCCGGAACGGATCGACGCCTTAAAGAATCTTTGGAAAGAGGGCCTCTCGACGAGTGAGATCGGGCGGCGTCTCGACATCACCAAGAACGCGGTCGTCGGCAAAGCGCACCGCATGGGGATGAGCAAGCGGGCGTCCAGCCCGGTTGTGCGTCCCGTCCCGTT